>DASZVT010000056.1:0-18747 GCA_035546915.1 Mycobacteriales bacterium | reverse complement strand
CTGTCGTACACCGTGGTCGGGGACACCGTGAACACCGCGAGCCGGCTGTCGGACGTGGCCGGCATCGGCGCGGTCTATGCCGGGCGCGAGACCGCAGCAGCCACCATGGCGTCCGCCTCCTGGCGCGGCCTTCCACCATTGCGCCTGAAGGGCAAGCGCGAGCTGGTCGAGGCATACGAGTTGGTCCGGCTGAGGTCGAGTGTCCCGACCCGATTCGGAGTCGGGGACGAGGCGGCGCTGGTGGGCCGCGAGGCCGAGTTCGGCATGCTGGTCGGCGCGCTGAACAAGGTGGTCGACACCGCCGCACCGTCAACGGTCGTCATCCTCGGCGATGCCGGGATGGGCAAGAGCCGACTGGCCGGCGAGCTTGCCCGGCACGCTGCGCAGATCCCGGGAACGCGGGTGCTGTGGGGGCACTGCAGTCCGTTCGGGCTCGGTCGTGACCTGCAGCCGTTGGCCGAGATGGTGCGGACCGCCTGCGGCATCGAGCCCGACGACAGCCTGGAGCAGGTAGCCGACCGGCTCAGCCGCGCGCTTGCCCGGCTCGACCAGTCCGTACGGGGGGAGTGGTCGGCGCCGAAGACCGCCGAGCGGCTGATGGCGGTGCTCGGGATGGACGTGCCGGACGGTCCGCGACTGGCTGACCTGCCGCGGGACGCTGCCACGCCCGGTGCGCGGGTGGAGCGCGGCGAGATCGACGCGCTCGCGGCCCTGCTCGCGGCGCTGGCCGACGAGGGCCCGCTGGTGCTGATCACTGACGACCTGCATCACGCGCAAGGGTCCACGCTGGCGGCGCTGCGGGATCTCGGCGCCCGCTTGCACGGTCCGGTGCTCGCGATCGGGCTGGCCCGCACCAATGTCTTGCATCCGGTGTCGCTGGACTTGCTCCACAACATGCCGGACCCGCAGGTACTGCCGTTGGAGCCGCTGGACGACGCGGCCGGCGCGCGACTGCTGCGGGTGTACCTCGGCGGTGCGCAACTCGCTGAGCCGGTTCAGCAGGAGCTGGTCGCCCGCGCGCAGGGCAACCCGTTCTTCCTGGGCGAGATGCTGCACCTGCTGGTTGACAACGGCTCGCTCCGGCCGGGCGCGGACGGTACCTGGCAGCTGGTCGGCGCGCTGCCGCGCGAGATCCCGGTGGGGGTGCGCGCGGTGCTGGCGGCCCGTATCGATTCGCTGGAACCGCCGGCACGGGCGCTGCTGCGGGACGCCTCGGTGCTCGGCCCGTCGTTCCCCGCCGCTGCGCTGCCGGCGCTGGACCCGCGGTTGGACCCGGACTCGGTCGAGCCGCAGCTGGGCGCGATGGTCGAGCGCGGCATCCTCACCCCGGAGGATCGTGGTCGCTGGTCGTTCACGCACACCCTCACCCGCGACGTCGCGTACGCGGGGTTGCCCAAGGCTGACCGAGCGCGGCGGCACGCGGCCGCGGCGCTGTGGGCACTGGAGCAGATGGAGGGCGGTCCGGGCGTCGTCGATGCATTCGTCGGCGTGCAGGCGGATCGGGCCGTCCGGCTCGCGGTGGAGATGGCGCTGCCGCGCAGCGACCCGGCCTGGTCCGCCGGCCGGGTCGGGCTGGCGGCTTCGACCAGGCTCGGTCAGGAAGCGGTGCGCCGTAGCGACTACCCCGGCGCCGAGGTGCACCTGCTGCGCGCCGAGCGGCTCGCCGCGGCGGTGCAGGCGCCCGCGGAGGCACGGCTTCCGGCCAGCGTGGCGTACGCGGAGGCACTGGCCGGGATGCGCCGGCTGGATGACGCGGAGCAGTACCTGCGCGAGCCGCTGGCTTCCGGGCAGCCGTCGATCCGGGCGGCAGCGCTGGTCGTGGCCGGCGATGTGGCCTCCCGGCGGCGGGACTACATCGCGGCCCGGACCGCGCTGGTACAGGCCTTCGTGCTGGCTGGCGAGAACGGCCTGGACGCCATCACCAGCGCGGCGATCCGCCAGCTCGGCCTGATCGACTTCTTCGAGGGCAAGCTCGGCGCCGCCGAGGAACGCTTCCAGCAGGCATGTGACCTGGCCCGGCGGGTCGGCGACGAGCGCGGAGCGGCCTGGGCGCTGCAGCACCTGGCATGGAGCGCGACGACGCGAGGCGAGTACGGCGTAGCCGAGGGAGCGTTGCGGGAGGCCGGCAAGGTGTTCGTGCAGCTGCGTGACGGCGGCGGCCTGGGTTGGTGTGCCGGTACCGAGGCGTTCGTCCGGCTGCTGCAGGGACGACTGGCCGAGGCGCGGGACGTGATCCGCGGGCTACTGCCGCTGGCTCGCTCCAGTGGCAGCGCGTGGGAGGTGGCGACCTGCCTGACCATCGACGCTCTCGCTGCGGTGGACCTCGGCGCGTTGGACGAGGCCGACGCCGCGCTGGCCGAGGCGTCCGCGAACTTCGAGCGGCTCGGGGACAGTTGGGGCCGGGGACTGGCCGCGATCGGCACCGGCCAGCTGGCGCGCGCCCAGGGCCGGCCGGCCGAGTCGGCTGCTGCATTCCGCAACGCGGTGGAGGTGATCGGTACCGAGGGGCACAACCCGATGGCGGTCCTGGCCACGGTGTCGCTCGGCCTGCTGCACCTCGACGGGGGCGATATCGACGGCGCGGAGTTCGAGGCGGATCGCGCGACCAAGATGGTGGAGAGCGTGGACGTGCTCACCGGCGCGTTGATCGGGTTGTGGGTGCTGCGCTCCAGGCTCGACCGGGTCCGGGGTCGCGTTGACGAGGCCGAGGAGTTGCTGCGCGAAAGCCTGGAAAGTGGCATCCCCAGTTACCTGTTCCCGCGGCGACAGGCGTACGCGCACCTCGCCGCCGCCCAGCTTGAGCAGGGACGAGTCCCCGAGGCGCATGCGATGGCCGAGCGTGCGCTCGCCGAGCCAGCCGAGGACGTTCGTTCACGGGTCGTTGCACAGCGGGTGCTCGGTCAGATCCTGGCGCGCCGCGGCGACGCGGCCGCGGCCGAGGCGGCGGTCCGGGAGGCTGTCGCGGTCGCCGAGGAACACGGGTACACCGGTGAGGCGGCTACCGCCCGCGCGCTGCTAGCGCGGCTACCCGGCTAGAACGGATCCCCGGTCGTCGGTACCCGGGGTTGGGTCAGCGAGCACGGTGCTCCAGCCGGTCCTGGTCGAGGATGACCACTCCGCGCGACTCCAGCCGGAGCCAGCCACGAGTGGCGAAGTCGGCCAGCGCCTTGTTCACCGTCTCCCGGCTCGCGCCGACCAGCTGTGCGAGCTCCTCCTGGGTCAGCCCATGCTGCAGCGTGAGCGCCCCGTCGTCGCGCGGCTGCCCGAACTTCTCCGCCATCCCGAGCAACGCCTTGGCGACGCGCCCCGGGACGTCGGTGAAGACCAGGTCGCTGAGCGCGTCGTTGGTGTTGCGCAGTCGGCGGGCCAGCACCTGCAGAACCACCATGGCGCCGCCGGGACGTTCCTCGATCCAGGACTGCAGTCCCGCGTGGGTCAGCGACGCCATCTGGGTGTCCACCACGGCCGACGCGGTGGCGGTACGCGGGCCCGGGTCGAACAGCGACAGCTCGCCGAACATGTCGCCGGGCCCCATCACCATCAGCAGGTTCTCACGCCCGTCGCCGGCCTCGCGGCTGATCTTGATCTTGCCGTTGAGGACGAGATACACCGCGTCGCCGGTGTCCCCCTCGGTGAAAATGCGCTCGCCGCGCGAGGCGGCGAGCGGGACGAGCTGGACTGCGAGCGCCGCGCCGTCGTCCTCGGAGAGCGTGGTCAAGAGCGGGAAGCTCGCGATGTGCTCGAACGGGATCGACATCTCCTACCTTCCTGGGGGCGTCGCGGGCGCATCGGACGGTGCCGTGCGGATCGCGGGCGCCTGGCTCCGGCGCGGACGCCGGGTCGTGGAACGCTGTTGCCGTCGCCAGTATTGCCCGATTTGGCTTCGGTAGCTGTCGGCGACGAAACCCTCGAGGATGGCGGGGTCCGACTCGCGGTGCGCCAGCGAGCGTTGGATCTGGTGGTGGACGTGCGCCCGATCCAACGGCCGCTCCACCCGCTCCATGCCGAGCGCGGCAAGCAGGAGCAGCACCGGGAAGAGCAGCGCCACGACAAGGAACACGAGGCGATCATGCCTGCTCGGCCGTCCGGGCGAAAGGCCGGGTGGCCCGTGCCACCCGATTGCGCGCAGCGCGCTATCCGATTTCCGGATCGGCGCTCACCGGAGGGCGGTCAGACCGTGAGCAGCGTCAGGCACTCGGTGGGCGCGATCCGGTAGCGCGCTATCAGCTCGTGTGTAGCTGCACGAGTGAGGGCGGCGAGCGCGTCCCGGTACGAGCCCAGCGCTGTCGCGGCCAGCTCCAGCTGGCTCGTCGCCTGCGGATGGTCCGGGTCGATGAAAAGCGGCTCGAGGTCGGGCGCGTCCATCAGCGACGCGGGCAGCGTGCGCAGTACCGCGGTGTGGCCGGCGGCAAGTCCGCCGGTGGCCATCGCCGGCCGGAGCCGGTCCATGTCGAGGTCGTCGCCGTCGCCCCGACGCGCGTCCAGCCGGATCGCGGCGATCCGCAGCCAGTAGCCGACCCGTTCTTCGGCCTGGGCCACCGCCTGCCGGTGCTGGCGCAACTCGGCGAGCGACAGATGCGCATACCGCTCGTCCGGTTCCGGCGGGATAGCGCGGGCGGCGGCGCGGGCCGCTGCACGCGCGGCGCGGGCCCGGGCCTGCGCCGCCTTGCGGGCAGCGCGATCCTGGTCGGCACTGGTGACGATCGCGGGGCCGGAGTGGGCACCGATCTGGTCGTCCAAGGGCAGGCGGGGCGGCACGATCGCGAGCTGTGGCACGAAGTCTCCTCGACACGGGGCAACGCGGGGCCCTAGCGAAAGGGCGGAGCGCAACCGAGTGGCCCTGTGGGGTGACCTCTCAGTGGATCCGGTGTATCGCTCGGGCGCGCTGCGTGTCCTCTTGAGCCGGTGCGCCGAAGATGATCACAAAGGATTGCCGGCGTCTGGCCGATACCTAGCCCGCTCGGCCTAGCGCATGGCCCACCGGCTGCTGCGGGCGGGTCCGAGCAGCACCCTCTAGGCTCGCGGACGTGCCCACCGTCAAGACCGCGAGCGCCACTGCGCAGACGCCGCTCGCTTTGCTCCGGCGTGCCCGGCGGATGAATCGAGTGCTGGCGCAGGCGTATCCGGACGCGCACTGCGAGCTGGACTTCCGCACCCCACTGGAGCTGCTGGTCGCGACGATCCTGTCGGCACAGTGCACGGACAAGCGAGTCAACCTGACCACTCCGGTCCTGTTCGCTCGGTACCCGGCGGCGAAGGACTACGCGGCTGCGGATCGCACCGAACTCGAGGAGCTGATTCGCCCGACCGGCTTCTACCGGGCCAAGGCGAACAACCTGCTCGGCCTCGGTGCAGCGCTGGTGGAGCGCTACGCCGGCGAGGTGCCCGGCCGGCTCGAGGACCTGGTCACCCTGCCAGGGGTGGGACGCAAGACCGCGAACGTCGTGCTGGGCAACGCCTTCGGCGTGCCCGGCCTCACCGTGGACACCCATTTCGGCCGGCTGGCCCGCCGGTTCGGCTGGACGGCTGAGGAGGACCCGGTCAAGGTCGAGTCGGCGGTGGCCGAACTGCTGCCGACGAGTGAGTGGACCCTCGCCAGCCACCGGCTGATCTTCCACGGCCGGCGGGTGTGTCACGCGCGCAAGCCTGCCTGCGGCGCGTGCGCGGTTGCCAACCTGTGCCCGTCCTACGGGTTGGGTCCCACCGACCCGGTCGCGGCTGCGGCGTTGGTGAAGGGCACCGTGGCGATCACTTCCCCGCCGTGACGGAGCAGTTCGCCGCGCCGGCCGTACTCCCCGACTGGTTGCGCCCCCTGGCCGAAGCAGCCGAGGACGCCGATCCGGGGCACTTCATGCGGCTGGCGCCCGAGCCCGGCGCCAGCATCCGGCGCTCCGCGGTGCTGGTCTTGTTCGGTGAGGGCCCGAACGGCCCCGACCTGCTGCTGATCGAGCGCGCCAGCACGCTGCGGCAGCATGCCGGTCAGCCGGCCTTCCCCGGTGGCGGTGCCGACCCGGACGACGACGACGCGGTGCAGACCGCGCTGCGGGAGGCGCAGGAGGAGACCGGTGTCGACCCGGCCGGCGTCGAGGTGTTCGCGGCGCTGCCCGACCTGTACCTGCCGGTGAGTTCCTTCGCGGTCACGCCGGTGCTGGCCTGGTGGCGGGAACCGGGCGCAGTCGGTGTCCGCGATCCGGCCGAGGTGGCGGCGGTGGTGCGGGTGCCGATCGCGGAACTGGTCGATCCGGCCCATCGCGGCACCCTGGTCCACCCGTCCGGGTACCTCGGCCCCGCGTTCGAGGTGGCCGGTCTGCTGGTCTGGGGGTTCACCGCCGCGCTGCTCTCCGGTGTGCTGGAGCTCGGCGGCTTCGCCCGGCACTGGGATGCCGACCGCCGGCTCTCGCTGCCACCAGGCGCGTGGCAGCCCCCACCACGTACCGTCCAGGAGTGACCACCGCACGCCGCGCGACCGCCGCCGCCGCTCTGCTCGCCCTGGCCGGCACCGTGGTGCTCTCCGCGTGCGGGAGCGACGAACCCGGCGCTTCCGGTAGCCAAAGCACCGGTGCCGTCGAGACCGCTGTCGATCGAGACGGTGTGCAAGTGCTCGAGGTCAAGGCCGGGGACGACCTGCGCTTCCAGCAGACGGACCTGCGCGCGACCACCGGGAAGATCAAGATCAACCTTGACGTCACGGGTCGAGTGCCGCACAACCTGGCGTTCACGGACGGGAACAAGGGCAGCACCGGAACGACCTCGGACGCGACGACCAGCGTCACACTGCAGTTCGACAAGCCCGGGACGTACCACTTCCTGTGCACCATTCACCCGAAGATGCGGGGCACCCTGACGGTCTCCTGACAGATCGGCTGGCCGGGCGGCGTTCGTACCCCGGTGCTCCTACGCTGACGCGGTGCCCGGCGACCTGCTCGACTACGTGCTGCTCGTCGTGTGCTTGTCCTTCGCGTACGGGGGCTTCCGGCAGGGGTTCGTGGTCGGCGTGCTGTCCTTCGTCGGGATCTTCGGCGGCGGCCTGGTCGGGACCCGGGTCGCGGTCCCGATCGTGCACGCCGTGGACGGCTGGGTCTCGGCACCGGTGGCCGGCATGGTCGTGGTCTTCGTCGCCGCGGCAATCGGCCAGGCGCTGGCGGTCACCCTCGGGATGATGCTGCGCTCCCGGTTGCGGTGGCAGCCGGCCCGGCTGGTCGACAACGCCGGCGGGGCGGTGCTGTCGGTGCTCGCCGTGCTGCTGGTGGTGTGGGTGCTGGCGACCTCGGTCGCACACTCGAGCCTCACCGGGCTGTCCCGCCAGGTCCGTAACTCCGCGATCATCAGGACGGTCGACGAAGCCGTTCCGGGGAGCGTCCAGTCGGCGCTGGACCAGTTCCGAAACCTGCTGGACACCAGCGGCTTCCCGGCGATCGTGGGTCCGCTGACGAACGAGCCGGCGGCGGCGGTGCCAGCGCCGGATCCGGCGGTGCTCGGCAGCGCGGCGGTGCAGGTCGCGCGAGGCAGCACGGTCAAGGTGACCGGCATTGCCCGGTCCTGTTCCCGCCGGATCGAGGGATCCGGATTCGTCTATGCGCCACAGCGGGTGATGACCAACGCGCACGTCGTCGCGGGGGTCGCTGCGCCGTCGGTACAGGTGGACGGCAAGCAGTTGCGCGCGACCGTCGTCCTGTACGACCCGGACCGCGACATCGCGGTGCTTGCGGTACCGGGGCTGCAGGCGCCGTCGCTTGCCTTCGCGGGGACCGCGGCCCACGGGGACGGCGCGGTGGTGGCCGGCTACCCCGAGGACGGGCCGTTCCGCGCCGTCGCGGCCCGGATTCGGGGACGTCAGGACATCCGCGGCCCGAACATCTACCAGAACAAGACCGTCACCCGGGACGTGTACGCGATCCGCGCCACGGTGCTGCCCGGGAACTCGGGCGGTCCACTGCTCGCGTCGGACGGCCGGGTCTTCGGAGTCGTCTTCGCCGCGTCGACTGACACCGCCGATACCGGCTACGTGCTGACTGCGGCAGAGGTCGCCGGCGACGCGGCGGCCGGCCGGACCGCACAGGCTCGGGTGGGAACCGGCAGCTGCGACTGAGCCGTGGTCGCGGGCCGAGCCACCGGCCACAGCTGCGGGCAGTTTCGCGGCAGCTGTGAGCAAGCCCACCGCGCTTCAGCGCAGCGCGACGGCCCGGTGATCTTTACGCTGGGATCAGTCCAGGGAATGCGCCCACCCCCGTGCATCCCGCGGCCATGACGCCACCGCGTCGAGAAGGAGAGATCGATGCCCCGCATCACCGTCGAACAGGCGATCTTCGCGGACCCGCTGTCCACCACGTTGTTGCTCACCGGCGCCGATGCCCTGAACCTGTGGCCCGGCGGAGCCGAGACGCGCAAGGACCTCTCCGGCGTTGCCACCGCGGCCGGGGTCGACCGCCGGCTTGAGGTACTGCCGCCGCGCCGGGCCGCTGCCGCCTTCGTGACCGCGTTCGTCGTGCGCGGTGGTGCGCATGACGACACCCGAGGTGAGATGCGGCTGGCGTACGCGCCGCAGGGCACCCTCGCCACCCTGACCTTGGACGGCGTTGAGCCGGGTCTTGCCGATGCCGCCCGTGGCTTCTTGGCCAACCTGGCCGAGCACTCCGAACGGCGGTCCGTCGCCGCTTGACCGACTGCAGTGATCAGCCGGCGGCCCAATCGGCGATCAGCGCGGTGACCTGCTCGGGGCGCTCCTCCGCCGGAAAGTGCCCGACGCCCGGCAGCTCCACCAGCCGATACGGCCCGGCAACGAACTCACTGCTGGCCCGCACCGTCTCCGGCAACACGCAGGTATCCGCCGTCCCGGTCAGTTGCAGCGTCGGGGCGGTGACCAGCCGTTGCAACGATCGGGCGAAACGAGCGCCGTCCGGGCGCGCCTGCGAGCGCACCGCCCAGCGGAAGTACTCCAGCGCGCTGTGCGCCACCCCGGGGATTTGCATGTGCTGGCGGTACTCCGCCTGCACCGCGGCGTACGGGAAGTCCGGGCCACCCCATTCAGCCAGTAGCGCGCCGACCAGTGCGGCATCGTCCGCTACCAGGTCCCGCTCGGGCTTCCAGGGCAGCTGGAACCGGAGCAGGTGTGCACTGGCCCGCCACTGCGGACCGGACCGGCGCAGTGCCCGGCGCAGCGCTAGCGGATGTGGCAACGAGAGCACCACGAGCTTGCTCACCACCGCCGGATGCAGCGCGCTGACCGACCAGCCCAGGAATCCACCCCAATCGTGGCCGACGATCACCGCGCGCTGCTCACCCAGGGCCCGGACCAGTCCCGAGATGTCACCGGACAGGGTCAGCGCGTCGTATCCGCGGGGTGGCTTGTCGCTCCCGCCGTATCCCCGCAGGTCGACGGCGACCGCGCGAAAGCCTGCCTCCGCCAGCCCGACCAGCTGGGCCCGCCAGCACCACCAGAACTGCGGAAACCCGTGCAGCAACAGGACCAGAGGACCGTCGCCGAGCTCCGCGACATGGAACTTCTGCCCGTTGGCCCCGACGTCCCGATGGCGCCACGGACCCTGAACCAGGACGACGGAGGGGTCTGGCGGCACGCGCCTGAGCGTGGCACACCGCTTGCCCCGGTGCTGCGCGGACGCACCGCGGCGGATGTGACGGACGCCACCGACCTTGCTGGGCCGCATCCGGGAAGAACTCAGTGGCAGCCGCCGTTAAGCACCGTCAGAATACGAGACGCAGCCGTTCCGTAGTTGTGCCGTCCGTAGCAACGCCAGTCCTTAGCAATGCCAGTCCTTAGCAATGCCAGTCCGTAGTAATGCAGTGAGTTCCGGAGGAAAGCACATGCCGCAGCCCCCCTCGATCGCGCGGCGGTCGCCTCATGGCCTGATCCTCGCCGTAGTCTGCGTCGCGCAGTTCATGGTGGTGCTGGACGTGAGCATCGTGAACGTCGCGCTGCCGGACATGCGCACCACGTTGCACATGTCCGAGAGCAGCCTGCAATGGGTGATCAACGCGTACACGCTCACCTTCGCCGGGTTCCTGCTGCTCGGCGGCCGCGCCGCGGACCTGTACGGGCGGCGGCGGCTGTTTTTGATCGGCCTGGTCGTGTTCTCCTCGATGTCGCTGCTGGGTGGGTTGGCCCAGAACGGCACTGAGCTGATCGCCGCTCGAGCGGCCCAGGGCATCGGTGGCGCGATCCTGTCCCCGGCGACGCTGACCATCCTCACCACGACGTTCACCGACCAGAAGGGGCGGGCGCGTGCCCTGGGCCTGTGGAGCGCGGTTGCCGGAGCAGGCGGTGCCACCGGCGTGCTCGCCGGCGGGATCCTCACCGACCTGCTGTCGTGGCGGTGGATCCTGTTCATCAACGTGCCGATCGGCGTGGTGACGGCACTGGTGGCCCGGTTGGCACTGGTGGAGTCCCGGGCCGAGGGCGACCGGCCGCAGCTCGACTGGGCCGGCGCCGTGTCGGCGACGGTCGGACTGTCCGCGGTCGTCTACGGCATCGTCTCCACGGATCAGCACAGCTGGGGGAGTGCCCGGGTGCTGGGCCCGATCCTGGCCGGCCTCGCGCTCTTGGTGGTGTTCGTGGTGGTCGAGGCCAGGCATCCCAGCCCGCTCGCCCCGTTGCGGCTGTTCCGGGCCCGGCCCCTGGTGGGCGCCAACCTGATCATGATCGTGTTGGGCTCGATCATGTTCGGCGTCTTCTTCTTCCTCTCGCTGTACGCGCAGGAGGTGCTGGGGTACAGCCCGCTCAAGACAGGCGTGGCGTTCGTGCCGATGCCGATCGCGATCATCATCGGCACGCAGCTCGCCTCTCGGCTCGTCGGCCGGGTAGGGCCGCGGCTGTTGCTCATGGTCGGACCTAGCCTGACCGCCATCGGGCTGGTGTTGCTCTCTCGGCTCGCCGTGGACAGCAGCTACCCGCAGCTGGCTCTGTCCGGGGCGCTCACCACGTTCGGCGTCGGCCTGTGCTTCGTGCCGTTGACGATGGAGGCAACCGGCGGGGTCGCCGCCCGGGACGCCGGCCTGGCCTCCGGCTTGATCAACACGACCCGTCAGATCGGGGGGTCCATCGGCCTGGCCGTGCTGGCGACGGTGGCCACGTCGCACGCGGCGCACGTCGCCAGTCGGGGCGCCGCATACGCGCAGACAGCGGGCTACAACCGGGCGTACGAGGTTGCCGCGGTGCTGGCGGTCGCCGCTGCGGTGTGCGCTGCGGTGATCTTGCCGCGGGGCGTGCGTACCGGTCCGCTCGGTGCTGCCGAGCAGGCAGTGGACGACGGTGAGCTCGTGCCGGACGCCGACGCCGTCCTGGAGCGCACCTGACCGCGCCGGGTTCCAGACGGTGCGGTCAGCCGGGCGGCGGGTCGCCTTCCGCGGCTCGTTCGGCCCGGTAGGACTCCACCGCGTCGCGAGGCAGCAGCCAGGGCCCGGCGTCAGGCGTGTACGCGCCGTAGATGCGCTGATGGCGGACCAGCGCCGTCACCACCTCCGGCCGTAGACCTAACTCGGTCGCGGCCTGCGCCACCGTCAACCACTCCCGCACGGCGCCAGCTTAGGTCGCCCGGTCGGATCCCGGAGCTGCCCGGGGACGCGGCGGGTACTGGGACGGTCGTCAGCCGCGAGCCGCCTGGCCGGAGGTGTCGATCCGAGCCCGCAGCAGATCGGTGACGGAGGAATCTGCGAGGGTGGTCACGTCGCCGAGCTCACGATTCTCCGCGACGTCTCGCAACAGTCGCCGCATGATCTTGCCGGAGCGGGTCTTCGGGAGTTCCGGTGTGATCAGGATCTGCCGTGGCTTGGCGATCTTGCCGATCTGCTCCGCCACGTGGTCGCGCAGCTCTTGCACGAACGCATCGCCGGACGTGACGTCGTCGGCCACCGAGCCTTTCGGGGTGACGAACGCGACGATGCCCTGCCCGGTGGTCGGGTCGGTGGCGCCGACCACGGCGGCTTCGGCCACTTGTGGGTGAGACACCAGCGCGGACTCGACTTCGGTGGTGGAGATGCGGTGGCCGGAGACGTTCATCACGTCATCGACACGACCCAGTAGCCACAGGTCGCCGTCCTCGTCCTTCTTCGCGCCGTCTCCGGCGAAGTACTGGCCGGGAAACCGGGACCAATACGTCTGTCGGAAGCGTTCCTCGTCGCCCCAGATGCCGCGAAGCATGCCAGGCCACGGCTCGGTGAGCACGAGGTACCCGCCGCCACCCGCAGGCACCGAGACTCCCTTCTCGTCGAGCACGTCGGCGCCGATGCCGGGAAACGGGGTCATGGCGCTCCCCGGCTTGGTGGCGGTGACCCCCGGTAGCGGAGTGACCATGATCCCGCCGGTCTCGGTCTGCCACCAGGTGTCCACCACCGGGCACCGGTCCTGCCCGATCACCCGGCGGTACCACATCCAGGCCTCCGGGTTGATCGGCTCGCCGACGGACCCGAGCACCCGCAGGCTGGACAGGTCGTGCGCGGCAGGCAGCTCCTCGCCCCACTTCATGAAGGTGCGGATGGTGGTCGGAGCGGTGTACAGGATCGAGACCTGGTAGCGCTCCACCAGTTGCCACCACCGGTCCCGGGCCGGCGTGTCCGGCGTTCCCTCGTAGAGCAACGAGGTCGCGCCGTTGGCGAGCGGCCCGTACACGATGTAGCTGTGGCCGGTGACCCAACCGACATCGGCGGCGCACCAGTAGACGTCCCGCTCGGGGTGCAGGTCGAACACCATCCGGTGGGTGGCGCTCACGTGCGTGAGGTAGCCGCCGGAGGTGTGCACGATGCCCTTCGGTTTCCCGGTGGTCCCGGACGTGTAGAGCAGGTAGAGCGGGTGCTCGGCCGGGAAGGCTTGCGGGGTGTGCGTGTCGGGCTGCCGGTCGACGAGCTCGTGCCACCACACGTCCCGCCCCGATGTCCACGGAATGTCCTGCCCGGTGCGCCGTACGGTGAGCACGGTGCGGACCTGCGGGCAATCCGCGAGTGCCTCGTCCACCGCCGGCTTCAGCGCGGACGGTGCGCCTCGCCGGTAGCCGCCGTCGGCCGTGATCACGACCTTGGCGTCCGCGTCCGTGATCCGGTCCACCAGGGCCCGCGCCGAGAACCCACCGAAGACGACGCTGTGCGGCGCACCGATGCGTGCGCACGCGAGCATCGCCACCACCGTCTCCGGGATCATCGGCAGGTAGATGCACACCCGGTCACCGGCTTGCACGCCGAGTTCGGTGAGCGCGTTCGCTGCCTGGCACACCATGGCCCGCAGCTGGGCGTACGTGATGCTGCGGGTGTCGCCGGGCTCGCCCTCCCAGTGGAACGCGATCCGGTCGCCGCGTCCGGCCTCGACGTGCCGGTCCACGCAGTTCACCGCCACGTTCAACTCGCCGCCCACGAACCACTGGGCGAACGGCGGAGTGGACCAGTCCAGCACCTCGTCCCACGGCCGTTCCCATTGCAACTGCGCGGCCTGCTCGGCCCAGAACCCGAGCCGGTCCGAGGCCGCCCGCTGGTACGTGTCGACACCCGCGACGGCGTGCGCGGCGAACCCAGCCGGCGGCGGGAAGGACCGGGACTCGTGCAGCAGGTTGGACAGCCCTGCCGCGGGCTGGTCCTGCTGCCGCGTCCCGGGCGGCATCGGGTGCTCGGAGGGCATCGGGTTCTGGGATGGCATCGGGATCGCTCCTTGGTCGTACCGGCGTGCGCGACGTTACCGGCCCGCCGGGGTGGCCGCGGTCCGGTGGGCCCGCTCGACTAGCGTCGGCGCCATGACCGCCGATCCACTCGCACCGCTCACCGCCCTACCGGGGGTGGGCGCGGCGCTGGATGAGGCTCGGTCGGCGGTGGACGGGTTGCTCGGTCACCGGCTGCTGCGACGGCGCTCCGCTGAACTCAGCGCCGAGGCCGGCCTGCGTTGTGCGCGGGCTTCCGCCGCGCTGGAGGGCGTCGTGCTGCCGCTGGAGGAGGTCCGTGTCGGCTCGGACGACCCGACCGTCCAGGGGTCGCTGCGGGTGTCGACCGGGTTGGGTGAGCTGGTCCACGTCATCGACCAGTCGCCGCTGCAGGCGCTGGCCCGGTTGCACGTGTTCGCCGCGCGGGGACTCGCCACGGACGCCGAGCTGGGCCGACCGCGGGCGGATCCGCGGGTCGGTGCGCGTCTGGCCGCGCTGACGGACCTGCTGGTCGGACCGCGTCCCGCCTCGGCGCTGGTGCTGGCCGCCATCGTGCACGCCGAGCTGCTGACGCTGGGCGTCTTCGAGCACGGGAACGGGCTGGTGGCACGGGCGGCGGCCCGACTCGTGATGGTCGCCCGCGGGCTTGACCCGAAGGCCGTCACCTGCCCGGACGTGGGACACCTGGAGCGCGAGGACGGTTACCGCGACGCCGCCGCTGCTTATGCCGCCGGGGACGTGCGGCCGTGGCTGTTGCACTGCACGGAGGCCGTACGGCTTGGTGCCGTGGAGTCGGTCGCGGTCTGCGAGGCGATCGTGCGTACCGCCGAGGCGCAGGCCTGACTGGCGTGCCCGCGGGCGCCCGGCACGGAGTCGGGTGATCAAGCGTGCACCGTCACTTCGCCCGACCGGATCCCTCGCCCCCGACGAACCCTGGCCGACGAGCCGTACGCGGCTGGTCGCGCGTGGGTGCCCGGCTCCGTGCCATCGCGTGCCTGCGGCGAACCGCAGGTCCCCAGTGTTGGCCTGGGTCGCGGGTTTGGCAAGGCACTCGACGGTTATCTGGCGGCGGCTACCTGGCGGAGCGCCGGCCCCGGCGCAGCAACCAGGCGGTGCCGACGGCCGCGCCGGCTGCGGCGCCGACGGCCGCACCGGCTGTCAGTGTCCGGGGCGGGTGCGGAAGCCGGTCGCGTAGCCGGACCGGGTTGCGGAAGTCCGACACCGGCCAGTCCCGGCGGGTGGCGAGCTTGCGTAGGGCGCGGTCCGGGTTCACCGCTGTCGGGTGCCCCACCGCGTCCAGCATGGGTAGGTCGGTGATGGAGTCCGAGTACGCGTAGCACCCGGTCAGCTCGTAGCCGCGGCGGTTCGCGAGGTCGCGGATCGCCACCGCCTTGTGCGGCCCGTACGCGTAGAACGCGATGTTCCCGGTGTAGTGCCCGTCGACGATCTCCATCTCGGTCGCGATCACGTCCTCGACGCCGAGCAGCGCCCCGATCGGCGCCACCACCTCGACGCCGGACGAGGAGACGATCACGACGTCCCGCCCGGCCGCGCGGTGCCGGGCGATGAGGTCGACGGCCTCGGCGTACACGATCGGATCGATGAGATCGTGCAGGGTCTCGTCGACGATGCGCCGTACCTGGCTGACGTCCCAGCCTGCGCACAGAGCGGCGATGGCGTCCCGCATCCGGTTCATCTGCGTCTCGTCGGCGCCGGAGAGGGAGAAGACGAACTGGGCGTAGGCGCTCTTGAGTGCCGCGCGGCGGTCGATGAGCCCGGAGGTGTAGAAGGGGCGACCAAACGCGAGGGTGCTGCTCTTGGCGATGATCGTCTTGTCGAGGTCGAAGAAGGCGGCTGCCCGGAGCGCGGTCAGGCGTGCGGGCCGGGTCACCGCATGATCGTAGAGGTCGCCCCGCGGTGCTCCGCGGAAATTTTTGTGGCCGCCTTGGTTTGCGGCGGCGCATCGGGGGCATCAAGAAAAGGCGCACGGGGTCGCGCAGCGACTTCCCCGTGCCGGCACGGCGGCCGTCATCCCCCCCGGCGGACCGCTCTGAGGCAACCCCCGCTCAGTCCCCCCACAGAGCGGGGGTTGCCCGTGTCCGGGGGCTGTGGACAGGCCGGTGTCCACAGCGGCGGTTTTCGGCACGGTGGTCGAGCACCTCCCGTCGGGAGGTCCCGACCGCAGGAGCCCGTGTGCGCGACTCGTTCGTTCCAGCCGCCGCCGGTCCGCTGGTGGTGACCGACGACCCCGAACTGCTGGAGGAGCTGCTCCGGCTGTGTGCCGTCGCGGGGTGTGAGCCGTCCGTGCTGTCGGACGCTGCGGTCGACCGCGGCCGCTGGCTGTCGGCTCCGGTGGTCCTGCTCGGGGGTGACCGGGCGCAGGCGTCCGCGGCTGCGGTCTCCCGGGGAGGGCTGTCGCGCCGCGCGTCGGTGGTCCTGGTCACCGCTGACCGGGACGGCGTCGACGTGTGGCGGCAGGCGGTCGAGATCGGCGTCGAGCGTGTCGCCGTTCTGCCGGACGGCGCGGACTGGCTGGTCGACCGGCTCGCGGACGCCTTGGAGGGGGAGGGGAGGTCGGGCACGGTCATCGCGGTCGCCGGTGGGCGCGGCGGTGCGGGCGCATCGGTGCTGGCTGCCGGGCTCGCTGTGGCGGCACTACGCCGGGGCTGGCGCACCCTGCTGGTCGACGCGGACCCGTTGGGCGGTGGCCTCGACCTGGCCGTCGGGGCGGAGGAGGTCGGCGGGTTGCGGTGGCCGGATTTGGGCGGTACCAGCGGTCGGATCTCCGCACCGGCCCTGATCAGTGCGCTGCCGGCGCTCGACCGGTTGACCGTGCTCGCTTGCGGTCGCGAAACCCACTGCGAGGTGTCCGCGAGCGCGATGCGCGCGGTGCTGCGCGCGGGCCGCCGCGGCAATGACCTGGTCGTCGTGGACCTGCCACGTACCCTCGACGCCCCGTCCCAGGTGGCGCTGACACAGTCGGTCACCGCGCTGCTGGTGGTACCCGCAGAGATCCGCGCCTGCGCGGCCGCGGCCACGATGGCCCGGCAGCTGCAGCCGCACTGCGCCGACCTGCGACTGGTCGTGCGCGGTCCCGGTCCGGCCCGGCTGCGTCCGGATGCGGTCCAAGAGGCGCTCGGCCTGCCGCTGGCGGCATACCTGCGGTCGGAGTCGGCGGTGGCACTCGCGCTGGAACGTGGCGAGCCGCCGGGGCGTCAGCCCGGCGCCCTTGCGCGGGTCGCGGCCCGGTTGCTCGACGATGCGACGTCGGGCGAGCAGGCGGACCCCCGGTGAACGTCTCCACTCCGTCCACCGGCGCGATGGTCGACCCAGCGTTGGTGGATGCGGTGCGGGACGTGCTGGTCGAGCGTGGTCAGCCAGCCACGCCGGCCCGGGTGGCGGCGGCGCTGCACAGCCTGCCGGGTCTGCGCTCGGACCGTGATGCGCTGGCGCTCGCGGCCGGGGTACGTGCCGAGCTGGCGGGAGCAGGTCCGCTGCAACCGCTGCTGGCCGATCCACAGGTCAGTGACGTCATCGTCCGAGCCGGCGGCGAGGTGTGGGTCGATCGGGGCAGTGGGCTCGAGCGGGACGAGATCCGCCTTTCCGGGGAGCAAGCCGTCCGGCGGCTCGCCACCCGGCTGGTCGCCTCAGCGGGCCGCCGGCTGGACGAGGCACAGCCGTTCGCCGACACGACGCTGCCGGACGGTCATCGGCTGCATGCCGCGCTCCCCCCGATCTCGGTAGACGGCACCTGCCTGGCGCTGCGCACCCTGCGGCCACACCGTTTCGACCTCGACGGGTGGACGGCCGGGCAGCCGGGCGAGGTCGCGGTAACGCTGCGGTCGATCCTGGGTGCCGCGGTGGCGACCGTGGTGACCGGCCCGACGGGCGCGGGCAAGACCACGCTCCTCGGTGCGCTCATCGGGGCGTTGGATCCGGCGCTGCGGGTGCTCGTGGTCGAGGACACCACCGAGCTGCGTCCACGTCACCCCCACGTGGTGCGGCTCCAGGCGCGGCTGCCGAATCTGGAGGGCGCCGGTGGGGTGCCGCTGCGGGACCTGGTCCGCCAGGCGCTGCGGATGCGTCCGGACCGGATCGTGGTCGGCGAGGTGCGCGGCGCTGAGGTCGTAGACCTCTTGGTGGCGTTGAACACGGGCCACGCCGGCGGTTTGTGCACACTGCACGCGAATGGGGCGAGTGAGGTGCCCGCCCGGATCGAGGCGCTCGGTGCGTTGGCCGGGTTGCCGCGACATGCCATGCACAGCCTGCTCGGGCCCGCTCTGCGAGTGGTGGTGCATGTGGATCGGATCGGCGGCCGTCGAGCGGTGCGGGATGTCGCCGTACTGGTCGCCGGCCCGGACGGAATCGTGCGTGCCGTGCCGGCCTTGCGGGTCGGCGTCGACGGGGTGGCTCGAGGTCCCGGATATGAACCGCTGCGTGCGCTGATGCAGCGGTGAACGGCGTGTGGCTGGGTGGCGCTGCGGTAGCCGCTGCGGCCGCGACGCTGCTCGTCCTGCCCGGCGACCGGCCCGCGTCGCGAGGTAGGCGCGGGCAGCGCCTGCGTGGCCGGGGCTTCGGCCTGCCGCCTCCGCAGCGGTGGACGGCGCGGTACCAGGCTGTCGCGTTCCTTGGTGCCGCGGCTGCCGTCGGCAGCGCTGCGGGCGCCGTCCCGGGCCTCGCCGTCGCCGTCCTCGGGGCGGCGCTCGTGACGGTGGGTCGGCAGCAGACACGGGAGGAGGCGGCGGCCAGCGATTCGGACGCCTGGCATGCGTCGTTGTTGCGGCTGGCGATGGCGATGCGATCTGGCGCGACTCTCGCTGCGGGCTGTCGCATCGCGGCGGACGGCGCCGGCGACAGCGCTCCGGCGGCGGTGCTGCGCCGCGCCGCCGGTCTCGCCCGCGTCGGCAGCGATCCGGCGAGTGCGCTCGCCACTGGACCGGCGACCGACGTCACCGCCCGCCACCTGGCCGCAGTCCTTCGGATCGCCGGTGAGCTCGGGCTCTCGCCGGTCGAGTCGGTGGCGCGACTGGCCGACGTGGAGGCGGCGTCCGCCACGTCGCGCCTGGAGACGCGAGTGGCGTTGGCGGGTGCGCGGGCGACGGCACGGATGCTC
>DASZVT010000055.1:0-8826 GCA_035546915.1 Mycobacteriales bacterium | reverse complement strand
ACGCGCAGGAGCCGAGGGTGTCGCATGGTCTCTCCTTGTGTCCGAACCGGAAAAGGGACGTGGGGGTGGTCCAGCTGATGCACGCGGCGTCCGCCGTTCACCGGCGAGCAGCCGCGGGTTTTCTACGCGTAGCCGGGTGGGACGTGATACCCGCCGGTGAGCGCGCCGATCGCTGCCGCGGCGCGGATCGACCGGAGGTCGTGCAGGTGCGGCGCCACCACCTGTACGCCCACGGGTAGCCCGTCGATGCTGCCGATCGGCACCACCGTCGAGGGCAGCCCGACGACGCCGATCAGTCCGACCCAACGACCGCAGTCGACGTGCAGGCGCTTTGACCCGTCGACCTCGACGGTGCGGCTGAAGATGTCACCCTCGTGGTTGTGCTCGAACGCCTCACGCGGCCAGACCGGGCACAGCAGCAGGTCGAAGGAGTCGAACCAGCGCTTCCACACCTCGGTCAACCGGACCCGCCGCTCACTGGCGCGCACGAAACCGATGTGCGACCCGCCCAGCTCGGTCGCCACCTCCTCCGGGTAGGCCACGCAGGCGGAACCGGAGATGATCTGCAGCCAGAGTTCGACCTGCTCCAGGAAGTCAACGTCCGGGTGCGCCTCGGTCACCCGAACGCCGGCGCCGCGCAGCTGCCCGGCCAGATCGCCTAGCACCTGCGCGTACGCCTGCGACGGCGGGCAGTTCGGGTCCGACGGCCACAACGCGACCCGGCAGTCTCGCAGCTCGGGGCGCCCCGGCGGCAACGACACCGACCAGCCGTACCGATCGTCGGCGTCCTTGCGCACCATGACCTCCAGCAGTAGCTCGAGATCCTCCGCGGCGCGCGCCATCGGCCCGATGACGTTGACGTCCGCGTCCACCGTGTTGCCACCCAGCTGGTCGATGTAGCCCCGCTGCGGCACGATCCCGTACGTCGGCTTGTGCGAGTAGATGCCACAGAAGTGCGCGGGAATGCGCAGCGACCCACCGATGTCGGTGCCCACCTCGAACGCAGTCAGCCCACTGGCGACCGCCGCCGCCGAACCGCCGGACGACCCGCCCGTGGTGCGGTCAAGCCGCCACGGGTTGTTGGTGACGCCGAAGACCTCGTTGTGCGTCTGGATGTCACCGCACCACAGGGGGGTGTTGGTCTTGCCGAACAGCACTCCCCCGGCGGCCCGCAGCCGGTGTACCGCGACCGCGTCCCGGTCCGGTACGTGCTCGCTCATCTCCGGCGACCCCCCGGTGGAGCGGATCCCCTCGGTCATCAAAGCGTCCTTGACGGTGAACGGCACGCCGTGCAGCGGCCCGAGCGAGCGACCCTGCGCGGTCAGCTCGTCCGCCCGCGCCGCCTCCGCGAACGCCCGCTCCGGCTCGACCGTCACCACCGCGTTGATCTCGGCACCGAGCTTGTCCCGCCGCTGCAGATACATCTGCAGCAACTCGCGGCTGGAGACCTCCCGGGCCCGGATCGCCGCCGCCTGCGCCGTCAGCGACGCCGTCGTCAGACCTGAAACTTCCTGTGCCATAACGATCGCCCCTCAGAGTTCCCCGAGCGGCGGCACGTGACCGCACTGGGCCATCCAGTCCATCAGGTTCCAGTAATCGCTGTGCCTCACGATGCGGCCGTCTGCATCCGCCTCACCGGTAGACACCCCACGCACCGAGAACGGCTTGTCATGCGCGGGGAAGCCGGCGAACTCGCCGCCGCCACGACCGTCCATTCGCCACTCGATCGCGTACAACCGTCCGTCGGTCTGGGTGTGCAGCGGCGTGTGCAACAACGTCGGACACCAGCCGTAGGACATCGCGAACATGCCGCGCAGCTCCTCCTCCCCCGACCAGGACACGTTGCCTGCGACGTCCTCGTAGACCCCTTCCGGGTGGAACATGTCGAGGATCGCGCGCGCCTTCTCCTCGCCGTCAGGACCACCCGCAGCGATATGCCCCGGCCAGACCTGAACCCATCGCTCGAACCACGCAGGCGTTGTCATCAGCACTCTCCCGTCCAGCCGCTGTCAGTAGGGAATTCGTCGGCGCCGCAGCCGAATCGAGCCACCGCGCGTCACATGGACCCACGATCACGGAGCCATTTGCATGATCGACTTTTCGCTTCAGTGGACTGAAGTATTCGGATGGCTCGGCAACCTGTCAAGGGTCTAGGCTCCGGCGCGTGGCCAGCCCGGACGAGATCCCTCCGACACACGCCTCCCAGCAGTGCTCGCCGGCACCGCGGCGCATGCCCGGCATCCGTGCCCGGCGCAAGGCCGCCACGCGCAAGCTGCTGTCCCAGGCCGCCCTGACCCTGTTCGCGCGACAGGGTTACGACGGCACCACCGTGTCCGAGATCGCCGCCACCGCCGGCGTCACCGAGCGGGCGTTCTTCCTGCACTTCCCGACGAAGGCGGACGCCCTCTACGACCTGGGCCCGGAGGACCTGGAGGAACTGCGTCAGCGGATCCTGGCCCAACCGCCGTCGCTCTCGGACTACGACGCGCTCTGCCAGGCAAGCGTCGCCTACCTGCTCTCCCGCGACGACCCCAAGACACTGCACCAGCAGGCGCAGCTGCTGTTCCGCGGCGCCGCGTCATCCCCGACGTTGCGGGGAAAGCAGTTCGACGAGAACCAGTTACTCGCTGATGTCTCGATCGACGCGCTCACCGCGAGGCGCGGCCTCGCGGAGCCCACCCTCGCAATCCGGATGACCGCGCTCGTGGTACTGCGACTGCTACACGCGAGCTACCTGGAGTGGGCTGAGACCGGCGCACCCGGGGACTTGACCCGGATGGCCACCGCGCAATTCAACGCGGCACGGGACGCGCTGCGCGGGTAGCCGAACCGCGCCCCGGTCAGCCGTCGACAGGCGTCAGGAGCGCCAGGCACTCGACGTGATGCGTCATCGGAAAGCAGTCGAAGGCACGTAGCCGCGCCAGCCGGTAGCCGGAAGCGGCGAACAGGGCGATATCGCGGGCGAGCGCAGCCGGGTCACACGCAACGTAGGCGACCGCGCGTGGCCGGAGCGCTGCGATCGCGTCGACCACGTCCGCGCGCGCCCCACTGCGCGGCGGGTCGAGCACCACCAGGTCGGTCGCCCCAAGCGCGGCACGTTCCGGCTCCGCCAGCGCCTCGGCGACCGGCCCGTGCCAGACCTCGACCGGCAGCCCGGCCACGTTCGCGACCGCGTCCCGGGCCGCGGCCCGGTCCCCTTCCACCGCGATCACGTCCGCACCGGCTGCGGCCAGCACCGCCGCGAACAGACCGGCCCCGGCGTAAAGGTCGACGGCCCGTTCCCCGGGCCGGACCGCGAGCGCGTCGAGGACCGCGTCGGCCAGTGCCTGCGCCGCCGCCGGATGCACCTGCCAGAAACCGTGCACCTCGAACCAGCGGCCGCCGGCCCGTTCCCGCAGCGCCTGCGGACCACGCACCTGCGAGCGGCCGCGGCGGCGCGTCTGCGTAAGGCGGACCGCCCCGTCCGCGCCTACCGCGACGTCGACCGCGCGAGCCCCGGGCCAGTCGCGCCGCAACGTGTCGCCGTCCCGGATCGCCGGATGCGCGAGCAGGCACTGCTCGACCGGCAGGACCGTGCGGGAGCGGTACGGATGCAGGCCGGCCCGGCCGCTGCGGTCCACCGCGTAACCGACCCGGCTGCGCCAACCGAGACCGGGCAGGTCGGCGTCGACATCCGGCAACGGTTCCACCGTCACCTCGCAGTCCAGGCGTGCCAGCCGGCGCAGTTGGTCGCGGACCACCACCGCCTTCCAGCGACGTTGCGCAGGCAGCGAGACGTGCTGCAGATCGCAGCCGCCGCAGCCCCCGGCGTGTGCATACCGGCAAGGGGCGACGACCCGGTCGGCAGCCGGCTCGGTCACTTCGACCGCGTCCGCCTGCAGGTAGCTCGCATGCTCGGCGGTGATGATCGCCCGCACCCGCTCGCCCGGAAGTGCGTGCCGGACGAATACCACCCGGCCGTCGGGCGCATGAGCCACGCAGCTGCCGCCGTGGGCCGGATCGCCGACCTCCAGTTCCAGCGTGGCCCCCTGCAGGCTCACAGCGGAACCGGCGGGACAACCGCTCACGAGCCGGGCCCGCGGTCGCCGCTCTCGGTCGCGGCCTCCGCCGGACGTTCGGCCACAGCGTCGTCGCGGCCCCCGGGCTCGGGCCCGAACGGGTTCACATCCGTACCCTCCGCGCCCAGCCGGAACGGCACCGAGGTGACCATCACGCCAGGTTCGGACAGCAGTCTCGCCTTCAGCCGCAAGGCGGACTGGTTGTGCAGCACCTGTTCCCACCATCGGTTCACGACGTACTCGGGGATGTAGACGGCGACCACGTCCCGAGGCGACTCGCGGCGGATCCCACGGACGTAGTCGAGTACCGGCCGGACCAGCTCGCGATACGGCGACGCCAGCACGGTGAGCGGGATCGGGATGCCTCGCTCAAGCCACTCGCGCTGCAGCGCCTCGGTATCGGCGTCCTCGATCGAGACGGTCGCGGCCTCCAGCGTGTGCGGCCGGGAGGCCCGGGCGAACGCCAGCGCCCGTAGCGTCGGTGAGTGCAGCTTCGAGACCAGCACGACCGCGTGCACCCGGCTCGGCAACGTCGGCGGACCGGGCTCCGGGACGAGCTCGCGCGCGACCCGGTCGTAGTGGCGCTGCACCGCCTTCATCACCAGGAACAGGACGGGCATCGCCACCACGACGATCCAGGCACCGTGGGTGAACTTGGTGACCAGCACGATCACCAGCACGATCGCGGTCGCCACCGCGCCCACCGAGTTGATGACACGGCTGCGCTGCATCTGCCTGCGCCGCAACGGGTCCTGCTCGCTGCGCAACAGCCGGTTCCAGTGCCGGATCATGCCGGACTGACTGTTCACGAACGAGACGAAGACGCCGATGATGTACAGCTGGATCAACCGGGTCGGCGATGCCTGGAACACGTAGATCAGCAGGCACGCGAAGCCGGCCAGCAGCACCACGCCGTTGGAGAAGATCAGTCGGTCGCCCCGGCTCTTGAGCTGTCCGGGCAGGTACCTGTCGCGGGACAGGATCGAGGTCAGCACCGGAAACCCGTTGAAGGCCGTATTTGCCGCCAGCACCAGGATCAGCGCGGTCATGAACTGGACGTAGTAGAACAACGGCGAGTGGCCGCCGAAGATGGCGCCGCCCACTTGGGCCACCACGGTCTTGGGTGACTCCCCCGACGGCAGGCCGATCAGGTCGGCGGAGTCGGCCGCGACGTGCACCTTGGTACCGAGGGCGAGCGCGGTCACCCCGACGAAGAGGGTGATCGAGATCCCGCCGAGCAGCGCCAGGGTGCTCGCCGCGTTCTTCGACTTCGGCGGTTTGAACGCGGGCACCCCGTTGCTGATGGCCTCGACCCCGGTCAGCGCCGTACACCCGGACGCGAAGCCGCGCAGCAGCAGGAACACCAGCGCGAACCCGGTCAGGTGGTCCTGGCTCGCGTGCACCCCCCAGCTCGCACTCTCGGCCCGGGGGCCGTCACCGAACGCGAACCGGATCGCCCCGGTCACGATGAGAATGCCGATGCCGGCGATGAACGCATACGTGGGGATCGCGAACGCGGTCCCCGACTCGCGCAGACCGCGCAGGTTCAGCAGCGTGATGACCACGACGGTGCCGAGCGCGATCGCCACTTCATGCCCCTGCAGCACCGTGAAGGCACTGGCGATGTTCGCCACGCCGGAGGACACCGACACCGCGACGGTGAGCACGTAGTCGACCAGCAGCGCGCTGGCGACGGTGAGGCCGGCGTTGCCGCCGAGGTTGACGGTGGCCACCTCGTAGTCGCCGCCGCCGGAGGGGTACGCGTGCACGTTCTGCCGGTAGCTGAGCACCACGATCGCCATCAGCAGCACCACGCCGGCGGCCAGCCACGGGGCGTAGTGGATCAGCGTGACACCGCCGACCGACAGGACGAGCAGGATTTCCTCGGTGGCGTACGCGACGGAGGAGACCGCGTCACTGGCGAAGACCGGCAACGCGAGCTTCTTGGGGAGCAGCGTCTCGCCGAGCGCCTCGTTGCGTAGCGGTCGGCCGACCAGCAGTCTCTTGACCAGACCTGTTCCGGCACTCATGGCGCTGTGAAGCGTAGAGCCTGGACGCCGATTCGGCGCCATCGGCGCCTTCGACACGGAGGGGATCCTGGCGCATTGGCCCGGCCCGTTACGATCGGCCGGTCCGACCCGCCGCGGAAGGGGTGCTGAGCACGCCGTGCACATCGTCATCCTCGGCTGTGGTCGCGTCGGCTCCGCGATCGCGTTGACCCTGTCCGACCGTGGCTACAGCGTCGCGATCGTCGACCAGGACCCGGTCGCGTTCCGCCGGCTCAGCGAGCGCTTCACCGGACGTACCGTGCTCGGCGTGGGGTTCGACCGGGACACGCTGGTGGAAGCCGGGATCGAGCAGGCAGGTGCGTTCGCCGCCGTGTCCAGCGGCGACAACTCCAACATCATCGCGGCCCGGGTCGCCCGCGAGACCTTCGGCGTGGAGACGGTGGTCGCCCGCATCTACGACCCGCGCCGGGCCGAGATCTACGAGCGGCTCGGCATCCCCACCGTCGCCACCGTTCGGTGGACCGCGGACCAGATGGTGAGCCGCCTGCTGCCGGCCGCGGAGCGGGAGTGGGCCGACCCCACCGGGGAGGTCGTGATGGGGCGGCTGCCGGTGCACGCCGGCTGGGTCGGGCGGTCCGTCGAGGCGCTCGAGAAGGAGCTCCCCGTGCGCGTCGTCTGCGTCAGCCGGCTCGGCACCGCGCTCATCCCGGACCACCGCACCGTGTTGCAGGACGGCGACCTGGTGCACGTCGCGTCGAGTCGCGAGCAGGTCGACGCGGTCACCCACGCGCTGGCCACGGCACCGGTGGACCCGTCGTGAAGCGGTTGCGGGTGGTCATCGCCGGTGCCGGCAACGTCGGGCGTTCGATCGGCACTGAGTTGCTGCAGCATGGCCATGACGTGCTGCTCATCGACAAGAACCCGAAACCGGACCGGGTGGCGAAGATGCCGCACGCACAGTGGCGGGAGGGGGACGCCTGCGAGATCGCGGTGCTCGACGACTGCGACCTCGGCTCGTACGACGTCATCGTGGCCGCGACCGGTGACGACAAGGTCAACCTGGTGATCGCGCTGCTGGCGAAGACCGAGTACGGCGTCGCCCGGGTCGTCGCGAGGGTCAACCACCCCAAGAACGAGTGGCTGTTCAACGAGGCCTGGGGGGTGGACGTCGCGGTCTCCACACCGCGCATCCTGACCGCGCTGGTGGAGGAGGCCGTCAGCGTCGGCGACCTGGTCCGGTTGCTGCACTTCCAGCACGGCGACGCCGCGCTGGTCGAGGTGACGCTGCCCGAGGACGCCCCGGTGGTCGGGAAGGCCATCGGGGACGTCACGCTGCCCGCGGACAGCGCGTTGGTAGCGGTCTTGCGGGAGGGCCGGGTCGTGGTGCCGACGCCGGACACACCGCTGGAAGCCGGGGATGAGATCTTCGCGATCGTCGCCGACGCGGACGTCGAGGCGCAGCTAGGCCGCACGCTCGGGTCCAGCTGATCGTCAGTTCGGGTCCGCGCCGACCTCACGCGCGATCGCCCGACGGATCAGCCAGAACGAGCTCAGTACCGCAACCCCCCACAACGGCCAGCCCATCGCCAGCCGCGCCACGCCGAGCCAGCCGGTCCGGTCCGCGAGGTACAGCGGTCCCTGTACGGCCAGCCTCGCCACGAAAATCGCCGCCCACACCAGCGAGGCGTGCACGGCAGCCCGCCGCAGCAGCGGACGTTCGCGCCAGTCCGACAGGTTGGTGTCCGCGATGGCAGCTATGTACCCGATGAACGGCCGGCGCGCCGCCACCGAGACCAAGATCGCGGCGGCGTACGCGATGTTGAGCAACAAGCCGGGCAGGAAGAAGCCCGACTTGCGGTCCAACAGGTACGCGACCAGCGCCGCGACAGCCACCCCGACCAGCCCGGAGCAGGCTTGCTCGATCGGTTCCCGGCGCACCAGCCGGAGCAGCAGGATCGCGGCCGCGACCCCGACCGCGGTGATCGCCGCGACCCGCAGGCTGCCGACCGTGATCGCGAGGATGAACGCCGTCGTCGGCAGCGCCGAGTCGACGATGCCACGGACCCCGCCGGCCGCGGCCAGCAGCGGGTGCTGGCCGTCAGCCCTGGGTTGCGAGAGCTGCGCCAGGACGGCCGCCAGGCCACGCGGTGCCTGCGGCTGCTCGCCGTCGGTCACGATCGACCGGCGACCAGCTCGTAGCGCGGGTTGTAGATCGTGTTACGGCCGTCCCGACGGGTGAGCCGGCCGCGCGCCACCAGCGCCCGCCCAGCCTGGATGCCGTGCACCGTGCGCCGACCGAGGAAGACCAGCCGGATGGTGCCGGACCCGTCGTAGAGGTCGACCTCGAAGGTCGGTGCACCGGCGAGCGGGGCCAGCCGGACCGCCCGGACCGTGCCGGCCACGCAGACCTCGCTGCCACACTGGCACGCAGTGACGGCAGTCGCGCCCTCCGCGCGGGCCTGTTCCTGCAGATCCTCGGCTTCCAGGTCACTGTCACTGGCCAGCAATCGCCGGATACGACCGCGCACACCGCCGCGGGTGGCGCGCCGCGGCGGCGCGCCGACGGTGCTCACCGCGGCCGAGCCCGCCCCGACGGCCGGGCTCTCGTCGGCAACCGAGCCCTTGACTGTGCCCATCCAGACCTCCCTGGTCCCGACGTGCAGGCTACGGGAGTACAACACCGGCGTCCTGCCAACCCTGCCCATTGCGCCCGGAAAGCTCGCGCCGCCGGTCCGCCCCCTCGGGTCACGTCCGGTCCG
>DASZVT010000054.1:0-4085 GCA_035546915.1 Mycobacteriales bacterium | reverse complement strand
TCGTCCGCGGTCGGGTAAAGCTCCAGCGCACGGGCAGCGAACTCTGGATTCCCGTGCCGCAGAACGGCTTTCGCCGCGATACGCGCGTCCAGTCCGAACTCACCCCCGGCCCAGGCCCGCAACAGGAAATCGATCGTCTCGGCCGGAACCGCGGCGAGTACGACGGGTTCCCCGTTCGCGTAGTACTCCAGCACCTTCGGCGCCGGAACCAGCCACTCGTAGCTCGCGGCCATGTGTGACGTCGAATCGGGACCGGCGACCGTGACGTCCAGTGCGGCCTTGAAGTTCAGGCCCGGCATAGGCAGCGACGAAGCCAGCTCCTCCGGACCGCCGAGCCTCGACTGGCGCTGGACCGTGCGGCCCCCCTTCGCGCGAGCTCCGGAGGCAGGCCCGGCCGCGACGGTGCTCGTCGTGGTACCCGCCCTGCTCTTGCGGGCCGTGGACTCCTGCCCGTCCTGGTTCAGCGCGAACGGGCCGGTCATCACCTTCGGGGTAACCGCCGTGACCTCAACCTTGGTGATGTCCGCGGTCAGCAAGGTGCGCTTGCTGTTGTCGCCCGGGTGCCGGAGTACGAGACCGTCGGTGAGCAGTTGCGTGATCTCGCCGCGCAAGGTGGCGTTGCTGACATCGGGCGCGGGCTTGCCGGCGGGCCAGGTCCCGGCCACGGCCTCCGTCAGGCCCCGGGCGTCGACGTGCAACGCCGCGGTCACATCGGTCAACAGTTCTGTCGGCACCCCGTCCGGTGTCGGCACCACTGGCCCGTTCACCGGGATCGAAGTGGGCACCTGCACCTCGGCGAACTGCCCGCCGATCGTCTTGGTAACCGTCTCGCCACCGGGCAGCCGGACGGTCACGGTCCAGCGCAGTGGCACCCGGACCTGGTCGGCGGGCCCGCGGTATTCCAGCCTGGTGCCCGCATACAGCTGCCAGAGCAGGGAATCGCCGGTGGTGTAGGTCTGCGTGCGGTCACGGTCGAACAGCGCCATCAGCACGTTGGACGCGCGGGTGTCCGTTCGGGTGTAACCCATCGACGTGATCGACTCCGCGATCCCCGCATTGATCACCGCGACGTGCGCGTGCGCCAGGTGTCCGATGTGGACCGATTGTGCCGGGTCCCATTCGGCACACACCTCGACCTCGGCCTCCTCCACCGAACCGAGCCGGTTGCGGCCGACCTGCGAGACCCGGTAACCGTCCTGCAGGGCTTCGGTCGCCCACAGCGTCGTGTTCTCATCGGACAGGTGCTCGAGCGCGTTCTCCAACTCCGCGAAGCCGCGACCGTCGAGCGTCGCACGGATGAACTCGCGCACTTCGTGCAGCCCGCTCAGGCGCAGGATCTCATCGTTGGCACCGGTTCCGCTCTCCCGGACCGGACCCGGCCTGCCTACCGGGGGCTCCAGCCCGTCAGCCACCACCGGCACCTGCCTCGGGACAGCGAGCAGTACGCCGTTCTCGTCGGTACGGGCCACACCGTGTTCATCGACGATGGGCTCGTACACGGTTTGGGTGACGATGCCACCGTTTTCGTCGTAGGTCAGTTCGTCCGCACCGACCGGCAGCCCGTTCGCGGCGGCGTCCTGCGAAGCCAGTTCGAAATACGCCTCACCGGGCACGGTCGAGGCAAGCGCCGCCTTGCCGGCGGGCTGGACCGAAACGTCGGTGACGATCTTCACCCGGTAGGTGTGCCTGGGCCGGGTGTCGAACGTTTCCGGGAAGGCGACGCTGCCGGTGCCCTGCGTCACGCCGAGGGTTACCGCGTAGCTCTTCAACCGCCGTCGCGTGGCGAGCTCCTTGAGCCCGACAACCGCGCCGCCCTGCAGCCGCCGGGTGATCTCGAAGCGCCTGCTGCTCTCCCGGTGCGCCATCGAACCGCGACCGTGATAGAGCCCCTTCGCCGCGGCGTGCGTCGGCTCCGCGGAGTACCACTCGATCCGGGTCCGCAGCGTGATCACGTGCGTGACCTTGCCCCAGTTGTCCTTGAGTTCGAAGCGGAAACCGTTGCCGCGCAAGGCTTCCCGGCTCCGCTCCTGGCTCTCCAGCTGAATCAGGACCTGCTCCCGGACTTCGCGGGGCACGGTCGTCATGATCACCGTGGTCACATCGGCGGTGTCCTGCAGCCTGGTGAGCCTGCCGCGGTGCAGCAGCTGGGCCTCGTCGCGCACCGCGCCGGGGTACACGACAGTTTCGCCGACCGGTTGCTGGTAGCCCGCGTTGATCCATACCCGCAGCGGTGCACCGTCCGAGCCGGACAGTGCACGCCAGTCCTTACCGTCGAAAACCCAGGGCGTGGCATCGAGGTCCCACGCCTCGAACTCACCCCGGTGCTCATCTGCGGAACCGAGCCGGGCCATCTGTTCCTGTTCACTCGAGTGCACCCGTGCGGTGGTCCACTCGCCTTGCGGCACGCCGCCGAGGAAACTTCCGTCGGCTAGGCCACCGCGGGTGGCACTCCTGCCCGCACCGATCGTCGGCAGGCCCATCAGCATGCTGCCGCGCCGGTCCAGCCGGGTCGGCGTGTGCAGCCGGGCCGGATTGCCTATCCGGAAACCGATGGTGAGGGCGACGCCACCGTGCATGAGCGTGTACCCGGTCTCGGTGAGCAGTTCGGGCAGCACCGAGAGCAGCTTGCTGTTCAGCTCGGCCGGAGCGATCGGCGGAACGGCGCGTTTGGTGTCTTCGGGGCCGTCGGGATCGCCGTTGAACAACGTCGCCAACTCCTCGAGGAACGGCAGGCGCTGATCGATGGGCGACACATTCGCGAGCGCGATCGGCGTCGGCGGGATGGCACGCGCCGGCTTCGGGCGCTCGCCTCGCCCAGGACCGCCGGCCGCGTTTTGCGGCCCCCCGGTCTCCTGTTCGGCGGCAGCACCTCCCTCGGCCGCGCTCGTCCGGGGCGAGGCCCCGCCTGCGGGACCGGGCGGTTGCGCCGGCGGCACGGCAGCGGTACCGCCGTCGAGGCCTGGATCCTCGTCGTCGCGCAGGAACCGGTCCGGGTTCGCGCGCACAGCATCAACGGCCTCCTTGACCGTCAGACCCAGCAACAGGGTGCGTGGCGCGCCCGCCGCCAGCACCGGTGGCAGCGCGAGCACGAGCCGCCCCCCGGGATGGACCAGCAGTTGCGGCTCGGACAGCGCCTGGTCGATTGCGATTTCGAAGCGCGCCTCCCGCCCGTCCTCGAGCGGCAACGCGCCTTCTTCGCGGACAGCGTCCCAACGCGCATGCCTCCCGAAATGCCCGGCCACCTCGTGGCGCGCTTCCGCGACATCGGTGACATCGCCATGGCTCGGCCACGCACGCAACACGTAGCGCTCCAGTGGCTCGGCGAGTCTCGGTGGCGGCGCAGAGGACGACGTTTCCAGGTTTCGGGCGCGCAATCCGAGCTGGATCAGGTGATCCGCCCTGAACGGGAGGTCCGGATCGCCGGCATACGGGGCGAGCTGGAGCGAGAACGCGACATCGTGCAATCTCGCCGACTCGATCGCCGCCTGGAAGGTCTCTTCCAGCGGCGAGGTCGGGTCCGCGTAGGTGACCGTCACCGCGCCTGCCACGGGCTCGTCGGTGAGCACGACCAGCCGCGTATCCGGCTGGCCAAGTACGTCGTAGACATCGGACACCCGGTCCATCGGCAGGACGTGGATGCCCGCCGCCTCGAGCAGGTCGGCGATCGGCAGATCCGCCGGCACCAGCGCATGCGTGATACCGGCCCGCACCAGCGCATCCAGATGCTCGACCGGAATCCAAGGCGTGCTCAGGATCCGTTGCACGCCAAGGATTTCAGCGTAGTCGACCGGGGCTTGTGCCGACCGGACCAGCTCTGGGGCGAGCGCATCGGCCGAACCCCAGACGTGCGGCGGCCCCTGGTTGAAGCCCTTCCGATGTACCGGCTTCCCGCCCGGGCGGGAATGACCGGGGCTTCCGCCCGGCCCCGTGCCCCGCGGCGCGCTGGCGGCGCGCCGCTCCGTGAAGACACGTTGCGCCTTGGTGCGGACGGCTTCGTTGTGCTGCTGCTGCGCCTCCAGGTCTCCTTCCAGCACACGTGCAGCAAGGCGATAGTCGTTCTGTACCTGGAGGATCGTGTTCAGCAG
>DASZVT010000053.1:0-4623 GCA_035546915.1 Mycobacteriales bacterium | reverse complement strand
GCCGATCCGTGGGTCGGCGCGCCGCAGCCGGGTACGCACCAGCGCCGCGGTGGCGTGACGATCGCCGAGTTCGACCTTGCGGCTGCCTGCGCCGAGTAGGCCTCGGCTGGAGTCGACACCCGCTCCCAGCCGGGCAACCATCCCGTCCGGGCCGGTGATCTCCACGGTGACCGCCTGGGCCGCCAGCTCCTCGGCGACCGCAGCGACAGCGGGCTGACCGGTCGACACCGAGGTCGTCACGGCGTCCCAGACGCCCACCGGATCCTCGGTCCGGATGATGATCAGGTCGCCGACCCGGGTCAGCGTGCCCATGGTGGTGTCGATGCCGAACTGCAGATCGTTGTCGATGTGGGTGCCCACAGGTGTCCTTCCGCCAGATACCCGATCGTCTCGCAGTACCCGCCGTGAACCAAGCCTGAACGTTCCCGGCGCGGTCAGTGACCGGGGGTGTCATGCCCGGGGCGGTGCCGGGTCCACTGGCTGGTGCCCTTCGGGTCCAGGAGCCGGGCGGTGGCCACCATCGCGGTATGGCTGAAGGCCTGCGGCACGTTGCCCAGCTGCCGGCCGGCCACCGGGTCGTACTCCTCGGCGAGCAGCCCCACGTCGTTACGCAGGTTCAGCAGTCGCTCGAACATCGTCCGCGCATCCCGCCGGCGGCCTTGCAGCGCGAGGTTGTCCGCGAGCCAGAAGGTGCACATCAGGAATGCGCCCTCGCTGCCGCTCAGCCCGTCGGTGCCGGCGCTGGTCTCGTACCGGCGGACGAAACCGTCCACGGTGAGGTCTCGCTCGATGGTCCGGGCGGTGTTCACCACCCGTTCGTCGTGCGCGGGCAGGAAGCCGACCAGCGGGATCAGCAGCGTGGCCGCGTCCAGTTCCTGGGAGTCGTACGCCTGCACGAAGGAACCGCGTTCCGCGCTGTAACCGCGCTCGCACACGTCGTGGTGGATCTGGTCGCGTAGCCCCGCCCACTGCTCGTCCGGGCCGGGTAGTCCGTGGTCGCGGACGGCCCGCACCGCCCGGTCCATCGCCACCCAGGCCATCACCTTCCCGTGCACGAAATGCTGCGGGTCGCCACGCACTTCCCAGATTCCCGCGTCCGGCTCGTCCCAGTGCGACTCGAGCCAGTCGAGCAATGCACGTTGCAGCGGCCACGAGTCGTCGTTGTCGCCGCCGTGTAGCCCGTTCTCGCGGGCCAGGTAGAGCGCGTGCAAAACCTCTCCGTACACGTCCAGCTGGCGTTGCTGCACCGCCGCGTTGCCGACTCGTACCGGCGCGGAGCCCTCATACCCGGGCAGCCACGGCAGGGTTCGCTCGTTCAGCGTTCGCTCGCCGGCGAGGCCGTACATGATCTGCAGCTGGTCGGGGTCCCCGGCGATTGCACGTAGCAGCCACTCCCGCCACGCACGGGCTTCTTTCTCGTATCCCGAGGTCAGCAGCGACAGCAGCGTGAAAGCGCTGTCGCGCAGCCAGCTGTAGCGGTAGTCCCAGTTCCGTTCGCCGCCGATCTGCTCGGGCAGTGATGTCGTCGCCGCGGCGACCAGGCCGCCGGTGCGGCGGTAGGTCAGGGCCTTGAGGGTGATCAGCGAGCGTTCCACCGGCTCCTGGTAGATCCCGTCGTAGCTGGACTTGCGGATCCAGCGCCGCCAGAACCCGACGGTGTGGCCCAGTTCCGCCTCCGCGTCGATCGGCTCGGGCGCGACCTCGTACGAGGGGTGCCACCCGAGCACGAAGGGCACCCGGTCGCCCGTGTGCACCTCGAACTCGCCGACGGTGGACATGCCGCGGCCGCGGCTACGCACGGGCGAGTCGAGCACCATCGCGTTGGGCCCGGCGATCGCGACGGTGCGCTGCCCCAGCCGCCGTACCCACGGCAGGGTGAGGCCGTAGTCGAACCTCAGCCTGAGGGTGGAGCGCATCGGCACCGTTCCGCGGACGCCCACCACGATCCGGACCACCTTCGGCCTGCCGTCGTCGAGCGGCATGAAATCGATGATGCGGACGGTGCCGCTGGCGGTGGTCAGCTCGGTTTCCAGCACCAGGGTGTCTTCGCGGTAGTGCCGGTTCCGGGAGGTCACGGCTCCGGCGGGTGCCAGCTCCCAGTGCCCGTGATCGGGCTCGCCGAGGAGCGCGGCGAACACCGCGCCGTCGGAGAACGAAGGCACGCACAGCCAGTCGATGCCACCGTCGTTGCTGACCAGCGCACAGGTGTGCAGGTCACCGATGAGGGCGTAGTCCTCGATACGTGTCGCCACGAGCCTCCTGCCGTCGCTGCTGCCGCCGGATGCCTTCTGGCGCGAGTTTCCGGCGAGGCACCCGTACGCTCAATCTTGCAGACTTTCGGGAGCAGTGGAGGCAGGCCGGTGCGTGGTGCCGCCCGACGGGCACTTGCCGGCCTCGGTGCCGTCGTAGTGCTGGGTACCGGCGGCTGGGCGCTCAGCGGCTGTCAGCTCTCCAGTGGTGGTGGGGACACGACCCAGCTGATCGTGGACTTCTCCGATCGGCTCGCGGTCAACGCGCGCAACACCGTCCGGACCAGCTGCGGTGACCTCCCCGGCATCAGCGCCGTGCCGCCGCGGAGCAAGGACGTCAGCGTGTACTTCGACATCCAGCACGCCAACAACCGGGAGGTCAACGCCCTGGGCGAGTGCGTGAACCAGCTGGCGACCCAGCAGCCGTCACTCGGGATCCGGGGCTACCGGATCGATGACGGGTCGATGAGCTGACGCAGGATCTCGTGCGGGTCCGGCGCCGGGTCGGGCCGGTTGGGCCAGCCGATATGTCCGTCGCCGTGCCAACGGGGGACCAGATGCACGTGCAGGTGAAACACGTCCTGGCCGCTGGCGGCCCCGGTGTTCTGCCGCATCGTCAGTCCGTCCGGCCGTAGCCGCTCGCGGAGCAGTGCCGCTACCGCGTGGACCGTCTCGGCGACCGCGGCGAAGCTGCGGGCGTCCCCGTCCCAGAGGTGTTCAACGTGACGACGCGGCACCACCAGGGTGTGACCGGGGGACGCTGGGCGCGCGTCCAGGAAGGCGATGGCAGCCGCGTCGGCATAGACCTGGTGGCAGGGGAGATCCCCCGCGACCAGCTGGCAGAAGATGCATTCCGCCGGGGCGAGCCGCCCACGTGACGGCGCGACGTCGACCGCGCTCATGGCTGCCAGCCTAGTTCCTGCGGGTGGGGTCGCGGTCGGTAGCGGCGTGCCGACCGGCGAGTAACGCGGGGCCTGTGGCAGGGTCATCGGCCGTGACTACCGTGGTGACCTTTCCCGGTCAGGGTTCGCAGCAGCCCGGAGCCGGTGCGGCATGGCAGCAGACCCCGCAGTGGGCCCTGGTCGAGCAGGGCTCCGACACGCTCGGGCGGGACATCAGCAAGCTCCTCCTGGATACGCCCGCGGACGAGCTCAAGCGCCCGTGGGAGGCGCAGGTCGCCACCTATGTGGTGTCGATGCTGGTCTGGGACGCCTGGCGGCAGGCTGGCAAGCCGGCGCCTGCCGCGCTGGCCGGGCATTCGCTCGGTGAATGGACCGCGCTTGCGGCTGGCGGTGCAGTCGACTTCGCCACCGGGCTGCGACTGGTGGCGGCTCGGGGCGCCGCGATGGCGGACGCGGCACTGGCCCGTCCCGGCACCATGGCCGCGCTGATGGGGGCGCAGGACGACGCGGTGGAACGTGCGTGCGCCGACGCCGAAGCGGTCTGGCCGGCGAACTTCAACGCCGCCGGGCAGGTCGTGATCAGTGGCGACCCGGCCGGCTTCGAGCAGGTCGGCGCGGCGGCAGGAGCGCGCCGGGTGGTGCCGATCCCGGTAGGCGGCGCCTATCACACCCCGTTCATGGCGCCCGCGCGGGAGGCCCTGACCGCGGCTTTGGCGCAGTACGTGCCGGGTGCCGCGTCGGTCCCGATCTGGTCGAACGTGGACGCGTTGCCCCACACCGATGGGTTCGCCGAGCGGCTGGCCGCACAGCTCACCTCGCCGGTGCGCTGGCGACAGACTGTCACCGGCCTGGTGGCGGCCGGGGCCGACCACTTCGTCGAGCTGGGACCCGGGACCGTGCTGACGAACCTGGCCAAACGGAATGCCCCCGACGCCACGCTGACCTCGGTTGCCACCCCCCAGGAGCTGTCGTGAATGACGTACTGGCCGGCAAGCGGCTGCTGATCACCGGTGTGCTGACCGGTTCGTCGATCGCCTACGCCGCTGCGCGCGAAGCGCGGGCGCAGGGGGCGACCGTGGTGCTGTCCGGTTTCGGCCGGAGCAAATCCATCACGGAACGGATCGCGCGCAGGCTGGCCGCCGACGACGGCGGTGCCCCGGTGCCGGTGGTCGAGCTCGACCTCACCAGCGACGCGGACTACGACGCGCTGCCGGAGCGACTGCGCGAGCATGTCGATTCCGTCGACGGTGCCCTGCACGCCGCCGGGTTCGCGCCCGAGGCGATCCTGAACGACGCGATCTCCGGCGCGTCCTGGCAGGACGCTGCGCTGGCGCTGCAGGTGTCCACCTGGTCGCTGCCGGCGCTGTGCCGGGCGCTGCGACCCGTGCTCGCCCGCCCGGCGAGCATCGTGGGGCTGACCTTCGATGCGACCGTGTCCTGGCCGAACTACGGCTGGATGGGCATCGCCAAGG
>DASZVT010000052.1:0-20512 GCA_035546915.1 Mycobacteriales bacterium | reverse complement strand
GGCCCCCCCCGCCGTGGATCGACGAAACTCAGCGCGTCCGACGCCGGGCCGCGGACTTGCTGGCCGGTGCCCGCTTCGCGGTGGTCTTCTTGGCGGCGGTCTTCTTCGCCGCGCTGCGAACGGGCGCGCGCTTCACGGCGGTCTTCTTCGCGACCGTCTTCTTCGCCGCGGTCTTCTTGGCCGTAGCGGTCGCCGTGCTCTTGGCGGCGCCCCGGGCCGGCGCCTTCTTCGCGGCAGCCCTGCCGGCAGCGACCGCCTTGACGGCGGTCGCCTTGGCGAACTTCTTGCTGCCGTTGACGTACGCCTTGAATTCCGAGCCGGGCCGGAACTTCGGCACCGACGTCTTCTTGATCTTCACGATGGCGCCAGTAGCGGGGTTGCGCCCCGTACGCGCCGCGCGATCCGCCTTCTCGAAGACTCCGAAGCCGCTGATTGCGACCTTCTCGCCCTTCGCGACCGTCCGGGTCACGCTGTCAATGATGGCCTCGACAGCCGTGGCCGCCGCCGCGCGGCCACCAACTCTTTCGGCTACCGAGTCGATGAGCTCCGACTTGTTCACAAGCACCTCCGTGCGCCGCCGGCCGGGTGCCGGACGAGATCACCGCGAACGGTAGGAGGTCAAGCACCGCTCGACAACACCCCCTTCGGCGTGTCGCGGTGTGTTTGCGGCCCCATTCCCCCTGCGGCGCAAGCGGTTACAGACCCGATGGCGGCCCTTCGGGACACTCGCAGACTCGGAATGTGGCCGTGAAATCCGCTGTGGCACAGCAGATTTCGCCAGTATCGCGATCGGTCAGGTGATCGCCGGGATGGTCTTCGGCTTCCAGGACAGACGGCTGGCCTCGAAGGCCAGAATTTCTTCCTCGTAACGAAGTGTGAGGGCGATGTCGTCGAGCCCCTGGAGCAGCCGCTGGCGCGCCGACTCCTCCAACTCGAACCGATAGTTCTGACCGCCGCAATCCACCTGGCACCGCTGCAGGTCGACCGTCAGCTCAGTCTGAGGTGCCGTCTCCACCGCCGCCATCAACCCTTCGACGGCGTCCGAGCCGAGCACAACCGGCAACAACCCACCCTTGAGCGCGTTGTTCCGGAAGATGTCGGCGAACCGGGACGACACGACCACCCGGAAGCCGGCGTCCTGTAACGCCCAGACGGCGTGTTCACGGGACGAGCCGGTACCGAAGTCCGGGCCCGCGAGCAGCACGGTCGCCCCCGCGTATTCCGGCTGGTCCAGGACGAAGTCGCCGGCAGCTCGCCACTCGCGGAACAGCCCGTCCGCGAAACCGGTACGAGACACCCGTTTGAGGTAATCGCTCGGGATGATCTGGTCCGTGTCGACGTTGCTGCGCCGCAGCGGTACGGCCCGACCGGTGTGAACGGTGAACGGTTCCACGAGTTCCTCCTGATAGCTCAGAGATCGGCCGGTGCGGCCAGCCGCCCGACGACGGCGGTGGCGGCGGCAACAGCCGGCGAGACGAGGTGCGTACGGCCGCCCCGGCCCTGCCTGCCCTCGAAATTGCGATTGCTGGTCGATGCCGACCGTTCCTGCGGCGCCAGCGTGTCCGGGTTCATCCCCAGGCACATCGAACAGCCGGCATTCCGCCACTGCGCACCGGCCTCGGTGAAGACACGGTCCAACCCCTCGGCCTCCGCGGCCGCCTTGACGTCCATCGAACCGGGGACCACCAGCGCCCGGACACCGTCCGCGACATGCCTCCCGCGCAACACCTCCGCGGCGGCCCGCAGATCCTCAAGCCGGCCGTTGGTGCAACTTCCGATGAAGACGGTGTCCACCGCGACCGCGCGCAGCGGCGTGCCCCCCTGCAGGCCCATGTAGGCCAACGCGCGTTCGGCGGCGTCGCGCTCGGCCGGGTCCGCAAAGCTACTGGGATCAGGAATCTCGGCGGCCAGCGGTGCGCCCTGTCCCGGGTTCGTGCCCCACGTGACGAACGGGGTGAGCGCGGTCGCGTCAATGACCACTTCGCGGTCGAATCGCGCGTCGGGGTCGGTGCGCAGTTCGCGCCAGGCCTCGACCGCGCGGTCCCACTCAGCGCCCTGCGGCGCGTGCGGACGGCCCTTCAGGTACTCGAAAGTCGTCTCGTCCGGTGCGACCAGACCAGCCCGGGCTCCGGCCTCGATGCTCATGTTGCAGACGGTCATCCGGCCTTCCATGGACAAGCCCTCGATGGCCTGACCCCGGTATTCGATGACGTGGCCCTGTCCGCCCCCGGTACCGATCTGGGCGATCACCGCGAGAATCAGGTCCTTGGCCGTGACACCGGACGGCAGCGCGCCTTGCACCGTGACGGCCATCGTCTTCGGCTTACGCTGCGGCAACGTCTGCGTCGCCAGCACATGTTCGACCTCGCTGGTTCCGATCCCGAACGCCAGCGCACCGAAGGCGCCGTGGGTCGAGGTGTGGCTGTCTCCGCACACCACCGTGGTGCCGGGCTGCGTCAGACCCAGGTCCGGACCGATGACGTGCACCACACCCTGCTTGTCCTGCGCCATCGACCGGAGCGGGACGCCGAACTCGGAGCAGTTTGCGCGCAAGGTCTCGACCTGGATCCGGCTCACCGGGTCCTCGATCAGGCCGCCGAGCAGGTCGGTCGGGATGTTGTGATCCTCCGTCGCCTGCGTCAGGTCCGGCCGGCGTACCGGCCGACCGGCCAGCCGCAGTCCGTCGAACGCCTGCGGGCTGGTGACCTCATGGACCAAGTGCAGGTCGATGTAGAGCAGGTCGGGTTCGCCCTCCTCCCGGTGCACGACGTGGGACTCCCACACCTTCTCGGCGAGTGTTCTGGCAGTCACGATTGCCTCCCGACGGGCGCCTCGAACCTTGCATCTCACTGATTGAGACGGCAGTATCGACTTGTGGAACAGTCTAGCGCGGTCGGCGTGGTCGACAAGGTGGCGGCGGTGCTGCGGGCGCTGGAGGCCGGTCCCTGCCCGCTGACGGCACTGGTCGAGCGGACCCGGATTCCGCGCGCCACCGCGCATCGGCTCGCCACCGCGCTCGCGGTGCACGGCCTGGTTGCAGTGACTCCGGACGGGTACGTGCCCGGGCCCTGGCTGGCCGAGCTTGCCGGCGCGGACCCGCTGCTGCTGCGCGCCGGACCGGTGCTGGACCGGCTGCGCGACGAAACCGGCTGCAGCGCACAGCTCTACCGGCGGCGCGGTGCGGTGCGGCTCTGCGTCGCCGCCAGCGACGTACCCAGTGGTCTGCGTGACACGGTGCCGGTGGGCTCCCGGCTGCCGATGACGGCGGGATCCGCAGCGCAGGTGTTGCTCGCGAACGACGGCACGGTTCCCGATGGCGCGGCCTTCACTGCGGCGGCGCTGCAGGCGGTACGGCGGCGCGGCTGGGCGCAGTCCGTCGCAGAGCGCCTACCCGGCGTGGCGTCGGTCTCCGCGCCGGTACGCGACGGCAGCGGCGCCACCGTCGCAGCGGTCTCGGTCAGCGGGCCGGCCGCGGTCCTCGGGCGGTCTCCCGGCAAGACCTTCGCTCCCGCGGTGGTGGCCGCCGCGCAGGCGCTGCAGGCGGCAGGTCGAGTGGGCGAGGACGTCCGGTAGAGTGCAGCGCGCACGTTCTTCGTCGCGCGCTCCCATCGTCTAGTGGCCTAGGACGCCGCCCTCTCAAGGCGGTAACACGGGTTCAAATCCCGTTGGGAGTACCCGTTCGCTTTCGTGAGGCCTCCTGCCGAGGAGGTCCGTCCGATACCGACACAGCAGCCGGCAGGCCCGGACACTTCCCGCTGCCACCCGTTGCTGCACAGGGACTTTCATGCCTGCAGCAGCTCCCCGTCCGGGACGGGTTCGGGCTGCCGGACGAGACTGTTCGGCCGCCAGCTCCATCGTCCTAGCAGGACCATCGCGGCCGGCAGGATGACGATGCGGACCACCAGCGCGTCCAGCAGCACGGCGACGGCCAGCCCGAGCCCGACCTGCTTCATGTCGTTGAGCTGCAGCGTCGCGAAGACCGCAAAGATCGACACCATCACCACCGCCGCGCTGGTCACCACGCCCGCTGTCCGGGTCAACCCGTACTCGACTGCCGCGCGGGTATTCAATCCCCGTGCCACGCCCTCGCGGATCCGGGTCAGTACGAAGACGTGATAGTCCATCGACAAGCCGAAGAGCACCACGAACAGGAATAGCGGGACCCAGGAGACCACCGCTCCGGTCGAGTGGAAGCGCAACAGACCCTCGGCGAACCGGTGCTGGAACACCAGCGTGAGGAACCCGAACGACGCGGCCGCCGACAGCAGATTCACCGCGATCGACATCAACGCGATCACCGGCGAGCGAAACGTCGCCAACATGACGGCCAACGTCAATAGCAACACGAAGCCGATCACCCACGGCAGCTTCTCCGCGTTGTGGTGCGAGTAATCGACCGTCTCGGCGATGTCCCCGCCCACCTCCGCCCGTACCGGCCCGTGTGCCGCCACCGACGCCAGCACATCCGGAAGCAACTGCTCGCGCAGCAACTGCAACGAATCGGTCCCGCGGGCGCTGTCCGCGGTGAACGGCGTGTCGATGTCGACGACGTGTACGCCGCCATCCGCCGACGACCGGATCGGCTCGTTCTGCTCCTTGCTCAGCAACGGCGTTTGGGCTGCCTGGTGTTGCAGTTCCTCCAATGCGGCGCTGACCGCACCGGCCGCCGCGGTGGGCGCCTGCACCACGACCTGGTGCGCGGAGGTCCGGGTGGGGAACGCTGCGTTCATCCGGTCGTAGACATGCATTGCCGGAATGGACCGCGGAAGGTCGTCGGCCGTCGTCGAACGCAGCGTCATACCGAGCGCCGGTGCGGCCAGCGCGAGCATCGCGACTACGGCCACCGCGAGGGTACGGCCGGGACGGGCGAGCGCCGGGCGCAGCAACGCGGGCCAGAACCGTGGCCTGCGGTCGGGATTATTGGTCCATCGCCACAACAACGGAATCCGAGGCCGCTCCAGCGCGCCGCCGAGCTTCATCAGCAGCGCCGGGAGCACCGTCACCGAGCCCACTACCGCCACAGCGACCACGATCAGCGAACCGGTGGCGAGTGACGAGAACGTGACGTCCTGCGCCAGGTAGAGACCGGCCATGGACACCATCACCGCGATCGCCGATACCACCACCGAATGCCCCGAGGTCGCGGCGGCCACCTCGATCGCCTGCTGGCGGCTGCGACCGGCCGCTCGCTCTTCCCGTTCCCGCTTCAGGTAGAAGAGTGAGTAGTCGACGCCCACCGCCATGCCCAGCAGCAGGATCACGTTGTTGAGCGTGTCCGTCGCCGGAACGAGATGCGAGACCAGTGCGGACAGCCCGATGGCACCTCCCACCGCACTGATGCCCAGCAGGACCGGTACCCCGGCGGCCACCAGCGCACCGAACGCCACCAGCAGGATGACCAGGGTGATCGGCAGGCTGAGTCCCTCGGCCTTCCCGAAGTCCCGGGACACCAGGTCATTGACACCCTTGTCGATGGACGCGTCGCCGACCTCCTGGACCCGCAATTCCGGGTGCGCAGACGCGACGCCGGCAGTCACGCGGAGCAGCGCGCCGACCTTCGTATCAGCGTCGTCGGGCGAGCCGCGCATGATCACCGGGACCAGCAGCGCGCTTCCGTCCGCCGCCGTCACCGTCGGCTCGACCGACGCCACGTCCGGCAGCACCCGCATCCGGGTACCGACCTCGGCGGCCACCGCGCGCGCCCCGCCGAGGTCCAGTCGACCGGTCCGGGCGTTGATGAGTACCTGCTCGGTCGCGGCTGACTCCATCCCGGCGTCGTGCAGGATCTGGGCAGCACGTCCCGATTCGCCGGTGCCCTGCTCCAGCGACGTTGCACTGCGGGTCCCGGCCAGTTGCCCCGCAGCGACGCACACCGCCACGAACGCCACCCAGCCGAGGACGGCACGCCACGGGTGCCGCGCGCTCCACCGCGCCAGCCGAACCGTCGGCGAGCCTCGCCTGGACCGCTGCGCCGACACCGGGGTGCTGTCGATGACGCCGGGCTTCGGATTCCATGAACCAGGGTTCGACGGACCAGCCATGCTGTTGCCTCCCGAGGATCGATGTCGACGACAGGCAGCGTCCCGGCGCGGGCTGGCGCATGCACGGGTGCCAGCACCCGTTTCGCAGTGGCGCCAGCACTACTGCGCCGCCTCGACCAGTTGCGGATACTCGAAGCACCGAGGAGCAGACCTGCGGCGAGGAGGCAGTGACCGATGCGTGCGACCGGCACCCAGGCTTGGCGGCTCGTCCAGCAGACCGCGGACGCAGTGACGCTGATCCTGCTCGCACCGCTCGGCCTGTTGCTGTTCGTGCTCACCGTCGTCGGCATCGTCGTACTGCCCGTCTGGCTCGTTTCGATGCCGTTGCTGCTGCTCACGCTCGCCCTCACCCGGCCCTACGCCGACCTGCACCGTGGCTTCGCAGCACGAACGCTCGGCGTAGCCGTGCCGCCGCCGTACCGGACCCGGGAACCGGGTGGCGCGCTGCGCCAGTTGGGCCGCGCGGCGCGGGATCCCGCGCGCTGGCGTGATCTCGCGTGGCTGCCGGTGAACGGCACGGTCGGGGTCGTGCTCTACCTCGTCGGCCTGGTCGAATCGCTGCTGCACCAGATCCTGGCGCCGTTGCCCGGCCCGTACGCCCTTGAACTCGCGGCGCGCTGCAACCGGCGCTTCCTCGGCTCGAGCCAGCAGGCTCGGCTCGCCCGACGCGTCGCCGAACTCACCAGATCTCGGGCCGCTGCGGTCGACATCCAGGCGGCCGAGCTGCGGCGGATCGAACGCGACCTGCACGATGGCGCGCAGGCCCGGCTGGTGGCGCTCGGTATGACGCTCGGCATCGCCGAGCAGTCACTCGAACAGGACCCGGAACGAATGCGGCGGATCCTCGGTCAGGCCCGGGATGAGCTCTCCGCCGCCCTCGGAGAGCTGCGCGGCCTGGTACGGGGGATGCACCCCCCGGTACTCGCCGATCGCGGGCTCGTCGGCGCGCTGGAGGCGCTGGTGTTGGCGAGTCCGTTGCCGGTGAGCGTCGACATCGCGCTGCCCGGACGTCCGAGCGCACCGATCGAGTCCGCGGTGTACTTCGGTGCCGCCGAGGCGCTCACCAACGTGATCAAGCACAGCGACGCGCACAGAGCCGATCTCCTGCTACGACACCAGGCAGGAGTGCTGGTGCTGCGGCTCACCGACGATGGGCACGGCGGTGCCGACCTCGACGCAGGAAGCGGGTTGCGCGGCATCCAACGCCGACTCGCGACGTTCGATGGCACTCTCAGTGTCGACAGCCCTGACGGGGGGCCCACCGAAGTCGTGCTGGAGGTGCCGTGCGCGTTGTCCTCGCCGAGGACCTCGCCCTCCTCCGCGAGGGCCTGATCCAGCTACTGGAGGCAAACGACTGCCACGTCGTCGAGGCCGTCGACAATGCCCCGTCCTTGCTGCGAGCGTTGACCACACACCGGCCGGACGTCGCGGTCGTCGACGTGCGCCTTCCGCCGACCTTCACCGATGAGGGGCTGCGAGCCGCGATCGAGGCCCGCCGGCACATCCCGGGCCTGCCGGTCCTGGTGCTGTCCCAGTACGTCGAGCAGCTCTACGCGCGCGAGCTACTGGCGGACCGCAGTGGCGGCGTTGGTTACCTGCTGAAGGATCGGGTCTTCGACGTCCACCAGTTCGTCGACGCGGTCCGTCACGTCGCGGCCGGGGGCACAGCCATGGACCCGGAAGTCGTCTCCCAACTGCTCGATCACCACCGCGCCGACGCACCGCTGCAGTCGCTGACGCCGAGGGAGCGCGAAGTGCTCGGCCACATGGCCGAGGGCCGTTCGAACGCGGCGATCGCAGCGCGCATGTTCATCACCGAGAAGCGGTCAGCAAGCACACGAACAGCATCTTCAGCCGACTCGGACTGCCGCCCTCGGCGGACGACAACCGCCGGGTGCTCGCCGTGCTCGCCTACCTGGACGGATAGCCCGCCACCGCGGCGGACCAGGAGCGACACTCAGAAACCCTGTCAAACAAGGGTGATGGCTGGGGTACCAGGACTCGAACCTAGACGAACTGAACCAGAATCAGTTGGGCTGCCAATTACCCCATACCCCATGGGCGCCCCGGCAGGAGTCCCGCGGAACGGACTCCGACTCTACCAGGGACGCTCAGCGCCCCCGAACCTCCGCCAGGGCGCCGTCCAGCCTGCCGAGGGTGCGATCGCGGCCGAGCAGCTCGATCGACTCGAACAGCGGCGGGGATATGCGTCGCCCGGTGACGGCGACTCGCACCGGTCCGAATGCGCGCCGGGGCTTGAGCCCGAGCCCCTCCACGAGCGCGACACGCAACGCCTGCTCGATCGGGTCCGATGCCCAGGCCGGCAGGCCCGCGAGCGCGTCTCGGGACGCCTGCAGCGGCGCCTCGCTGTCCGCGGTGAGCAGGTCCGCGTCGACCAGCCGGAACTCGTTCTCGGGGACGAGTAGGAACCCGAGCAGGGTCGGTGCCTCGGTGAGCCGGACCATCCGGCTCTGCACCAGCGGGACTCCGGCTCGGAGCACCGCTGGGTCGACGGCGTACCCGGCGGCCTGCAGCCACGGCCGCAGCTGCTCGCCGAGTTCCTCCTCGGCCATCGCCCGGATCTTCTCGCCGTTGATGGCCTCGAGCTTCTTCAGGTCGAAACGGGCCGGGTTGCGCGAGACCCGAGCCAGGTCGAACGCCGCCACCATCTCCTCGACAGAGAACAGCTCACGGTCCGGTGCCAACGACCACCCCAGCAACGCCAGGTAGTTCAGCATCGCGGCCGGCAGGAACCCGTGGTCGCGGTACCAACGCAGCGAGACCTCGCCGTTGCGCTTGGACAGTGGCTTGCCGTCGTCCGCGACGATCAGCGGCAGGTGCGCGAATTGCGGCCAGCGCTCGCGGGGGTAATCGAGTGCCTCGTAGAGCGCCAGCTGACGCGGTGTGGCGGCCAGCAGGTCCTCGCCCCGCACAATATGGGTCAGCCGCATCGCCATGTCATCGACCGCCGCCGCCAGCACGTACAACGGCGAGCCGTCGGACCGGGTCAGCGCGAAGTCCGGAATCTGCCGGTGATCGATGGTTATCTCACCGCGAACCAGGTCGGTGAAGGTGGTACTGCCGGCGGGCATCCGGAACCGCAGCACATACGGGCGTCCGGCGGCCGCGTAGGCCGCGCGCTGCGCGTCGGTGAGGTCCCGGTCGTAACCGTCGTACCCTGGGGTCGGTTTCGCCCCCTGCGCCACTGCTGCCGCTTTGCGCGCGGCGAGTTCCTCAGCGGTCGAGTACGCGCGGTAGGCATGTCCACTGGCCTCGAGTCGCGCGAGCGCGCCGTCGTAGACCGCCCGGCGCTCGCTCTGCCGGTACGGGGCATACGGTCCGCCGACACCGGGACCCTCGTCCCAGTCCAGACCCACCCAGTGCAGGATCTCCTGGGTCGCGGCGAAGGCCTCGTCGGTGGCCCGGGAGGCGTCGGTGTCCTCGACCCGGAGCAGGAAGTGCCCTTGGTGTCTGCGGGCGAAGGCCCAGGAAAACAGCGCGGTCCGGACGTTGCCGACGTGCAGATCGCCGGACGGTGCCGGTGCGATCCGGGTCCGTACCTCGCCGCTCACGGGCACACCTTTGTTCGCCGGCTCGCCGCTCACAGGGCGACCACCGGGTTGACCAGGGTGCCGACGTGCTCGACCGTTACCGCGACCGTCTGCCCGGCTGTCATCGGCCCGACACCCGCGGGCGTCCCGGTGAGGATGACGTCGCCCGGCAGCAGGGTCATCACGTCGCTGATGTACGCCACCAGCGACGGGACGTCGAACAGCAGCGCGGTGGTGGGCGCGTCCTGGACCGTGCGGCCGTCGAGCTTCGTGGTGACCCGGGTGCGAGCCGGATCCAGTTCGGTCTCGATCCACGGCCCGAGCGGGCAGAAGGTGTCGTGCCCCTTGCCCCGGGTCCACTGGCCGTCGGCATGTTGCTGGTCCCGTGCGGTCACGTCGTTGGCGCAGGTGTAGCCGAACACCCGGGAGAGCGCGTCCGCCGGCGTGACCCGCCGGGTCACCTGGCCGATCACCACGGCCAGTTCCCCCTCGTAGTCGACGCGCTCGCTGTCCGGCGGATGCACTATCGGTGCACCGGGACCGACTACGGCGGTGGACGGCTTGAGGAACAGCAGCGGTGCCTTCGGCGCCTCGGCGCCACCGAGGCGCCGCATCTCCTCGACGTGGTCGGCGTAGTTCTTGCCTATGCAGACCACCTTGCTCGGCACGACGGGCGCCCCCAGGTTGACCTCCGCGAGCGGATACCGCTCGCCGGTCAATCGTGCCGGCTCGACCAGCGGATGCGCGTGCAGCGCCGAGACGATCTCCCGACCGGGTTCACCCTCGACGATCCCGTAGCCGTAGGAACCTGTCTCGACGCTGAACCGGGCAATGCGCACGCGCAGAGGCTAGCCGAGCCCGAATCGGGTACGGCGTCGACATCACGGGCCGGCGTCACCGGGCCGGCACAGCACGCCACGGTTCGACGCCGGCTGGTCATCCATGTGATAATCATTCTCAATCAGTGACCAGCCGCAGGAGGTAGTCGTGAGCGAGAGCGAGACCTACGACGTGGGAGCGCCCGAGCCCAAGCCGATCGACGAGGAGCTCTCGGTGAAGCTCGGACACTTGGCCGAGGACGCGATCTTGCGCGGCAAGCCGAACGGGGACGAGCGGTGCGGCAACTGCCTCTACTACCTCGATACCGACCGGGACATCACCTACTGCTGGCATCCGAAGCTGCGCATCCTGGTGGGCGACCCGTGGTGGTGCCAGTGGTGGGAAGAGATCCCCTCTTAGCCAGCCGCGACACCGACCCGGTAGACAGCCCCTGCGCATCCTGGCAGCAGGGAGCACACTGAACCGGTGACACGACGGGAGCCAGGAAGCCGGCCGGTGGATCCGGTACTGATCACGGCCGCGCGCACCAGCCGGACCGACGCGATCCGGGCCAAGCAACGGCATTACCTGGTGACGATGGCGTTCCGGACCGTCAGCTTCGTGCTCGCGATCGTGCTGTTCGTGAACGGCTTCAAGTGGGCCGCTATAGGGCTGATCGTGATCTCGTTGCTGGTGCCCTTGGTTGCGGTCGTGATCGCCAACGACAGCGCACGTCCCGCCGGTGGCGACCCCGACTTCTACGATGCCGCCACCGATACCCGGGTCCAGCTCGGAGACCGTCACCCGGCCGGCGATCAGCCGACCGGGGCCCGCGCCTCCAAGCCGTAGGTCACCGCGTCGTCCAATGCCTGCCAGGACGCATCGATGACGTTGTCCCCCGCACCCACGGTCTGCCACTGGCGTTCCCCGTCGCTGGTCGTGACCAGCACCCGGGTGACCGCGTCGGTGCCGTGCGCCCCGTCCAGGATGCGTACCTTGTAGTCGGTCAGCTCGAGATCCTGCAGGTGCGGGTAGTGCTGGCGCAGCGCGGCCCGCAGCGCGTTGTCGAGCGCGTTCACCGGACCGTTCCCCTCCCCCGTCGCAACCTGCCGCTCGCCGGCAACCTGCAGCTTCACGGTGGCCTCGCTGACGCACCCGCCGTCCGCCCGACGCTCCACGATCACCCGCCACGACTCCAACGTGAACGCCTGTGGTCGACTTCCGCTCACCTCCTCCCGAAGCAGCAGTTCGAAGGACGCCTCGGCTGCCTCGTAGGAGTACCCGACGGACTCGCGCTGCTTCACCCGGTCGATCACCCGGCCCGCGGTGTCCCGGTCGACGTCCATGCCTAGCTGGGCACCCTTGAGCTCGACGCTGGCCCGGCCCGCGAGCTCGCTGACCAGCAAGGTCATGTCGTTGCCCACCCGCGCCGGGTCGATGTGCTGGTAGAAGTCGGCATCCGTCTTCAGCGCGCTCGCGTGCAGCCCCGCCTTGTGCGCGAAAGCGAGTTGGCCGACGTACGGCTGGCGCGGCTCCGGGACGAAGTTCGCGATCTCGGCCACCGCGTGCGCCACCCGTTGCAGCTCGGCGAGCTTGCCCTCGGGCAGGACCCGGATGTCCAGCTTGGTCTCCAAGTTGGCGACGACGGCGAACAGGTCCGCATTGCCGCACCGCTCGCCGTACCCGTTGGCGGTGCCCTGTACGTGCGTGGCGCCGGCGCCGACAGCAGCCAACGTGTTCGCCACCGCACAAGCAGTGTCGTTGTGGCCGTGAAAACCGAGACGTCCTCCGGGACGCATCGTCAGCGTCTCGGCCACGGTCGCGGCGACCTGGTGCGGCAGCATCCCGCCGTTGGTGTCGCACAGCACCACCACCTCGGCGCCGGCCTCCTGCGCCGCGGTAACGACCGACAGCGCGTACGCCGGATCATGCCGGAAGCCGTCGAAGAAATGCTCCGCATCGACGAAGACACGTCTGCCCTCGGCGCGCAGCAGCGACACCGTGTCCGCCACCATCGCCAGGTTCTCGTCCCGAGTAGTACGCAGTGCGCGCTCCACCTGGGTGCTGTGCGCCTTGGCCACCAGCGTGACCACCTTCGTGTTGGCATCGAGCAGCGCGAGCACCTGCGGGTCATCCACCGCCTTCATGCTGGCCCGCCTGGTCGCGCCGAAGGCGCAGAGGGTCGCGTGCCGCAGCTCCAGCTCAGTGGCCGCGTTGGTGAAGAAACCGGCGTCCTTCGGGTTGGAACCGGGCCAGCCGCCTTCCAAGTAGCCGAACCCGAGGTCGTCCAGGTGGCGTGCCACCGCAAGCTTGTCGCCGATGCTCGGGGTGAACCCGGCACCCTGGGTGCCGTCGCGCAGCGTGGTGTCGTAGACGTGGAAGCGCGGGTCCGGCGGGTTGTCGGCGGCGGTGAAGGTCTCGCTCATCGGGTCCTCGTTCGTTCGGTTCGGTTCGTCAGGGCAACAAAAAACCCCTCGTGCCAGGCACGGAGGGGTGGGCGCGATGACCGGTTCGGTCGTCGCGCCTAGACGATAATGATGGTGCTGAAGGTGGTGCTCACCCGCCCAGGCTGCCAGACCAGCAGGTCCACGTCAACACGCTCCTCGGGTTCGCCGCGGTTCGGCTGACTCAGACTGCGGCGCTGACTCCGGTGCGCAGCACGTCGCGCACCGACAGCACCCCGACGACCTCGCCGGCTTCCACCACTACCAGGTGCCGGAAGCCACCTTTCACCATCGCTGTCGCGGCATCGCGCAACGACCAGTCCGGATCGGCGATCACCGCGTCCGTGGTCAGGTGCCCCTCGACCGTCTCGGTGTCGGGGTCCGCGCCCTCGGCCAGCGCGTCCAGGATGTCTCGCTCGGTGAGGATCCCCGGCCCGTGGCCGTCCCCGTCGAGTAGGACCGCGGCACCGACCCGGCGGGCGCTCATCGCCTTCGCGGCTTCGCGGAGGGTATGCGTCGGGCCGACCGTGACCACCAAGCCCGTCATCGCGTCGCGCACAAGCATGGCCGACCTCCGCATCACCGTGGTCCCACTACGTCACGGTAAGGCGCGAACGTCACTCCGTCACGTACTCGTTCCACTCCTTGTAGCGGTCGAGCTCGCCCCGGGTCGCCTGGCCGAACACCTCGAGCAGCTGCCGGGTCAGCGGGCCCGGCTTGCCGGTGCCGACCCTACGGTCGTCCACCTCGACCATCGGCACCATCTCGGCGGCGGTGCCGGTGAAGAATGCTTCGTCCGCCAGGTAAAGGTCGGTGCGGTTCAACGAGTGCTCGACCACCTCGATGCCCAGGTCGCGGGCGATGGTGATCACCGCGTCGCGGGTGAGCCCGGCGAGCGCGCCGTCCACCAGCGGCGGCGTCACCAGCCGCTGGCCGTACACCACGAAGATGTTCTCCCCGGTGCCCTCGGAGACCAGACCATCCGGGGTGAGCAGGATCGCCTCGTCGTAGCCGGCCTTCAGCGCGGCGACCTTGGCCAGTGACGAGTTGACGTACTGCCCGGTGCCCTTCCCGGCCGGTGGGATGGCGTTGTTGCTGATCCGCTGCCAACTGGACACCACCGCGCGTACCCCGGTCTCCGCCGAGTCGGCGCCGAGATAGGCGCCCCAGGGCCAGCAGGCGATGGACGCCTTGGTCGGGCTGGGCAGCGGGTTGAGTCCCATCTCGCCGTACCCGAGGTAGAAGAGCGGGCGGATGTAACAGGACTCGACGTCGTTGACCCGTACCAGTTCCTTGGTCGCCGTCACGATCTGCTCGGCGGTGAACTCCGGCTCCATCAGGTACAGGTGCGCAGAGCGGTAGAGCCGCGCGATGTGCTCGGTGAGGCGGAAGACAGCAGGACCGCGGTCGGTGGCGTACGCCCGGATGCCCTCGAAGACCCCCCAGCCGTAGTGCAGTGTCGGGTTGAGGATGTGGATCGTCGCGTCGTCCCAGTCGACGAGTTCCCCGTCCATCCAGATCTTGCGCGTCGGGGTCAGTGGCATCGCGATCTCCTTGTTGTCTGCCGGTCATTGCACCACAGCGCCCAGAACCTGGATCGAGGCCGGTAGCCATGACGAAACAGCGGATCGCGCCTCCTGCAGAATACCTGCGGCCGCAGCCCGCGTCGTGCCAATACGCGACGGCGAAGGCGGGAGCACGTCTGTCGCCGGTGCCACGACCGCCCACCGCGCCCCGTACCCTGCGGAGGTGCTCGACGACAGTGCCGCCGAACCGGTCGGCGTCGGTCCGCACCCACGGCCGTGGCCTTCGGACCCGTGGCTGGACCCCGAACTGCTCGCCGCCGGGGATCGCCGCAACGTGGTCGACCGCTACCGCTACTGGCGGCTGGATGCGATCGTGGCCGACCTCGACGCCAGGCGACACCGGTACGCGATCGCGATCGAGAACTGGCAACACGACCTGAACATCGGCTCGGTGGTGCGCACCGCGAACGCGTTCCTGGCCGCCGAGGTGATCATCGTCGGGCGGCGCCGGTGGAACCGGCGTGGCGCCATGGTGACCGACCGCTACCAACACGTGCGGCATGTGCCGAACGTCGGGGAGTTGGTCGGCCTGTGCTCTGTGGACGGCTACGAACTGGTCGCCGTCGACAATCTGCCGGGATCGCTGCCGCTGGAGACCGCCGCGCTCCCGGAGCGCGCCATGCTGCTGTTCGGTCAGGAGGGCCCGGGCCTGAGCCCGCCGGCTCGTCGCGCAGCCGTCGCCACGTACTCGATCGTGCAGTACGGCTCGACCCGCTCGATCAACGCCGCGGTCGCCGCCGGTATCGCGATGCACACCTGGATCCGGCAGCACGCGGGCCCACCCGACTGAGGGTTAACCAGCGGCGAGTGCCGCGAGCTCATCCCCCACCTGCGCCGTGGGCGCCGCCGCGGGCTTGCGCACCAGCCGCTGCGCCACCGCGTCCTGCACCCGCTGCGCCGCGGCGACCTCGCCGAGATGCTCGAGCAGCATCGCCGCCGACAGCACCGCCGCGGTCGGATCTGCGAGCTGCTGACCGGCGATATCCGGCGCCGAGCCGTGCACCGGCTCGAACATGCTCGGATTGGTGCGAGACACGTCCAGGTTGCCGGATGCCGCGAGGCCGATCCCACCGGTGATCGCCGCGCCGAGGTCGGTGATGATGTCGCCGAACAGGTTGTCGGTCACCACCACGTCGAACCGCCCCGGGTCGGTCACGAAGAACATGCTGGCCGCATCCACGTGCTGGTAGGCGACCTCGACGTCGCGGAAGTCACTCGCGACCTCGTCGGTGATGCGCTTCCACAGCCCGCCTGCGTAGGTGAGCACGTTGGTCTTGTGCACCAGGGTCAGGTGCTTGCGGCGGGTACGGGCCCGCGCGAACGCGTCACGGACCACGCGCTGCACCCCGAACGCGGTGTTCAGACTGACCTCGGTGGCGACTTCCTGCGGTGTCCCGTGGCGCAGCACACCGCCGTTGCCGACATAGGGGCCCTCGGTCCCTTCCCGGACGCACACCATGTCGATCGGGACGCCCTCCCCGAGCGGCGACGCGACACCGGGAAACAGCCGGACGGGGCGCAGGTTCACGTGGTGGTCGAGCGCGAACCGCAGCCGCAGCAGCAGGCCTCGCTCCAGCACGCCCGGAGGGACCCGGGGGTCACCGACCGCGCCGAGCAGGATGGCATCGTGGCCGCGGAGCTCCGCCAAGACGCTGTCGGGCAGTGTCTCACCGGTCGCGAGGTAGCGCCCCGCACCCAGGTCGTAGTCCGTGGTCTCGACCTTCGGGTGCACGGCACGCAACACCTTCAGTGCCTCGGCCGTCACCTCCGGCCCGATCCCGTCCCCGCCGATGACTGCCAGCCGCATCAGGTCGCTCACGGCGATTACCTTACGGGGCCCCGGAACGTCCCCTTACGGGGTGATGTCCGGCCCGCCGGTCCCGTCCAGCACCATCTCCTGGGCCAGTGCAGCCACCAGCGAACCGCTCTGGTCGTAGACGTTGCCGGTGTACATCCCCCGCCCGCCGGCGAGCGACTGGGGACATAGGTCCATCAGCACCCACGCGTCCATCTGCACCGGGCGGTGGAACCACATCGCGTGGTCGAGGCTGGCGCGCGCCCTGGTGGTGCCGGTCGCGAGCGGTGCCACGCCGTTGAACGCATCCGACACGTAGGTGAGCACACACGCGTGCAGCACCGGGTCCTCGCCGAGCGGGAGGGTGCATCGCAGCCAGGCCCGCTGGGGCACCCGGATCTGGTCGAGCGGCCAGTCCTGCCGGGGAAGCCGGCACTCGATCGACGCCAGGTAGCTGGCGCGGTCGCTGACGGGCAGGGCGTCCGGGTCCTCCACCTGAGGTGGCGCCGGTCGTTGCGTGTCCGGACCCGGTACCCACCGGTGAAAGGAGACCGACAGGTTGAAGATCACCTTGCCGTCCTGCAGGGCGGTGACCCGCCTCGCCGAGAACGACCGCCCGTCCCGGTCCCGGTCGACGTGGAACACCACCTGCGCTCCGGGATCACCGCGCCGCAGGAAGTAGCTGTGCAACGAGTGCGGGACGCGGCCCGGCTCGACCGTGTCCGCCGCCGCGCGCAGCGCCTGCGCCGCGACCAGCCCGCCGTAGAGGTGGGTGTAGTCCTGCGGGTCGATCACCACGGACCGGAACAGGTTGGGATCGATACGCTCCAGCGTCAGCTGAGTGAGCAGATCCGGGCGCCCGTCCGTCACCGGCGACCGGCCGCGGAAAGCACCGCCTGCAACGAGGCGGTCACGATATTCGCGTCGATACCGACACCCCAGCGGACCTGACCGTCGACCGCCAGTTCGACATACGCCGCGGCGCGTGCGTCCTCGCCCCCGCTGAGCGCGTGCTCGGCGTAGTCCAGCAACCGTACGTCCAGGCCGGTGACCGGTCCGAAACCGTGCACCAGCGCGGCGATCGGCCCGTTGCCGTGCCCGACGAACTCGTGCTTCTCGCCGTCCACCGCCACCGTCGCGTGCAGGGCGTCCCCGCGCACGTCGTAATCGCCGAGCACGAACCGGTCAGAGTCCAGGTAGGTCTGCGAGAAGATTCGCCAGATCTCCTCCGGCAGCACCTCGCCGCCCTCGGCGTCGGTATGCCGCTGGATCACGCCGCTGAACTCGATCTGCAACCGACGGGGCAGGTCCAGGCCGTGGTCGTGCTTCAGCACATATGCCACGCCACCCTTGCCCGACTGGCTGTTCACCCGGATCACGGCCTCGTACGACCGGCCGACATCCTTCGGGTCGATCGGCAGGTACGGCACCGCCCAACGGAACTCGTCGACGGGCACGCCCGCGGCCGCGGCGTCCCGCTCCATCCACTCCAGGCCCTTCTTGATGGCGTCCTGGTGGCTGCCGGAGAACGCGGTGTAGACCAGGTCGCCGCCGTACGGGTGGCGGGGATGCACCGGCAACTGGTTCGCGTACTCGACCGTTCGCCGGATCTCGTCGATCTCACGGAAGTCGATCTGTGGGTCGATCCCCTGACTGAACAGGTTCAGCCCCAAGGTGACCAGGCAGACGTTGCCGGTGCGCTCGCCGTTGCCGAACAGGCACCCCTCGACCCGGTCGGCGCCCGCCATCACGCCGAGCTCGGCCGCCGCCACCGCGCAACCGCGGTCGTTGTGCGGGTGCAGCGACAAGACCACCGCGTCCCGGCGGGTCAGCGCGCGGTGCACATATTCGATCGAGTCCGCATAGACGTTCGGCGTGGCCATCTCGACCGTGGCCGGCAGGTTCAGCACGACCGGCCGGTCCCGGGTCGGCTCCCAGACGTCGAGCACGGCTTCGCACACCTCGACGGCATAGTCCAGCTCGGTCCCGGTGTAGGACTCCGGGCTGTACTGGAAAAACACGTCGGTGCCGTCGAGCATCTGCTCGGAGTACTTGGCGACCCAACGCGCACCTTGCACCGCGATGTCGCGGATGCCGGCCTGGTCCAAGCCGAAGACCACCCGCCGCTGCAGGGTGGAGGTGGAGTTGTACAGGTGGATGAGGGCCCGGTTGCTGCCGCGTACCGACTCCACGGTCCGCTCGATCAGCTCCTCGCGGGCCTGCGTCAGCACCTGGATCGTGACGTCGTCCGGAACCAGGTCCTGCTCGATGATCTGCCGGACGAAGTCGAAGTCGGTCTGGCTGGCGGCCGGGAACCCGACCTCGATCTCCTTGTAGCCCATGGCGACCAGCAACTGGAAGAGCGCCAGCTTACGGCCGGAATCCATCGGGTCGATCAGCGCCTGGTTGCCGTCGCGCAGGTCCACGCTGCACCAGCGGGGGGCGTGGGCGATGACCTGGTTCGGCCAGGTCCGGTCCGGCAGGTCGATCGGGGTGAACGGGCTGTAACGGCCGAAGGTCATCGGCCCAGGCTGCTGCGGGTTGGGGTAGGCGCTGACCCGCCGGGCGGCTGCGTCCTGCAGGGCGTTCACGTTCTGGGAATTCACGGTGTTCCTCGCTCCTCGTCGTCCGTCACGTTCGGCCAGCGCACGACGCCGCGACGGGGAGCCAGCCGTCAGGCCCCGTCGCGGCAGCGAAGCAGGAGGAGTGCACGCATGATGATCGCAGTCTACCCCTGGTCGCCGAGCGCGTCGAGAAAGCCCGCCACCGCGTCCCGCAGCGCGGCCGGATCGTCGAGCCAGGGGTAGTGGCCCGCACCGGCCAGCTCCACGTAGCTGCTGTGCGGCAGCCGCTCGTGCACGGCCCGCAAGGCGCCGGGCGGGCTCGCGTAGTCGAGTTCGCCGGCCACCACCAACACGGGCAGGTCGAGGGCCGCGAGATCCACCGGGGGGCTGGACAGCGCCGCGTTGCGCAGCGTCAGCGCAGTCCGCGCCGGGGTCTCGTCGGCAGCGCGCGCAGCGTGCTCCCGAGCGGTCCCGTCCCAGCGGCCGTACCACAGCGGCATGCTCATCGCCTCGAGCATCGAACGGTCCCGCGGTCGCGCGTCCGGGAGCGCGCGGGCCGCCTCCACCGCCTCCACGAACAACGGGTCGTTCTGACGGTGGTCCAGGATCAGTTCGCGGCCGTCCGCCACCAACGCCGACTCGCCGAACGGCGGCGGCGTGAGCAGTACGAGCGCCCGGGCAACCCCCGGAAAGCGCTCCGAGTGGGCGCTCGCGACCCGGCAGCCGAACGAGTGGCCGACCAGGACCGGCCGCTTCTCGTCCAGTTCCAGGCGCAGCTCCTCGACGTCCTGCGCGAGCCGGTCCAGGTTCAGGCTGTCCGGCTCCGCCGGCCGAGAACCACCGCTGCCGCGCGGATCCGCCAATACGAGCTCGTAGGTCCCGTCCAGCCCACCGAGATCCTCGAGGTACGCCGCGGCCCGGCCCGGCCCGCCGGGCAGGCAGATCAGTCGCGGACCTGTACCGCGATATGTGTACGCCAGCCGTTGGCCGTCGGAGGCGACCAGCGCACGCGGCCCCGCGGAATCGGACGATGCGGGGTTCGGGGAGGACACGGCGCGGCTCGTCAGTCCTGCGCGATGTCGATGGTGCGGGCGACGGACGCGCCGATGGCCTCCGCCAGCTCGTCGAGCAGCGCCGCGTCGACCTGGCTATCGACGGTGACCACGATCAGGGCGTCACCGCCCTGCTCGGTCCGCGACACCTGGGCCGCAGCGATGTTGATGTCGGCGCCGCCGAACTTCGCACCCACGGTGCCCACCACCCCGGGCCGGTCCCGGTAGTGCAGTGCGACCAGGTGCGCCGTCGGCGGGATCTCCACGTCGAAGCCATCGAGCTCGGTGATCTTCTCCAGCATTCGCGGTCCGGACAGAGTGCCGCTGACACTCACCGCGGTCCCATCCGCCATCGCCCCACGCAGCGTGATCAGGTTCCGGTAGTCCGGGCTGTCCGGACTCGTGGTCAGCTCGACGTCCAGGCCACGCTCGGCGGCCAGGATCGGCGCGTTGACGTAGCTCACCGGCTCGTGCACTACCGGCGCGAAGACCCCTCGCAGGGCGGCGAGCCGCAGCACGTTCACGTCGAAAGCCGCGATCTCACCGCGAACCTCGACCGTCAGGCTGGCGGCCAGGCCGCCGGCGAGCCCGGTGAAGACCTGGCCCAGCTTCTCCACCAGCGGCAGCACTGGACGGATCTCTTCCGCGACGACGCCGCCG
>DASZVT010000051.1:0-26903 GCA_035546915.1 Mycobacteriales bacterium | reverse complement strand
GGCGACCACTGGCCCCAACACTCGTCGAGGTCGACCGGCCACTCCGGCTCCACCAGCGCGGTGAGTCGGAAACCGGCGCCGACGATCTCGGCGACGCGGTCGCCCAGAGTGCGGTGCTGCTCCAGGTAGCGCAGTCGACCGTCGCCGTCCCGTTCCAAGTAGGGGGACCGGTCGAAGTAGCTCTGCCGGACGGTGAGACCCGCCGGACCGCCGTCGTCCGGGAAGATCCACCGAATCGGATGCGTGACCGAGAACACCCAGCGGCCTCCCGGCCGCAACACCCTCGCTACCTCCCGCATCACCGCGGCCGAATCGGCCACGAACGGCACCGCTCCGAATGCGGAACAGGCGAGGTCGAAGGCCTCGTCCGCATAGGGGATATGCGACGCGTCCGCTTGGACGACGGGCACCCGTACGCCGGTGCGGGCGTCCAGTGCCGCTGCGTGCCGCAGTTGGCCGGCGGACAGGTCGAAGGCCACGACGCGAGCGCCCTGCGCGACCAGCCACCGGCCGCATTGCGCCGCGCCGCACCCCACTTCGAGAACCCGCCGTCCGCGCACCTCGCCGAGCAGGCCCACTTCGGCTTCGCGCAGTCGCTCCGGGCACCAGACGAAGTCCTGGTCACCGAGAAACGCACCGTGCTCGGCCTGGTAGGCGTCCGCGTCTTCATCCCACCAAGCGCGGTTGGCGCCGGCGGCCTCGGCGGCGGTCACCGCGTCCCGTGAGCGGCCGATACGCGGCCGGTGCGCTGGCGTCACCATCCGTCCCTACCCCATTCTTGCCGTCCGGGCCGGTCACCCCGTATCCTGCCTGAGCACGCGGGGACCGGTGCGTCCGTTCGCGGCTGCCGGTTCCGCTCGGTTCGTTGATGCGGCCCTGTTCTCGCAGTCCCCGTCCCGGCGATCGAAGGAGTGGATCTCGCGCGCCTGTCGTGGTCAATCCGGCTCCGGCAGTCCCGTCGACATCTTCCTTCCGGAGCCGATCCCTTGACATCCGCCACCGACACCCGCCCGTCCGTCGCCAGCCCGCAGGTCGCGGTCAACGACATCGGGAACGCCGAGGACTTCCTCGCCGCGATCGACCTGACCATCAAGTACTTCAACGATGGCGACATCGTCGAAGGCACCATCGTCAAGGTGGACCGGGACGAGGTCCTGCTGGACATCGGCTACAAGACCGAGGGCGTGATTCCGTCCCGGGAGCTGTCGATCAAGCACGACGTCAACCCGCACGAGGTCGTCAGCGTCGGTGACGCCGTCGAGGCCCTTGTCCTGCAGAAGGAGGACAAGGAAGGCCGGCTGATCCTGTCCAAGAAGCGCGCTCAGTACGAGCGTGCCTGGGGCACCATCGAGGCGAAGAAGGAAGCGGACGAGACCGTCACCGGCACCGTGATCGAAGTCGTCAAGGGTGGCCTGATCCTCGACATCGGCCTGCGTGGCTTCCTGCCGGCGTCCTTGGTCGAGATGCGTCGGGTCCGGGACCTGCAGCCGTACGTCGGTCGCGAGCTCGAGGCGAAGATCATCGAGCTGGACAAGAACCACAACAACGTAGTGCTGTCCCGGCGGGCGTTCCTCGAGGAGACGCAGTCGGAGAAGCGCGGGCAGTTCCTGTCCGAGCTGGCCAAGGGCCAGGTCCGGACCGGCCAGGTCTCCTCGATCGTCAACTTCGGTGCGTTCGTCGACCTCGGTGGGGTGGACGGTCTCGTGCACGTGTCCGAACTGTCCTGGAAGCACATCGACCACCCGAGCGAGGTCGTCGAGGTCGGCCAGGAGGTCACCGTCGAGGTGCTCGACGTCGACATGGACCGGGAGCGGGTCAGCCTGTCGCTGAAGGCGACCCAGGAGGACCCGTGGCAGCAGTTCGCCCGCACGCACGCCATCGGACAGGTCGTGCCGGGCAAGGTCACCAAGTTGGTGCCCTTCGGTGCGTTCGTCCGGGTGGACGAGGGCATCGAGGGCCTGGTGCACATTTCGGAGCTGGCCGAGCGGCACGTGGAGATCCCGGAGCAGGTCGTTCAGGTCGGCGACGAGATCCTGGTCAAGGTCATCGACATCGACCTGGAGCGGCGCCGGATCTCGCTGTCGCTGAAGCAGGCGAACGAGGGCAACACCGTCACCGGCGAGCTGGAGTTCGACCCGACCCAGTACGGGATGGAAGCCCACTACGACGACGAGGGCAACTACATCTACCCCGAGGGCTTCGATCCGGAGAGCCAGAGCTGGCTGCCTGGTTTCGAGGCGCAGCAAGCGGAGTGGGAGCGGCAGTACGCCGAGGCGCAGGCCCGTTTCGAAGCACACCAGCAGCAGGTCGAGGCGGCGAAGGCGGCAGAGGCGGCCGCTGCGGCGGAGAACCCGTCGTCGTACTCCTCCACCGGCGGCGAGGGTGGCGCACTCGTCGATGACGAGGCGCTGCAGAAGCTGCGCGAGCAGCTCGGCGGCGAGTGACGTGGCCGGCCTGCGCGCACGCTTCTAGCCCGGCGGACCGACTCAGCGGGAGCGTCCCAGCAGCGAGCTGGCCCCCGCCGTCCGGCTTCCGCGCCTGTTCGGGACACTGACCGCATGCGACGGATCGGTCTGACCGGCGGGATCGGCTCGGGGAAGTCGACCGTGGCCCGGTTGCTCGCCGAGCACGGTGCGCACGTGATCGACGCGGACGCGATAGCCCGCGAGGTGGTCGCCCCGGGTACGCCCGGCCTGGCCGAGGTCGCGGCGGCATTCCCGGGGGTGCTATCAGCGGACGGCAGTCTGGACCGCCCGGCGCTCGCGGCGATTGTCTTCGCCGACGCCGACGCGCGCGTCCGGCTGGAACAGATCACCCACCCCCGGATCGGAGCCGAGACTGCGCGCCGGATCGAGATGCTGCCTCCGGGCGCGGTGTGCGTGTACGACGTGCCGTTGCTCGTCGAAGCCGGGCTGCAGCAGGGCTACGACCTGGTCGTCGTGGTCGAGGCACCGTTGGAGGTGCGGTTGAGGCGGCTCGCCGAGCGGGGACTGCCTGCGCAACAGGCACGCGAGCGGATCGCGCACCAGGCCACCGACGAGCAGCGCCGGGAGGTCGCGGACGTACTCATCGCCAACGGTGGTGACTTGGATGCGCTACGTGAGCAGGTGCGCCGGGCTTGGCCGGTCATCGCCGGAACGGCCTGAGCGCGAGCGCGATTCCGGCCGGCAGTTCCGGACGCGGTTCGGCCGGGCCGGAATCTGTCCGAGGACTGCCGTAGTTTCGTGAGGGTGAGGCCCATCACCGATCTCGTCCGCGCCGAGGCACCGTTTGTCGTCGAGAGTGACTACGAGCCTGCCGGGGACCAACCCACCGCGATCGCCGAGCTGACCGAGCGGCTGCGACGTGGCGAGCGGGATGTTGTACTGCTCGGTGCCACCGGCACCGGCAAGTCGGCGACGACTGCTTGGCTGGTGGAGAAGCTGCAACGGCCGACGCTGGTGCTGGCCCCGAACAAGACGCTCGCGGCTCAGCTCGCGAATGAGTTCCGGGAGTTGCTGCCACACAATGCGGTCGAGTACTTCGTGTCGTACTACGACTACTACCAGCCCGAGGCGTACGTCCCGCAGACGGACACCTACATCGAGAAGGACTCGTCGATCAACGAGGAGGTCGAACGGCTACGGCATTCGGCGACAATGAGCCTGCTCACCCGGCGGGACGTCATCGTGGTGGCGTCGGTGTCGTGCATCTACGGCCTCGGGACGCCACAGGAGTACGTGGACCGGATGCTGCGGCTGCAGGTGGGCGAGTCCATCGACCGGGACGCGCTGCTGCGGCGGCTGGTGGACATCCAGTACGCCCGCAACGACCTGAATTTCAGTCGCGGCACGTTCCGGGTCCGGGGCGACACCCTCGAGATCTTCCCGGTGTACGAGGAGCTCGCGGTGCGGGTGGAGTTCTTCGGCGACGAGATCGAGGCGCTGTCCACGCTGCATCCGCTGACCGGCGAGGTGGTGACCACGCCCGAACAGCTGTACGTGTTCCCGGCGACGCACTATGTCGCGGGTCCGGAACGGATGGAGCGAGCCATCGCCGGGATCGAGGCTGAGCTCGCCGAGCAGCTGGCGTCGATGGAGAAGCAGGGCAAGCTGCTGGAGGCCCAGCGGCTGCGGATGCGCACCACCTACGACATCGAGATGATGCGCCAGGTCGGCTTCTGCTCGGGGATCGAGAACTACTCGCGGCACATCGACGGGCGGGAGGCCGGGAGCGCGCCCCACACGCTGCTCGACTACTTCCCGGAGGACTTCCTGCTCGTCATCGACGAGTCGCACAACACCGTGCCGCAGGTCGGCGCGATGTATGAGGGGGACATGTCGCGTAAGCGCACGCTGGTGGAGCACGGTTTCCGGTTGCCGAGCGCCATGGACAACCGGCCGCTGAAGTGGGAGGAGTTTCTGGACCGGATCGGCCAGACCGTCTACCTGTCCGCGACCCCGGGGCCGTACGAGCTGGGCAAGTCCGCCGGTGTCGTTGAACAAATCATCCGCCCCACTGGGCTGCTCGACCCGCGGGTCGTGCTCAAGCCGACCAAGGGCCAGATCGACGACTTGCTCGAACAGATCCGCACCCGCGCGGAGCGGGACGAACGAGTACTCGTCACGACCTTGACGAAGAAGATGGCGGAGGACCTGACCGACTACCTGCTCGAGCTGGGCGTCCGGGTCCGTTACCTGCACTCCGAGGTCGACACACTGCGGCGGATCGAGCTGCTGTCGGAACTGCGCCGGGGTGACTTCGACGTCCTGGTCGGGATCAACCTGCTGCGTGAGGGCCTTGACCTGCCTGAGGTTTCGCTGGTGGCGATCCTGGACGCGGACAAGGAAGGCTTCCTGCGGTCCGGAACCTCGCTGGTCCAGACCATCGGTCGTGCCGCTCGGAACATCTCCGGCGAGGTGCACATGTATGCGGACAAGGTGACGCCGTCGATGGCGAAGGCCATCGACGAGACGAACCGCCGCCGCGCGAAGCAGGAGGCCTACAACGCTGAGCGCGGGCTGGATCCGATGCCGCTGCGCAAGAAGCTCGGGGACATCCTCGACGACCTGACTCGCGAGGCCGCCAGCGAGCAGGGCGGGTCCGGACGCGCGCAGTCCCGCGGAAAGGCCGCTACCGGCGGTCGGGGCAGTACCGCCTCGAAGATCGACAAGCATGCGGCCGACCTGGCCTCGTTGCCGCGGGCGGAGCTGGCCGCCCTGATCCAACAGTTGGACGACCGGATGCACGAGGCAGCCCGGGAGCTTCAGTTCGAGGTCGCCGCCCGGTTGCGAGACGAGATCGGAGAGCTCAAGCGGGAGCTACGCGGGATGCAGGCCGCCGGGGTCTGAGTGGCCCGGCGGCGCCGTTCCCCTTGCGCACCGGGGTTACCAACCGCGGGCGCGCCACTCTGCTAGATGGGGCCTTTCGGCCCCCAGCGTGGTGTCGTCGCCGTGCCCCGGGTACACCCAAGTTCCGTCCGGTAGCACCGCGAAGATGCGTTCCTCGAGGTCGTCCATGAGCCGGATGAACCGCTTGGCGTCCTGCTGGGTGTTGCCGGGTCCGCCCGGGAACAGACAGTCCCCGGTGAACAGGTGCGGGTCGCCGGTCTCGGGACGAAGCAGCAGCGAAACGGATCCCGGGGTGTGCCCCCGGATGTTGCGTACCGCGAGTTCGTGCTGACCGAAGGTAACGGAATCGCCGTCCTCCAGCAGCAGGTCTGGTTTCACCGGCAACGGGCCTGCGTCGAGGGTATGCGCGAGGGTGCGTGCCCCGGTGGCCGCGGCGACCGCAGCCAGCGCTTGCCAGTGGTCGGCGTGCTGGTGCGTGGTGACGATCGTGGTCAGCCGTGGCACCAGCGGGAGTAGCCGCTCGGCATCGTTGGCGGCGTCGATGAGCAACTGCTCGCCGGTGGCTGCGCACTCGAGTACGTAGCAGTCGTTGTCCATCGGTCCGACCGAGACCTTGGTGATGGTCACTCCGGGCACGGTGCGGGTCGCCGCCGCGCCCCCCGGCTCTACGTGTCCGGTATACGGCGCCTTGCCCGGATCCTGTTCGGTCACCAGCCCTAGCCTCTCCCTCGATGCGTCGGTCGGCCCGCCAGTCAACCAGGATGGTCCCACCGCCAGCCCGGCGGGTCCGCGTCGTCGTGATGCCCAGCTAGCACGCGCCGAAATTTCCTGTCGGCGGTGCTCGTTATCGTGGCAACCCTATGGCTGTTCGTCGAAGCACACTGACCCCCGCTGCCGGGCCCGGCAGCGGTAGTGCACACAACCGGCTGATCATCCGGGGTGCGCGCGAGCACAACTTGCGGGACCTGCACCTCGACCTGCCGCGGGACGCGATGATCGTGTTCACCGGGCTGTCCGGTTCGGGCAAGTCGAGCCTGGCCTTCGACACCATCTTCGCCGAGGGACAGCGGCGCTATGTGGAGTCGCTGTCGGCCTATGCCCGCCAATTCCTCGGGCAGATGGACAAGCCGGACGTCGACTTCATCGAGGGTCTCTCACCCGCGGTCTCGATCGACCAGAAGTCGACCAACCGCAACCCCCGATCCACAGTGGGCACCATCACCGAGGTCTACGACTACCTGCGTTTGCTCTACGCCCGCGCCGGCACGCCGCACTGCTACAACTGCGGGCGTCCGGTCAGCCGGCAGCAGCCGAGTCAGATCGTCGACCAGATCCTGCAGTTGCCGGCGGGCACCCGTTTCCAGGTGCTCGCACCGGTTGTCCGTGGTCGCAAGGGCGAGTACGTCGATCTGTTCAAGGACCTGCAGACCCAGGGGTACGCGCGGGCCCGGGTGGACGGGGAGACGGTGCCGCTGACCGAGCCGCCCAAGCTGGACAAGCAGAAGAAGCACACCATCGAGGTGGTCGTCGACAGGCTCGCCGCGAAGCCGGGTGGCCGCCGCCGGCTCACCGACTCGGTCGAGACGGCGCTTCGACTCGGTAGCGGCCGGATCACGCTTGACCTGGTCGATCTGCCCGGCTCCGACCCGGAGCGTGAACGGCACTTCTCCGAGCAACTGGCCTGCCTGCATTGCAACCTGTCGTTCGACGACCTGGAGCCGCGCTCCTTCTCCTTCAACTCGCCGTTCGGCGCGTGCCCCACCTGCACCGGACTCGGCAACCGCAAGGAGGTCGATCCAGACCTGGTCGTACCGGACCCGTCACGTTCGCTCGCGGACGGAGCGATCGCGCCGTGGTCGTCGGGGCATTTCGTGGAGTACTTCGGCCGACTCCTGCAGGCGCTGGCCGACGATCTCGGGTTCTCCATGGACACGCCCTTCGAGGAACTTCCTGCCAAGGCGCGCAAAGCTGTACTGCACGGCAGCGGCAGCACCCAGGTACACGTCCGCTACCGCAACCGTTACGGCCGCCAGCGCGCGTATTACACCTCCTTCGAGGGGGTCGTCCCGTTCCTCGTACGCCGGTTCTCGGAGGCGGAGAGCGACGCCACCCGGGACCGGTATGAGGGGTACATGCGCGAGGTGCCTTGTCCCACCTGCCACGGCGCCAGGCTCAGGCCGGAATCGCTGGCGGTCACCCTCGCCGGGCGGAACATCGCTGACATCGCCCGGTTGTCGATCGCCGAGTGCGCGGCGTTCCTGCGCGACATTCAGCTCGACGACCGGCAGCGGCTGATCGCCGAACGGGTGTTGAAGGAGGTCAACGCACGCCTGGGGTTCTTGCTCGACGTAGGGCTGGACTACCTGTCCCTCAGCCGTAGCGCGGGCACCCTCGCCGGCGGCGAAGCTCAGCGGATCCGGCTCGCCACCCAGATCGGCTCGGGCCTCGTCGGCGTGCTCTACGTGCTCGACGAGCCGTCGATCGGGCTGCACCAGCGGGACAACCACCGGCTGATCGACACACTGGTCCGACTGCGCGACCTCGGGAACACGCTGATCGTGGTCGAGCACGACGAGGACACCATCAGAGCGTCGGACTGGGTGGTGGACATCGGTCCAGGCGCCGGCGAGCACGGCGGCGAGGTCGTCGTGTCCGGCCCGGTAGACGAACTGCTCGCGAGCAAGGACTCGCTCACCGGCGCCTACCTCGCCGGCCGCCGCTCCATCCCGGTGCCCGACATCCGCCGGGCGCCCGACCCGGAGCGGCAGCTTCGGGTGGAGGGTGCGCGGGAGAACAACCTGCAGAAGGTCGACGTCGCGTTTCCGCTCGGTTGCATGGTCGCGGTGACCGGCGTGTCCGGGTCGGGCAAGTCGACGCTGGTGAACGACATCCTCTACGCCGTGCTCGCCACCAAGATCAACGGTGCGCGGTTGGTGCCCGGCCGGCACACTCGGGTCACCGGGCTCGAGCACGTCGACAAGGTCGTCGGCGTCGACCAGTCGCCGATCGGCCGCACCCCTCGGTCGAACCCCGCCACTTACACCGGCGTGTTTGATCACATGCGGAAGCTCTACGCCGAAACGCCCGAGGCGAAGGTCCGTGGCTACCTACCCGGCCGGTTTTCCTTCAATGTCAAGGGCGGTCGCTGCGAGGCCTGCGCCGGCGACGGCACGATCAAGATCGAGATGAACTTCCTGCCGGATGTCTACGTTCCCTGTGAGGTGTGCCACGGTGCGCGCTACAACCGCGAGACACTGGAAGTCCACTACAAGGGCAAGACGATCGCCGAGGTCCTCGACATGCCGATCGAGGAGGCGGTGGAGTTCTTCGCCGCGGTGCCCGCCATTCGCCGTCACCTGACCACGCTCGTCGACGTCGGTCTCGGTTATGTCCGGCTCGGCCAGCCCGCGCCGACCCTTTCCGGCGGGGAGGCGCAGCGGGTCAAGCTGGCCTCCGAGCTGCAGAAGCGTTCGACCGGCCGGACCGTGTACGTGCTGGACGAGCCGACCACCGGGCTGCACTTCGAGGACATCCGCAAGCTGCTCGGCGTGCTGGGCCGGCTGGTGGACAACGGCAACACCGTGATCGTGATCGAACACAATCTGGATGTGATCAAGACCGCGGACTGGATCATCGACATGGGCCCGGAGGGCGGATCGGGCGGCGGCACGGTGATCGCGGAAGGTACGCCGGAGTCGGTGGCGGCGACGCCGGCGAGCCACACCGGCAGGTTCCTCGCTCCCGTCCTCGGCGCCCAGCCGGCACCCGCGCCGGCGCGATCGCCGCGGCGGAAGGTCAGTCGCGCCGCAGCTGGGCGATGAGCGCGTCCTGAAGCTGCGTGCTGTCCTCGGCGCCGGCCGGGACGTACCGGTCCGTCTCCGTGACGAAGCTCGCCAGGGTTGCGGCCGGCAGCGCGACGCCCCAGCGACGTGGCACCCGATGCAACTCCAGGTGTACGAAGTCGGCGCGGTCCGAGGCCGCAGCGTCGTGCCGGTCCCAGAGGCCGACGTCGAGCCCGCCGGATACCGGCGTCGAGCGCTCCAGCGCGGCCGGGCGTAGTCGCACATCGCCGTCACCGGTCGGCGCGACCAGGCCGGCGCGCAGCAGGTCCCGCAGCACCGCCCACTCGCCGCGTGGCAGCGCCGGATGATCCGGCCGTGACCGCAGCGTGATCGCTACCTCCAGTGGCTCGGTGCAATTCCAGTGCAACGTGAGGATGAACCGGCGGCCGGGCCGGGGGTCGTTGGGGCTGATCGTCAGCACCAGCCGCACCGCGCCGTGGGCGGCATCCACCAGCACCGCACCGACCGGCGCAGACGTCGATAGTTCCTCGGAGAGACTCACAGCTCGCCAAGCCTGACACACGCCGATGGCGACCAGGTGAACGTCCTGTTTCGACCGCTGTCCTGCTGCCGGGTTCCTACGGCGACCGTGGACGTCGGGGCCGCGCATTAGCCTGGTTCTATGGCTGATCCGGCGACCTACCGTCCTGCGCCGGGGACGGTCCCGGATCAGCCGGGGGTCTACCGGTTCCGGGACGTGGACGGCCGGGTCATCTACGTCGGCAAGGCCAAGAGCCTGCGCAGCAGGCTCGGGTCCTACTTCCAGGACCTGCACCAGTTGCATCCGCGGACCCAGACGATGGTGACCACCGCGGTCGGTGTCGACTGGACCGTCGTCGGTACCGAAGTCGAGGCGCTGGCGCTGGAGTACCAGTGGATCAAGGAGTTCGACCCGCGTTTCAACGTCCGTTACCGCGACGACAAGTCCTACCCGTACCTCGCCGTCACGGTCGGGGAGGAGTACCCGCGGCTGCAGGTGATGCGCGGCGCGAAGCGGGCTGGTGTCCGCTACTTCGGGCCCTACACACACGCGTGGGCGATCCGGGAGACGCTGGACCTGCTGCTGCGGGTCTTCCCGGCACGCACCTGCAGCGCCGGGGTTTTCAAGCGCGCCGGTCAGATCGGTCGGCCGTGCCTGCTCGGCTACATCGGCAAGTGCTCGGCGCCGTGCACCGGCGCGGTCACCGCGGAGGAACACCGCGCGATCGTGGACGAGTTCTGCGACTTCATGGCCGGCCACACCGACCAATTGGTCCGGCGGCTCGAGTCAGAGATGGCCCAAGCCGCGCGGGAGCAGGAATACGAGCGCGCTGCCCGGCTGCGGGACGACCTCAGCGCGGTCCGGCGCGCCGTGGAGAAGCAGGCCGTGGTTCTCGGGGACGGCACGGACGCGGACGTCGTCGCGATCGCTCAAGACGCGCTCGAGGCGGCGGTGCAGGTGTTCTATGTGCGCGGCGGCCGAGTGCGCGGGCAGCGCGGCTGGGTGGTCGACAAGGTCGAGGACCTGTCCACCGGCGAACTGGTCGAGCAGTTCCTCGGGCAGGTCTACGGCGGCTCGCAGCCGGCGCCGGCCAGCAGCACGCTCCAGGCGGGTCCACTGCACCGCCCTGGTCCGGACGCGCCGCGCCGCCGACGGACACCGGCGGACGGCCCCGACGTCCCCCGCGAGGTGCTGGTACCTGCGCTCCCAGCGGACGCGCCGGCGCTCGAGCAGTGGCTGGCACAACTACGCGGGGGCAGGGTGTCGATCCGCGTGCCGCAGCGCGGCGACAAGCGGGCGCTGCTGGGGACGGTGGAGCGAAACGCGACCGAGGCGTTCGCCCAGCACAAACTGCGGCGCGCGAGCGATCTGACCGCCCGCAGCCAGGCGCTGCAGGAGATCCAGGAGGCGCTCGGCCTGACCCAGGCGCCACTGCGGATCGAGTGCTTCGACGTCAGTCACGTCCAGGGCACGGACGTGGTCGCGAGCATGGTCGTGTTCGAGGACGGGTTGGCCCGTCGCGGCGAATACCGCCGGTTCACCCTCAAAGGGCTGGACGGGGCGAGGATCGGCACCGACGACACCGCCTGGATGCACGAGGTGCTGACCCGGCGGTTCCGTCGGATCGCTGAGCAGGACGCCGCAGTCGGTCCGGCGGCGGGGGACCGGGCATCAGGCCCGATAGATCCGCAGACCGGACGCCCTCGCCGGTTCGCGTACCCACCGCAACTGGTCGTGGTGGACGGCGGACTGCCTCAGGTGCAAGCTGCCGCGCGTGCGCTGCGGGATCTGGATATCGAGACTTCTCCGCAGGCCGGCGAGCGCGGCGTCGCGCTGTGTGGGCTGGCCAAGCGGCTCGAGGAAGTCTGGTTGCCGGACGAGTCCGACCCGGTGATCCTGCCGCGCAGCTCCGAAGGCCTCTATCTCCTCCAGCGCATCCGCGACGAAGCGCACCGCTTCGCCATCACCTACCACCGCCAGCGGCGGTCCCGGTCGATGACCCGCAGCGCGCTGGACGGCGTGCCGGGGCTCGGCCAGCAGCGCCGCGGCGCGCTGCTGCGCCGGTTCGGATCGCTGGTGCGGCTGCGCGCCGCGTCGGCGGACGAGATCGCCGAGGTTCCCGGGATCGGGCTGCGCACGGCGCAGGCGGTGGTCACAGCGCTGCACAGCGGGCATGATCGCCGGTCAGAGGACGAGGTGGTGACGAACCTCGACGCCTCGGGCGTCCCGATCGTCGGGGCTTTCGACCCGCGGACCGGAGAGGTGCTCGAGTGAGCGAGGAGCTGTGTGCGGCGACGAGCGACCAGGTGTCGCAGTGAGCGGCCCGTCGGAGGCGGACACCGACACCGGCGTGCATCCGATGGAGCTCGTCGTCGTGACCGGCTTGTCCGGAGCCGGGCGGTCAACCGCCGCGAAGTGCCTGGAGGACTTGGGCTGGTTCGTGGTGGACAACCTGCCGCCCCGATTGCTGGCCGCGATGGCGGCGCTCGCAGGCGAGAGCGGGGGATCGGTGCCACGGGTCGCCATCGTGGTGGACGTCCGCGGCGGCGGCTTTTTCGCCGATCTGAGGGCCGCGCTCAACGGGCTGGACCGTAGCCAGGTGGTGCCGCGGGTGCTGTACCTGGAGGCCTCGGTCGACACGCTCGTCCGCCGGTTCGAGAGCGTACGCAGGCCGCACCCGTTGCAGTCCGCTGACCGGCTGGTGGAGGGCATCGAGCGGGAGCGAGCGCTGCTGCGGGACCTGCGCGGCGAGGCCGACCTGGTAGTCGACACCACCAGTTTGAACGTGCACGAACTCCGGCGCACCATCGAGGAGGCGTTCGGCGCCGACCGGTCGCTGTCCTTGACCGCGACCGTGGTGAGTTTCGGGTTCAAGTACGGCTTGCCGGTCGATGCGGACCTGGTGGTCGACTGCCGGTTCCTCCCGAATCCGCACTGGGTCGAGGAGCTCCGCCCCCGGACCGGGAAGGAGACGCCGGTTCGGGAGTTCGTCCTCGCCCAGGACGGGGCGCGTGAGTTCATCGAGCAGTACGTCGCGGTGCTGCGCACCCTGGTGACCGGTTACGTGCGTGAAGGCAAGCACTTCCTCACGCTTGCCGTGGGATGTACCGGCGGGAAGCACCGCAGCGTGGTAATCGCGGAGCAGTTGGCCACCCAACTCACCGGCATCGGCGTACCGTCGCGGATCGTGCACCGCGATCTGGGACGGGAATGAGCGGCGGCCTGCGAGCCGTGGCACTCGGTGGCGGTCACGGGCTGGCGGCCTCGCTCCAGGCGCTGCGGCGGCTCACCGACGCGGTGACCGCGATCGTGACGGTCGCGGACGACGGCGGTTCCTCCGGACGGTTGCGGGCCAGCTACGGGATGTTGCCGCCGGGTGACCTGAGGATGGCGCTGGCAGCATTGGCCGGAAGCTCGCCGCAGGCCAGCTTGCTGCGTGACGCGTTCCAGCACCGGTTCCCGGCTGAGAACGTTCCGCACGGTGGGTACGCCGGGCTGGGCGGTCACCCGGTGGGGAACCTGCTGCTAGCCGGGTTGTTACAGCACACCCAAGACCCTGTCCTCGCGCTGGAGACCATGGGACGGCTGCTTGAGCTCCCCGAGAGCACCCGGGTGCTGCCCATGTCGACCGAACCGCTGGACATCACCGCGGAGGTCGCCGGGCTGGCGCCGGGAGGCGGGACGGTCACGGTACGCGGGCAGGTCGAGGTAGCCACCACGAGGGGCCGGGTCGTCACGGTGCAGTTGCTACCTCCGGATCCGGCGAGCTGCCCGGAAGCGCTGGCGGCGATCGAGACCGCGGACGTCCTGGTGCTCGGTCCCGGGTCGCTGTTCACCTCGTTGTTGCCACATCTGCTGCTGCCGGAATTGCGCAAGGCGGTCACCGCGAGCGCGGCCCGGCGGATCTTGGTGTTGAATCTCATGGCACAGCCGGGGGAAACCGACGGTTTCAGCCCGGAATCGCATCTGGAGGTACTCGGCGCGCTGGTCCCGGAGCTTTCGTTGGACTGGGTGGTCGCCGATTCCGGTGCCGTGGGGTACGCGGAACAGGCGAAACGTGGTCTGATGGACGGGCTGCACGCGGCGGCGGATGCCCTCGGTGCACGCGTACACCTAGCGTCGCTCACGCGCGACGGTTCCCCCGGGGTGCACGACACGGCGGCTTTGGCCGGAGCGATCCGCTCCGTGGTCGAGGCCGAAGGGTTCGAGGCTGGGGTCGACCGGTGACGCGATACGGGAAGGGACGCGAGGCAGTGGGGTGCGCATGGCAGCGATGACCGCAGCGGTCAAGGACGAGCTCTCCCGTCTTGCGGTGACCAAGCCCTGCTGCCGCCGGGCGGAGATGTCGGCGATGCTGCGTTTCGCGGGTGGGCTGCACCTCGTCGGTGGTCGGGTCGTCGTCGAGGCGGAGTTGGACACCGGGTCAGTTGCGCGGCGGTTGCGGCGCGAGATCGCGGAGGTCTTCGGACATCAAGCGGAGATCAGCGTGCTGGCGGCGGGCGGACTGCGCCGGTCCAGCCGGTATGTGGTCCGGGTGACGGTGGACGGCGAGGGCCTGGCGCGCCGCACCGGTCTCATCGACGGACGCGGTCGGCCGGTCCGCGGGCTGCCACCTGCGGTCGTGTCCGGTCCGCTGTGCGACGCGGCTGCAGCGTGGCGGGGGGCGTTCCTGGCGCACGGTTCGCTGACCGAACCGGGACGGTCGAGCTCGCTGGAACTCACCGCGCCAGGGCCGGAAGCTGCGCTGGCGCTCGTCGGCGCCGCCCGTAGGCTCGGCGCGGCAGCCAAGGCGCGGGACGTCCGCGGAGTGGATCGCGTGGTCGTCCGCGACGGCGATGCCATTGCCGCGCTGCTGACCCACATGGGGGCGCATGACAGCCTGCTCAGCTGGGAGGACCGGCGGTTGCGGCGGGAGGTGCGGGCGAGCGCCAACCGGTTGGCCAACTTCGACGACGCGAACCTGCGCCGGTCGGCGCGTGCGGCGGTGGCATCCGGGGCCCGGGTCAAGGCGGCGCTGGACATCCTCGGCACCGATGCTCCCGAGCACCTGCTGGCAGCCGGTCAGTTGCGGCTCGCGCACCCGCAGGCCAGCCTGGAGGAACTGGGTGGCCTCGCGGACCCCCCGATGACCAAGGACGCGGTCGCCGGGCGGATCCGGCGGTTGCTCGCCATGGCCGACAAGATCGCGACAGCGCGCGGCGAGCCCACCACGGAGGCGAGCGTCACCCCCGAACTGTTGGGCGACTACTGACCGGCCGTGACATCACGGCAGCAGGAACGCCACAGTTCCGCGGGCGAGGGGCGGTGTGCGGGGGCCGAGGTCGGCTCCGCTATGGTCGTCGGCCAAGCACCGGACCGCGGTACGCGACAAGGTGTGCGGTGACTACCTGAGGAGACCAAGGTGACCACACGCGTCGGGATCAACGGTTTCGGACGCATCGGCAAGAACTTCTTCCGTGCCGTGGCGGCCTCGCATCAGGACCTGGAGATCGTCGCCGCCAACGACCTCGGCGATCTGCCCACGATGGCTCACCTGCTGAAGTACGACACCGTGCTCGGTCCGCTCCCGGACGAGGTGCGGGTCGAGGGCGACACAATCCACGTCGGCAGCTCGTCGATCAAGATCCTGTCGGAACGGGACCCGGCTGCACTGCCGTGGGGCGAGCTGGGCGTCGACGTCGTGGTCGAGTCGACCGGCATCTTCACCGACGCGGCCCGCGCCGGCAAGCACCTCGAGGGTGGCGCGAAGAAGGTCATCATCTCCGCGCCGGCCAAGGGCGAGGATCTGACCGTCGTGATGGGCGTGAACGACGACCAGTACGACGGCTCACAGAACATTCTGTCCAATGCTTCGTGCACCACGAACTGCGTGGCCCCGATGGCGAAGGTGCTGCACGAGAACTTCGGCATCAAGCGCGGCCTGATGACGACCGTGCACGCCTACACGAACGACCAGAGCACGCTGGACTTCCCGCACTCGGATCTGCGCCGGGCACGTGCCGCGGCGGCCAACATCATTCCCACCTCGACCGGGGCGGCGAAAGCGACGGCGCTGGTGCTTCCGGCCCTGAAGGGCCGTCTCGACGGCATCTCGATGCGGGTGCCGGTCCCGGACGGCAGCGTCACCGACCTGGTCGTCACGCTGGAGCGGGAGGCGGACGTGTCCGCGATCAACGCGGCCTTCGCGGCCGCTGCCGAGGGCGCGCTCAAGGGCTATCTCGTCTACACCGCCGATCCGATCGTCTCCAGCGACATCGTCGGTTCGGCCGCCTCCTGCACGTTCGACTCGTTGCTCACGATGTCCCACGGTGACCAGGTCAAGATCGTCGGCTGGTACGACAACGAGTGGGGTTACTCCAACCGGCTTGCCGACCTGGCGTCGCTCGTCGGGTCTCGGCTGTCTTGAGCGTCCCGGCACTGCGCGACGTCTCGGCGCTCGGCGAGCTGCGCGGTCGACGGGTCCTGGTCCGGAGCGATTTGAACGTGCCGATGAACGGCGCCCAGATCGCCGACGACGGCAGGATCCGGGCTTCGGTGCCCACCATCGCGAGGCTGGCCGATGCCGGCGCGCGGGTCGTGGTCTGCTCACATCTGGGAAGGCCGGACGGCTCACCCGATCCGGCGTACTCGCTCGGCCCGGTCGCCGAACGGCTGGCCGAACTGCTGGGTCGGCCGGTCGCCTTCGCATCGGACGTCGTCGGATCGAGTGCGCACGAAACCGTGGCGCGGCTGCGGGACGGGGACGTCGCGCTCTTGGAGAACGTCCGTTTCTGCGCAGGGGAGACGCGCAACGACCCGGCGTTCGCGGCCGAGCTCGCCGGGCTGTGCGACGCGTTCGTGGGCGACGCCTTCGGCGCGGCACACCGGGCGCATGCCAGCACCGCCGGCGTGCCCGCGCGGCTACCGCATGCGGCCGGAGGGCTGGTGCTGGCCGAGCTGGACGTGTTGCGCAGGCTCACCGATCGCCCGGACCGGCCGTACGCGGTGGTGCTCGGTGGTTCGAAGGTCTCGGACAAGCTCGCCGTGCTGGGGAACCTGCTCCGCTGTGCCGACCGCATCCTTGTCGGCGGGGGGATGTGCTTCACCTTCCTGGCCGCGCAGGGCCACGACGTCGGCGGGTCACTGCTGCAGCCGGACCAGATCGACGCGGTCCGCGAGGTCCTGCGGAACGCCGCCGATCGCGGGGTCGAGATCGTGCTCCCGGTCGACGTGGTAGCGGCGGCGGACGTCACAGCCGATGCGGTGACCGCGATCGTCGACGCGACCGCGATCCCGGCCGATCTCAAGGGCCTCGACATCGGTCCGCGCTCGGCGAAGCTGTTCGCCGAGCGCCTCGCGGACACCAGAACTGTGTTCTGGAACGGTCCGATGGGCGTGTTCGAGCTGCCCCCGTTCGCCGCCGGGACTCGCAGCGTCGCCGAGGCGGTCGCGGATCTGGGCGCGACCGGAGCGCTGAGCGTGGTCGGCGGCGGCGACAGCGCCGCCGCGGTACGCAGCCTCGGCATCGACGAGGCTCGTTTCGGCCACATCTCCACCGGCGGTGGCGCGAGCCTGGAGTTCCTCGAGGGCAAGCGACTACCCGGCCTGGACGCCCTCACATGAGTGGGGCCCGCCGGCCGCTCGTCGCCGGTAACTGGAAGATGCACCTCACCCATCTCGAGGCGATCGCGCACACGCAGAAGATCGCGTACTCACTTAAGCCGGAACACACCGACGCGGTCGAGACGGTCGTGCTGCCGGCATTCACCGCGCTGCGCAGCGTGCAGACACTCATCGACGGCGACAAGCTCGCGCTGGGGTACGGCGCCCAGGATCTTGCGGTTGCCAGCAGCGGGGCACACACCGGCGACGTCAGCGGACCGATGCTCGCCGCGCTGGGATGCGGCTATGTCTGCGTCGGCCACAGCGAGCGACGGGCTGACCACGCTGAGACGGACGAGGTGGTTGCCGCCAAGGTGCGCGCGGCGTACGAGCACGGCATCGTCCCGATCCTGTGCGTCGGCGAAACCCTGGAGACGCGCGAATCGGGCCAGCACGTCGATCACGTCGTGGCGCAGCTGAGCGCGGCGACGGCCGGCATCGCCGACAGTGATGCCGAGGTGCTGGTGGTCGCCTACGAGCCGGTGTGGGCCATCGGGACCGGTCGGACCGCAACGCCCGAGGACGCGCAGGAGATGGCCGCGGCCCTGCGCGCGCAGCTAGCCGCACAGTTCTCCGCCGCCATCGCCGGTGCGGTCCGGATTCTGTACGGCGGGTCCGTCAAAGCCGGCAATGCCAGCGACATCTTCGACGAGCCGGACGTGGATGGTGGGTTGATCGGTGGCGCCAGCTTGGTAGCCGACGACTTTGTCGCTATCGTGCGCGCCGCCGGAGCGTCGTAACGGCTTGGCGGCACGTCCGCGCGACACTGAGACCTCAAGGTCATCGGCGTCATGGCCGAACTATGACCCAACGTTCAGAAGTCCGAAGTTCCCGAGTACACGAACTGGCTCACCGTGCCGCCCTGCAGCGGGTGGCCGTCCCGATCGCCCGCTGAAGGGGTGCCTCCGATGTTCCTCAACCGCCGAAGGATCTGCGGTCTCGCCGTCGCAGCAAGCAGCGCGATGGCGCTGGCCGCGTGCGGGGGGTCGTCGACGCCGGCAACCGGGAGCCAAGGCTTCAGCAACTTCAACCAGGGGCCGCAGGGCGGCACCAAGGGCGGCGTGCTCAAGGTCGTCGGCGAGGGAGATCTGGGCAACTACGACCCGCAGGCCGTCTACGACACGAACTCGTTCCAGGTGGCCCGTACCTACGCGCGCCAGCTCTACAGCAACCCGTCCGACAACGACGCGTCGAAGCGGTTGGCGATCGTGCCGGATGCTGCCGCCGGGCAACCGAAGGTCAGCGATGACCACAAGAGCTACACGATCACGATCCGCAAGGGCGTGAAGTGGAACACCGGCAACGGCGGCCGGCAGGTCACCGCGCAGGACTTCGTCCGCGGCCTGAAGATGATGTGCAACCCGGCGGCGCCGTTCGGCGGTGTCGGTTACTTCACCGACTCGATCGTGGGATTCGCGGACTTCTGCACTGGTCTGATGAAGGTCGACGCCGACGCGGCCGCGATCCAGGCGTACGTGCAGGATCACCAGGTCTCCGGGCTGCGCGCCACCGACGACAAGACGCTGGTCATCACGCTGCTCCAGCCGACGTCCGACTTCATGCACTTTCTGACCCTGACGGCGGCGTCGGCGCGACCGGTCGAGGAAATGCAGTACGTCCCGGACAGTCCGGATTACCGCCAGCACCTGATCTCCGACGGCCCGTACCAGATCACCTCCTACACCGCGGACCGGTCGCTGACGTTGCAGCGCAACCCGGTCTGGGAGGCCAGTACCGACTCGTTGCGGGCGGCGTACGTGAATGAGATCGACATCACCATGGGAGCGAGCCAGGAGGGGATCCAGCAGCAGATCGAAGCCGGCACCGCAGACGTAGCCCTCGGCAACGAGCCGGTGCCGACGGCGGCACTGCCAGGACTGATCCGCAGCGGCGACCCGCAACTGCACCTGAACCCGACCGGCGGCAACAACCCGTACCTGGTGTTCAACCTGCTGAGCCCGAACGCGGCGGTGGGCAACGTCAAGGTGCGCCAGGCGTTGAACTACGCGGTGGACAAGTCTGCGATCGTCCAGTTGCTGGGCGGACCCCGGCTGGCTCAGCCGTACAACCAGATCTTCACCCCGAGCGCGGTGGGCGCCGGTTACAAGGCGATCGACCCGTACCCCACCAAGAACGACGCCGGGGACGCGGCCAAGGCGCGCGAACTGCTCAAGGACGCCGGCTACCCGAACGGCGTGACCCTCAAGTTCAGCTACCGCGCCTCCGGCAACGGGCCGAAGATCGCCGCCGCGCTGCAGCAGTCCGTGAAGGCCGCCGGTATCACGCTGAAGCTCAAGCCGGTCCCGAACCGGGACTACGGCGACAACTACCTTGCCAAGACCGCGATCGCGAAGTCCGGTGACTGGGACATCGCCGAGCCCGGCTGGGGGCCGGACTGGGAAGGGGCGGCGGAACGCTCGTACTTCACCCCGCTGCTGGACGGCCGGACCTATCAGGACGGCTCGTACAACTTCGGTGACTACAACAACGACGCGGTGAACGCGCTGGCCGACAAGGCGTTCGCAGCCACGTCGGCGGACGACGCGACGAAGTACTGGCAGCAGGCGGAGGCGCTGATGATGGCGGACGCCCCGTGGGTGCCGCTGGTGATCAACGAGCAGGCCAGCTTCGTGAGCAAGCGGGTGAAGAACTTCGAGTACTCGTTCATCGCCAACGGCCCCGACTTCACGCAGATCGCGGTCCAGTAGCGATATAACGCGTACGGTCCGGATCGGCGGCCGGGTGCGGGACGTCGATCGCCATGCAGCGGGCGTACCGCCCCCGCTGGCCAGCAAGGTGGGATGTCCCGATGGCACTGCTGGAGGTGGAAGACCTCACGGTGGCGTTCGGGACCGAGGACGGCGTGGTGCAGGCCGTCCGACAGGCCTCGTTCCAGCTGGACGCCGGGCGCACCCTCGCCATCGTCGGCGAGTCCGGGTCCGGCAAGAGCGTCACCGCGCAGACCGTGATGGGACTGACGAGAGACGCGACGACCAGCGGCGCCGTGCGGTTCGACGGCCGCGATCTGTTGACCCTCGCGCAGCCGGACCTGCGCCGGCTGCGCGGCGCGCAGCTGGCGATGATCTTCCAGGACCCGCTCTCCAGCTTGCACCCGCTGTACTCGGTGGGGTGGCAGATCGCCGAGGTGATCCGCGCTCACACCGACCAGGGACGTCGGCAGGCCCGCCGACGCGCGGTGGAACTGCTCGGCGAGGTCGGCATCGCGCAGCCGGCCCGGCGAGCCGGCGACTACCCGCACCAGTTCTCCGGCGGGATGCGGCAGCGGGTGCTGATCGCGATGAGCCTGGCGCTGCGGCCCCGACTGCTCATCGCGGATGAGCCGACCACCGCACTCGACGTCACCGTCCAGGCTCAGATCCTCGCGTTGCTGGCCCGACTGCAGCGGGAATACGGCCTTGCGTTGCTGATGATCACGCATGACCTCGGTGTGGTGGCCCAGGTGGCCGACGACATCGCGGTGATGTACGCAGGGGCGGTGGTGGAACGGGCAGACCGGTTCCGGCTTTTTGCCAGCCCGCACCACCCGTATACGCAGGGCCTGCTCGACTCGATCCCGGGTGGCGCTCCAGGGCGACTGCGCGCCATTGCAGGCCAGCCTCCGAGCGCGATCCGGCTGCCGTCCGGGTGTGCATTCCACCCCCGGTGCGCGCACGCGTTCGACCGCTGCGTCACCGAGCGTCCCGGACTGCGTCGGCTGACCGAGCCCGGCGAACACCAGTCCGCGTGCTGGCTCCCCGATCACGTGTCGGAACCGGCTACTGCGCCGGGCGCGCCATGACCGAGGGGCCGCTGCTCGCCGTTGAGGGTGCGGTCAAGCACTTTCCGGTGCGCGGTGCCCGCCGGCCGGGCCGGGGGGGCGCCCGGGTGCACGCGGTCGACGGCGTCGACCTCGAATTGCAGCCGGGCGAGACCCTCGGCCTGGTGGGCGAGAGCGGGTCGGGTAAGTCGACGCTTGCACGACTGATCGCCGGCCTACAGCCGCTCACCGCAGGCCGGATCATCTTCGACGGGCAGCGGATGGACGGGCTGTCCCGTCGACGATTGCGACCGCTGCGGCGGGATATCCAGATGATCTTCCAGGATCCGTACGGGTCGCTCAACCCGCGGCGCCGGGTCGGCTCGATCATCGGTGACCCGCTCGCGATCCACCGCCAGGGCAGTGGCGCTGCGCGCCGTCGGGCAGTCCAGGATCTGATGGAGGTCGTCGGCCTCAATCCGGAGCACTACAACCGGTTCCCGGCGGAGTTCTCCGGAGGCCAACGCCAGCGGGTGGGGATCGCGCGGGCGCTCGCCCTCCGCCCCCGGCTGCTCATCTGTGACGAGCCGGTGTCCGCGCTGGACATGTCCATCCGGGCGCAGGTCGTCAACCTGCTGACCGACCTGCGCGCCGAGTTCGGCCTCACGTACCTGTTCATCGCCCACGATCTGGCCGTGGTGCGGCATGTCTCGACCCGCGTCGCCGTGATGTACCTCGGAAAGGTCGTCGAGGTGGCCGCAGCGGAGGCGCTCTACGCCCGGCCCACGCACCCGTACACGAACGCCCTGCTGTCCGCGGTGCCGGTTCCCGACCCGCGAGCGTCGTCCGGCCGGGAGCAGATCATCCTGACCGGCGAGATGCCCTCGCCGGTCGCCCCGCCGGCCGGGTGCCGGTTCCACACCCGGTGCCCGAAGGCGCAGTCGATCTGTGCCGAACAGGAGCCGCCGCTGGTCGAGACCGGCACCGACAGCGGCCACCTGGGCGCGTGCTGGTTTCCGGTGCAGCCCGGCGAGGATCTGATCGCCGCGATCCGTTCCGGCCCGCCATGAGCGAACTATTGGCGGAGGTCGACGGGAGTGCCAATGGCCTCCCACCAGCGCCGATCGAGGGGCGTGGCCCGGGCCAGATCGCCTGGCAGCGGTTGCGCCGCGACCGGGTCGCGATCGCCTGCGTCGTCTTCATCGCGCTGCTCGTCGTCGCGGCGGTTTTCGCCGCCCCCCTGTGTCATCTGATCGGGCAGAGTCCGTACACCCCGGACCGCGGGCCGCACGGGCTGTCGCCCGAGGGGATCCCGATCGAGCCGAGCACGCATCACTGGCTCGGCACCGACGACCAGGGCCGCGACATCCTGGCCCGGCTGCTGTACGGCGCGCAGATCAGCCTGCTGGTGGGCGTCGTCGCGACCGTGCTCGAGATCGGCCTGGGGCTGGTCGTCGGCACCGTGGCGGGCTATTACGGCGGCCGGACCGATACCTTCCTGGCCCGTTTCATGGACGTGGTGCTCAGCTTCCCGTTCCTGATCACCGCACTGGCGCTCGTCGCCCGTTTCGGCCCGAGCATCGTGATCACCATCGGGGTGATCGCGTTCTTCTCCTGGAGCCAGCCGGGGCGCATCGTGCGCGGGCAAGTGCTCGCGTTGCGGGAGCGGGACTTCGTCGAGGCAGCGCGAGCCAGCGGCGCGGGTGACTTGCGGATCATGGTGCGCGAGATCATGCCGAACCTGATCGCTCCGGTGATCGTGTACGGGACGTTGCTCATCCCGGTCAACATCGTCGGCGAGGCGACGCTCTCGTTCCTCGGTCTGGGCGTGGTGGTCCCGAAGGCAAGCTGGGGTCAGATGCTGGCGGACGCCTCGAACCAGGGCCTGTACACGGTCGCATGGTGGTACCTGGTGTTCCCGGGGCTGGCGTTGCTGTTCACGACGCTGGCGTTCAACCTGCTCGGCGACAGCCTGCGGGACGCTCTCGACCCGCGCCGCGGCGGCGCGCTGCGGGGCCGGTGAGGCCGTGAACGTGCTGCGCTTCCTCGTCCGCAGGGTGCTGCTCGGTGCGCTGGTACTGCTGATCGTGAGCATCGCGGTGTTCTTGATCTTCTTCGCCGGCGGTGACCCGGCCCGCCGCTTCTGCGGCGCGATCTGTCCACCGGACCGGCTCGCCGACGTGAAGCACCGGCTCTACCTGGACCACTCGCTGCTCGCGCAGTACTGGCACTACCTCAGCGGGTTGCTGCACGGCAACCTGGGCTATTCGTTCACGAACCAGGAGTCGGTGAACAGCATCATCGCCGCCGGTCTGCCCGCCACCGCATCTCTCGCGCTCGGCGCCGCCGTGCTCTGGCTGCTGATGGGCGTCCCGATCGGTGTCGCGGCGGCGACCCGGCCGCGGAGCATCCGGGACCGGTTGGCCACCGTGTTCGCGCTGGCCGGGCTGTCGATCCCGACCTTCGTGGTGGGACTGGTCCTGCTGGAACTGCTGTTCTACCAGCTCAGCGTGCATGGGTTGCACTGGTTCCCGCCATCGGGATATGTGCCCCTCAGCCACGATCCGGTGCAGTGGTTGGTCCACCTGATCCTGCCGTGGCTGACGCTGGCACTGGTGAATGCGGCGACGTATGCGCGGCTCACCCGGGCTACCTTGCTGGAGGTGCTGGGTGAGGACTACATCCGGACCGCGCGCGCAAAGGGCCTGTCGGAGCGGCGGGTCGTCTACCGGCACGGGTTGCGCAGCGCGCTCACCCCGATCGTGACGCTGCTCGGCGTCGACATCGGAACCCTGCTGGGCGGCACCATCGTGACCGAGAAACTGTTCGGGCTGCAGGGAGTCGGTCAGAGTGCGCTACAGGCGCAGTCGGACGGCAACCTGCCGGTGGTGCTCGGGACCGTGCTGGTCGCGACCTTCTTCATCGTGGTCGCGAACATCGTGGTGGACGTGCTCTACGCGGTGCTCGACCCGCGGGTCCAGCTGACCTGAGCGACAAAACGCGGCGCGGCGACTGCTGCCATCCGGCCCCAGCGCGTCACGGGTGGCCAGGGCGTCGTCCGGCCTCGTCGTCTGCGATACTTCCCGGGTGGAGACCGTGCTGCGCGTGCTGGTGGTCATCAGCAGCTTTGCCATCGTCGCGCTCATCCTGCTGCACCGCAGCAAGGGCGGCGGACTGTCCAACCTGTTCGGCGGTGGGGTGTCCTCATCCCTGGGCGGTTCGTCCACGGTGGAACGTAACCTGGACCGGTTCACCGTCGGCGCGATCGTCATCTGGGTGGCGTCGGTCGTCGGTCTGGGGCTACTCAACCGGTGATCCGGATCCGTACACTGGCTCGGGTGCCGCGGCCCGGGCACCCGAGCGCAACGGCACGAAGGAGACAGCGTGGCTGGCGGTAATGCGATCCGAGGGAGTCGGGTCGGCGCCGGCCCGATGGGCGAGGCGGAACGCGGCGAGGCAGCCCCGCGCACGCGTGTCTCGTATTGGTGCGCCAACAAGCACGAGACCCGGCCGGCTTTCGCGCACGACGCGACCATCCCGGAGCTGTGGGACTGCCCGCGATGCGGCTACCCCGCTGGTCGCGACCAGGACAACACCCCGGACCCGCCTAAGACCGAGCCGTACAAGACGCACCTCGCGTACGTGCGCGAGCGGCGCAACGAGGTCGACGGCGACGCGATTCTCGCCGAGGCGCTGAACCGCCTGCGCGGCAAGTAGTCGGCAACCGTCGCGCCTAGCGCGGTACAGCTGCCGCGGCGTCGGCGTCCACCAGACAGACCGTCCGCTCGTGGCCGCGCGCCCCGCGAGCCGGCAACGCGGCGATGTCGCCGCCAGCCAGCACGCCGGCGACCGCCTCGGCCTTGGCGGTGCCGGACGCGATCACCCAGACCTCGCGAGCAGCGCAGATCGCCGGCAACGTCAGGCTGACCCGCGTCGGCGGCGGCTTCGGGCAGTCCCGTACTGCCACCGCCGGTGTATCCGCGGCGAGTCCGGGTGCGTGCGGGAACAGCGACGCGACGTGCCCTTCGGGACCGATCCCGGCGAGCAGCACGTCGAAGTCGGGGGTCCGGCCGGAACCCGCGCTCAGCAGCTGCGCGGAGTACGCACCGGCCGCCTGCTCGGGGGTGGAATACGTGTCCGGACCGCCGATCCGATGGACCCGGCGCGGGTCAACCGGAACCTGCGCCAGCAGGGCCTCGTCGGCGCCACGGTCATTGCGGTCCGAATCCCCGGCGGGTACGAACCGCTCGTCGCCCCACCACACGTCCAGCCGAGACCAGTCGACCGCGCCGCGGGCCGGTGAGGCCGCGGTCGCGGCCAGTACCGCCAGCCCGATACCACCTCCGGTCAGCACTGCCGACGCGACCGGCCGCTGTGCCTGGGCGTCGGCCAGAGCAGCGATCAGTCGACCGGCGACCAGCGCCGCCAGCGTGTCCCGGTCCGGCGCGACCACGAGCAGCGTACCCGTCATTGCGCCGCCGCCCGCTCGTCCGGGTCCCGCCAGACGTGGGTTCGGTACGGCGATCGCTCGCTGAGGTCGGCGAGCCCGCCGATCCGCGCCAGTGCTGCCGCGTAGATCGGATCGTGGTCGAGCCGCCGCAGTTCCTCGGCCATGAGCTCGCCACGTTCGGCGCGGGGGAGTGGCATCCGTCGGTCCGCCTGTCCGGTACGGGTGAGTAGTCCGGCGCGATCTCCGTCCCGACCGAGCCGGATGTCGATCCCACCAGCGCGCTGCCCGCCGTCGATCTGCAGCCGTACCTCGGCGATACCGGGTTCGTCCCGGGACCGGACCGCGACCTCGACGCCCAGCCGGCAGCCGAGCCAGGCTGCCAGCAGCGCCGTGCTCGCGCTGCTGCCGCCACCCTCGACCTCGATCGCTGTCGCCTGCCCCTGGACGGTGTCGAATGCGGCGGCCAGAGTGCTACGCCACGACGTCGTCCGGGCCCAGGCCAGATCCGTATCGCCAGGCGCGTAGTCCTGCGCCCTAGCCCGCAGCGCGGTGATCGGGTCGGCGGTGTTGTGCACGTCCGTGACGCGGCGGTCGGCCAGCACTCCGAGCGGATCATGCGCGATCAGGTCGGGCGGATCGCCGTACCACCAGGTCACCACCGGTGCGTCCGGCGCGAGCAGCGGGAGTACGACCGACTCCGCGTGCAGGCCCAGCCGGCCGTTCATCCGCAGCACCACCGCCTCGCCCGGCCCGAGCCGGCCGCCGATGAGCACCTCGGCGTCGAGACGGGACTGCGGGTCCAGCACGTTGCGCCGTACGACCAGCACCAGCCGGCATGGATGTTGACTCGCCGCGACCGTCGCCGCCTGCTCCGCCGCCTCGACCGCACTCTCGTCCGCGATCACCACCAGGGTCAGCACCACGCCGCTGGCCACGGCCCCGGCGATCCGGCGCTCGGCGATCAATGCCCGGACCACTTCCGAGCCGGTCGTGCTCCAGAGGGTGGTCATGCCGGCCGTCCCGCCCGCGCAAGGGCGGACCGACTGCCGTGGATGCGGGTCATGGCCGCCGCCAAGTCCGGCCGTCGCGGGCGAGCATCTCGTCCGCGGACCGCGGACCCCACTCGCCGGCCCGGTAGTGCTCCGGGCCGCCGCCCGCGGCCCAGAACTGTTCGATCGGGTCGATCACCTGCCAGGACGCCTCGACCTCTGCGTTGCGGGGGAAGAGGGTGGCGTCACCCAGCAGCACGTCCAGGATCAGCCGTTCGTACGCCTCCGGTGAGCCCTCGGTGAACGCCTCTCCGTAGAGGAAGTCCATCGACACGTCCCGCACCTCCATCGCCGCCCCCGGCACCTTGGAACCGAAGCGCAGCGTGATGCCTTCGTCTGGTTGCACCCGGATG
>DASZVT010000050.1:0-5899 GCA_035546915.1 Mycobacteriales bacterium | reverse complement strand
CGGAACCGCTGCGCCATGGCGGCCGATGGTCGGCCGACAACTCAGAGCAGGCCGTGGGTGCGGACGTCCTGAAGGCGATTGAGCAGATTGTCCAGCGACTCGTCGAACTCTTCCGCCGCCGCATTCTCGGTCAACTTCGGCCGCAGCTCTTGCACGTTGGGGTAGTCGTCAAGTCGCAGCCCGCTGGGGTGGGTCGATTCGGGCGAAGCGATCGGCCCCGTGTCGGCGCCGAGGGCGGCAACCTCGAGCAGCAAGTGGCCGAGCAAGAAGCTGGTGAAGGCACGGTAGGTGTACACAGCCGCGTCTGCATCGAAGCCGTGGGTGCGCAGGCTGAGCAGGAACGATTCGACCCAGGGGAGCGAGCGCAGCGGAGGCCGGATCCACGGTGCTTCCGGTGGTCGGGTGGCCACCAGTGGAAATACGTTCGGGTGCGCCAGCGCATTGCGCCGCACCCCGTGCGCGACGCGGACCAAATAATCCGACCAGCTGTCGGTCTCGCGCAGGTGCGTCTCCGGATCGTCGAACAGTTCGTCGATGATCGCGGCGATCACACCGTCGAGGAGCGTGTCCCGACTGTCCACGTGCTTGTACAGCGACATTGCCTCGACGTTCAGACGTCGACCGAGCCGGCGCATCGACAATGCGTGCGCACCGTGCTCGTCGATGAGCTCGATCGCGGCACGGACCACCTGCGCGCGGTCCAACGGCGTCCGTCGCTCCGGCTCCGCCCGGAGCGACGACGGGTCGTCGCTCTTGGTCAACGCACACCTCCTGCACCCATCCGATTCGGTCCATTGTGACAAGGTGCGCCCGCGGAGGGCCGCGACCACGAGCCGTGACGCGAAGCGCGCTGGGCTTGTCGGATGGCCAGGTTCCACATGATCAAGGCTTACGACGTAAGCTAGCTGAGTGACACGAGTCGAGGAGACGCCGGAATCGTCGAGGCCGGGCTATGGGCCTATCACCGACCTGATCATCACCACTTCCACATCCGAGGACGCGACCGAGGTTCGGCTCCGCGGCCAACTCATCCCGGAGACCAGCCCGCAGCTAGGTGCTGTACTCGCCGGGATCATCCGGGCCGGACATCGGCACCTGCGCCTCGACCTGCAGCATCTGTCGCACCGATCTCCGGCCTGTGTCGGGCTGCTCAATCGGGTCGCCGAGGAGACACGCGCCCTCGGTGGCAGCCTGACTCTCACCGGCTTGACCGCCGACGACGTCGAGGGCTTCCGGAAATTCGGCTTGCACGACTCGATCCGATTGACCTCTCCGCGCCGCCGGCCACCGGACCCGTCGCGGTAGTCATTCGGCGCCTGATCGGGCACGTGACAGGTCCTCGACCAGCCCCGCGTAGAGTTCGTCACGGCGCTTCGGTTCGCCGCGCAGCACTGCCGACGGATGAATCGTCGCGAGTGCGAGCCGGACCGGGTTGCGGGCCGCTGCGTAAGGTCCTCGTGCCGGCGGCCAAGGGATCCATTCGCCCCGATGCCGGGTGAGCCGGAATCCGGGTCCGAAAAGCGACTGCGCCGCAGTGGCACCGAGCGTGACGAGGACGACAGGTTCGACGGCGGAGAGTTCCGCCTGCAGCCACGGGCTGCTCGCCGACCAGCATGACGGCGGCCGATGCCGGCCCGGCCCCGAAAACGGTCTGGGTAGCGTGCTCGTGCAGTTCGCAGCCCCGGCATCCGGCCGCGGCGCGCGCCAGCACCCCGAGCTTGCGGCTGTGCGGTACGAAAGACGCGGTGTCGTGCGCCGGGCCCGCTGCGGAATCCGTCGACGCCGCCACCTGATTCCGAGCCATGCCATGGTGTTCCTGTTCCCGAACCCGGCCAAACCCGTGTCGGCGCGGTGCGCGACCACCCCGCAACGTATTGCCGGGCAGCCGACGTGAGCCGGCGCCGAAGGTGGGTACCACCCATTCATGACGTCCTTCGGATTCACCCTCTCGTCCGAGGAATTGGACGCACCGACGCTGGTGGACACGGCGCGTCAGGCGGAATCCGCCGGGTTCGAGCGGATCTGGGTCTCCGACCACTACCACCCGTGGAACACCGCGCAGGGACAGAGCCCGTTCGTCTGGTCTGTGCTCGGCGCGATCGCGGCGACGACCGAACTGCGGCTGACCACGGCGGTTACGTGCCCGACCTTCCGCATCCATCCGGCCGTACTCGCGCAGGCGACCGCCACGGTGGCGAGCATGGCCGCGGATCGGTTCCGCTTCGGCGTCGGTTCCGGTGAGGCACTGAACGAGCACATCCTGGGCGACGCCTGGCCCCCGGTGAGCATCCGATTGGGCCGTCTCGAGGAAGCGATAGCGGTGATCCGGCGGCTCTGGGCCGGCGACACGGTCACCCACGAGGGCAGGTACTTCACCGTCCACAATGCCCGCATTTTCTCGTTGCCGCCGCGGCCGCCGCCGATCCTCGTCTCCGGCTTCGGCCCCGAATCCACCGCGCTCGCGGCCAGGGTGGCCGACGGTTGGATCAGCACGTCACCCGATGCCGAGGGGCTGCGCGAGTACCGCCGCGCAGGAGGGACGGGAGCGACACAGGCCGGTCTGAAGATCTGTTACGCGGCTTCCGAACAGGCGGTGGACCGGATGCCCAGCGCGCCGCCGATTCGGTTCAGCAGTTCGTCGATGCCGGCTTCGACGAGGTGTACATCGCGCAGATGGGCCCGGACCAGCAAGGCGCCCTGCGTTTCCTAACCAACGAAGTGTTGCCACTGGTGGTGTGACCGCAGCGGGTGAGCGCAGCCCCAGCGATAGAGACGGACGGACGTTCACCGTCCTGCTCGCGCTGGCGGCGAACGTCGGGGTCGGCGTCCTCAAGCTCGCTGCCGGCCTGCTGTCCGGTTCCGGCGCGTTGCTCTCCGAGGCTGCCCACTCTGGTGGCGACAGTGCCACCGAGTTGTTGCTGCTCGTGGCGCTGCGCCGATCCCGGCGCCCCGCCGACCGGATCCACCCGTTCGGGTACGGCAAGGAACGCTATTTCTGGTCGTTGCTGGCCGCGGGAGCGATCTTCGTGTCCGGCGCCGCGTTCTCGTTCTTCCAGGGCGTCCGTACCATTACCGGCCCAGCCGAGCCCGCGTCCCGACTCTGGTTGAACTACGCCGTGCTCGCGCTGGCCTTCGTGCTCGAAGCCACCTCCTTCCGGCAGGCGGCACGGCAGGTCCGGGACCACACGACTCGACACCGGCAGTCCGTCCGCGAGTATGTGCGCGACCCGTCCGACCCGACTCTCAACAGCGTGACACTCGAAGACTCCACCGCGCTGGTCGGCATCGTGATCGCCGCGCTCGGTGTCGGATTGCACGCGCTGACCGGCGCGCAATGGTGGGACGGGCTCGCGTCACTGCTGATCGGCACACTCCTGCTGGGGGTCGCAGTGCTGCTGACGCGAGCCTGCCAGGCGTTGCTCATCGGGAAGCAGGCAGACCCGCGGTTGCTTCGAGCGATCGAAGTATTGCTTGAGCAACAGCCCGAGATCGTCGACGTCGTCGATCTACTGACCATGCGCACCGGGACCGGTCGCATCCTGCTGTGTTCCCGGGTGGACTTCGTCGACACGCTGTCTGCCGCCGACCTGGAGAAGGCGTGTATGCGGATCGACGCGGCGCTACGGGGCAGGTTCGACGAGCTGGACGAGATCTTCATCCAGCCCGCGTCGCGATCCGACGCCGGCATGCGCGAGCGGGTCCGGAAGCGTTACGGCAGGCCGCTCGCCGACAACTGAGACGGTCTCGCTCCGTCCCGTCCGGCTGGTACCGGTGCGGTCGCCGCCCGGCGTTTTCGGTGCGCCTCCCCGGGTATCTGCGCTTCGCCATGACCGGATTCGTCAGCAGTACCCGACAGATCGGCGGTACACGCTGGTATGTCAGGGAATCAACCGCGGAACCGGAAGACCCAGAACATCTCGTAATCTTCATCCCGGGGCTCGGTGAGGGCGCGTACATGGCCCCGCACGGTAGCTTGCTGGCCCGGCACTGGCGGGTGGTCATCCCGGATATGCCTGGGTTCGGTCGCAGCCGGGGGCCGCACCGGTTGACCAGCGTGGACGCGTTCGCCGAAGCCGCGACCGAGTTCGTCGCAGACCGCGCCGATGGCGCGGTGTACTTGGTGGGCAGCTCGTTCGGTGCGCAGGTGGCCCTCGCCGTGGCCGCCGCGGCGCCTCGGTTGCTGACCCGGCTGGTGCTGGTGAGCCCGACGTTCGAGGCGGGGTCTCGTACGCTTCTCGGGCAGCTGCGGCGCTGGCTTCCGACCATGGTCGGCGAGCCGTCGCTGCTGGCAGTCGGATTGGCCAAGAGCTACGCCCATTCCGGTCTGCGTACCCCGATCCTGGCGTTCCGGGCCGGATTGCACGACGCTCCGGAGGAACGCGCCCCCCGCGTGTCCGCACCGACGCTGGTGGTGCGCGGCGGCCGCGACCACATCGTCTCAGCCCGGTGGGCTCGCCAACTAGTCGACTGCCTGCCTGCCGGTCAGCTGGCGACGATCGCCGGCGGCTGGCACACGCTGGACTTCGCGCTGCCCGGCGCCCTCGCGGCCGTCACGGTCCGATTCCTGCAGGACTCATGAACGCCCGCAACATCGCGGCACAGAACGCGTCGAGATCGTCCGGCTTCCGGCTGGTCACCAGTTCCCAGCCGTTGCCCGGGCAGACAAAGATCTCCTTGTCGACCCAGCTGCCACCGGCGTTCCGAATATCCGTCTGCAGACTGGGATAACTGGTGAGCGTCTTGCCGCGCACGACGTCTGCCTCGACCAGCGCCCATGGTCCGTGACAGATCGCCGCCACCGGCTTGGCCGCCGCGACGAAACTTCGTACGAACGCCACCGCCTCCGGGACTAGGCGCAGTCGGTCCGCGTTGGTGGTGCCTCCCGGCAGCACCAATCCTTCGTACTCGCCGGCAGAGGAATGCCCGACCTCCGCGTCGACCGGAAACTGGTCGGCTCGCTCCACGTCGTGGTGGAACCCTTGGACCTGGCCTAACTGCGGCGCAAGCAGCCGTGTGTCGGCGCCAGCCGATCGGGCCTCGTCCCAAGGTCTGGTGAGTTCGATCTGCTCGACCCCGGAGTTTGCGACCAGAAATGCGATCTTCTTTCCTGCCAGGTCACCATTCATAATGCGGTCTTGCCCAGCACTCCGCCTCCGTAACACGAGACCGGGCCGACCGGGGCGTTCACGCCAGCCGCATCGCGTCATCGCGTTATCGTGGGCAGCGCGGGTTCGCCGTGGGAGAGCTTCAACCCTTCCCACGGCAGCGTGATCATCGCGCTGTGGTGATGCGCGCGTGCCGCCTGCAAGTCCGGCAGATCGGCAACCGGCTCTCCGTGCCGGACGTAGGGAATCGTCAGGATCCGGTCACCGGGCTGGGCCGCCGGCGGGCTGCCGGCGCGAACTACCTCGGCGGTGGCGGTGCCGCTGGCGCGGTGGCGACGCAGGGCTGTCTTGCGGCCGCCACGAGTTTCCTTGCCGCCCTCGGAACGCTTGGCGACGGGTCGGCCGTCGACCTCGACCAGCTTGTACACCAGCCCGGCCGTCGGTGCGCCGGCGCCGGTGACCACGCTGGTCCCGACCCCGAATGCATCGACCGGTGCTGCCGCGAGCGCTGCCAGCGCGTGCTCGTCGAGGTCGCTGGACAGCACGATCTTGGTGTCGGAGGCGCCCAGCGCGTCGAGCTGCGCTCGGGCGCGGTGCGCGTGCACCGCGAGATCCCCGGAGTCGATCCGGATCGCGGCGAGGGTCGTCCCGGCGGCTTGCACCGCTGCACGTATCCCGGTCGCGATGTCATAGGTATCGACCAACAGGGTGGTGTCGGCACCGAGAGCAGCGACCTGGCTGCCGAACGCGTCCACCTCCCGGTCGTGCAGCAGCACGAACGCGTGCGCCATGGT
>DASZVT010000049.1:0-16574 GCA_035546915.1 Mycobacteriales bacterium | reverse complement strand
CAGATCATGGGCGTCACCACCTTGAACATGCTGCGGATGGAGCAGCAGCTGGACACGCTCTCGCCGGAAACCCGTAAGCGCTACATGCACAACTACAACTTCCCGCCGTACTCGACCGGGGAGACCGGCCGGGTCGGTTCGCCCAAGCGGCGCGAGATCGGCCACGGCGCGCTCGCCGAGCGGGCGCTGCTACCGGTGCTACCGAGTCGGGAGGAGTTCCCGTACGCGATCCGGCAGGTCTCCGAGGCGCTCGGGTCCAACGGCTCGACGTCGATGGGCTCGGTCTGCGCCTCCACGCTCGCCCTGTTGAACGCGGGGGTGCCGCTCAAGGCGCCGGTCGCGGGCATCGCGATGGGCCTGGTCAGCGAGGGCGGCGAGTTCGTCGCGCTGACCGACATCCTCGGTGACGAGGACGCGTTCGGCGACATGGACTTCAAGGTCGCCGGCACCCAGCAGTTCGTGACTGCCCTGCAGCTCGACACCAAGCTGGACGGCATCCCGTCGGATGTGCTCGCGCAGGCGCTCAAGCAGGCTCGCGCCGCCCGGCTGACGATCCTCGAGGTCATGAACGAGGCGATCGACGGGCCCGACGAGATGAGCCCGTACGCGCCGCGGGTGATCTCGGTGCAGATCCCGGTCGACAAGATCGGTGAGGTGATCGGGCCCAAGGGCAAGACCATCAACACGATCCAGGACGAGACCGGTGCGCAGATATCGATCGAGGACGACGGGACCATCTACATCGGTGCGACCGACGGCCCGAGTGCCGAGGCGGCCCGTGCGCAGATCAACGCGATCGCGAACCCGCAGATGCCGGAGGTCGGCGAACGCTACCTCGGCACCGTGGTGAAGACCACCAACTTCGGCGCCTTCGTGTCGCTGACTCCGGGGCGGGACGGCCTGTTGCACATCAGCAAGCTCAAGGCTCTTGCCGGTGGGAAGCGGGTCGAGAACGTGGACGATGTGGCCCCGGTGGGTACCAAGATCCAGGTGGAGATCGCGGAGATCGACAGCCGCGGCAAGATCAGTTTGCAGCCGGTGGTCGCGGCCGGCGAGTAGCCAGGCATGCCGCGGCGACAGCATCCGACGGCGGACGACCCTCACGCCGGGGTCGTCCGCCGTTCGTTGCTGCCCGGCGGGCTGCGGGTGGTCAGCGAGCACTTGCCGGCCGCTCGTTCGGTGGCCGTCGGGATCTTCGTCGGGACCGGGTCCCGATACGAGTCACCGCGACAGGCTGGTGCGAGCCATTACCTGGAACACCTGCTGTTCAAGGGGACTGCCCGGCGCACGGCCCAGGAGATCAGTGCCTCGCTCGAGCGGGTCGGCGGCGAGCTGAACGCGTACACCACCAAGGATCACACCTGCTACCACGCTCGCGCGCTCGCCGCCGACCTCCCGCTCACCGTCGACGTGCTGGCGGACATGGTGCTCTCGTCGTTGCTGAACTCGGCCGACGTCGAGGCGGAGCGCGGAGTGATCCTCGAGGAGATCGCGATGGAGGCGGACGACCCCGCGGACGTCGCGCACGAGCAGTTCGCCCGGGCGCTGTTCGGAGATGCGCCGCTGGGCCGCCCCGTGCTCGGCAGCGTCGCGAGCATCGAAGCGATGTCGCGGGCGACCATCGCGCGGTACTGGCGCCGGACGTACACCCCGGACCGAGTGGTGATTGCCGCCGCTGGTCAGCTCGACCACAACCGGCTGCTCCGGTTGGTCCGTCGCGCCTTCGGCGGGTGGCTTGCCGATGCGGCGCCCGTATCGGGCACGCCGGCACCCGGCCTGAGCGGGTCGCCCCTAGGCCGGCCGGCGCAGCCGGTAAGGATGCTGCGCCGCCGGACCGAGCAGGCGAACCTGGTGCTCGGCGCTCGAGCGCTGGCCCGCGGTGACGACCGGCGGATGGTACTCGCGGTGCTGAACGCCGCACTCGGTGGCGGCATGTCGAGCCGGCTGTTCCAGGAGATCCGGGAGAAGCGCGGGCTCGCGTACAGCGTCTACTCCTTTACCGCCGCGTACGCCGACGACGGCGCGCTCGGCATCTATGTCGGCTGCCAGCCGCGCCGGGTCCGGGACGTGCTCGCGATCTGCCGGGAGCAGCTTGCCGACGTCGCCACCCGCGGCCTGACGGACGCAGAGGTGGCGCTCGGGCGCGGACAGGTGCGGGGCAGCCTGCTGCTGAGCCACGAGGACACCGAGACCCGGATGACCCGTTGGGGGCGGGGCGAATTGCTGCGTGGCGAGCTGGTTCCGGTGGCTGAGGATCTCGCCCGCATCGACGCGGTGAGCCCGGACGACGTTCGGACGCTGGCTGGTGCGCTGCTGGGCGCGCCGCTGGCGGTGACCGGTGTGGGTGCTTTCCCGAAGGCCGATCTGGAGGAGCTGGTCGCATGAGTGGGGCAGAACCGATCCGGGTCGCGGTGCTCGGCTCCCGGGGTCGAATGGGCGCGGAGGTCGTGCGTGCGGTGCAGGCCGCTCCCGGACTCGAACTGGTCGCTGCCGTGGACATCGGGGATGACAGGGAACCGCTGCGCGCCGCCCAGGTCGTGGTGGACTTCACCGTGCCGGATGTGGTCATGGAGAACCTGCGTTGGTGCCTGGATGCGGGCCTGTCCGTCGTCGTCGGAACGACCGGCTTCACCCCTGATCGCCTTGAGCAGGTGGAGCGATGGCTCGCCGCCGCCCCGTCGCAGGGCGTCGTGATTGCCCCGAACTTCGGTATCGCGGCCGTGCTGATGATGCGGTTCGCCGCCGTTGCCGCGCCTTACTTCGACGCGGTGGAGATCATCGAGCTACACCACCCGAACAAGGCCGATGCGCCGAGCGGCACCGCGCGCCGGACGGCCGAGTTGGCCGCTGCGGCGCGAACCGCAGCCGGGCTGCCGGCGGGCGGTCCGGATGCCACCTCCGACGCCCTCGAGGGCGCTCGCGGCGCATCCGTGGCCGGCGTGCCGGTGCACAGCGTGCGGCTCAGCGGCCTGGTCGCGCACCAGGAAGTGCTGCTCGGTGGCCCCGGGGAAACCCTGACGATCCGGCACGACTCGCTGGACCGAGCGTCGTTCATGCCCGGCGTGCTTCTCGCGGTCCGGGAGGTGGGCTCCCGGCCTGGGCTGACGGTGGGCCTGGAAGCCTTGCTCGACCTGCCCCTCTGATTCACCACGGGTGCTCCCGTTCCGCGGCGGGTTCCGGACGGGGGCGGTGCGCGGCCGATCTTGCTGCGTGAGATGCTGCGCCGATGCCAGTAGATCCATACTTCGACCTGTCCGGGATCGTCGCGCTCGTTACCGGCGGCAGCCGTGGCCTCGGGTACGAGATGGTGCGTGCCTTCGCGGAGCGCGGCGCCGACGTCGTCGTGGCCAGCCGCAAGCTCGACAACTGCGAGAAGGTCGCCGAGGAAGTACGGGCGCTGGGCCGGCGTGCGCTGCCGGTGCAGCTGCACGCCGCCAAGTGGGACTCGATCGACCAGTGCATCGAGACCGTGTACGGCGAGTTCGGTCGCGTCGACCTGCTGGTCAACAACGCGGGCATGAGCCCGGCCATGCCGAGCCACGAGGTCACCGAGGAGCTGTTCGACGCCGTCATGGGTCTCAACTTCAAGGGGCCCTTCCGGCTGGCCAGCCAGATCGCCAAGCGGATGTACGACGGCGACGGCGGCAACATCATCAACGTCTCCTCATCGGGGGCGCTGATGCCGCTGCCCAGCGTCGTCCCCTATGGCAGCTCGAAGGCGGCCCTGAACGCCATGACCCGCTCGTTGGCTGCTGAGTACGGCCCGAAGGTCAGGGTGAACACGCTGTCCGCCGGTCCGTTCCTGACGGACATCGCGAAGGCATGGCCGCAGGAGCAACGCGCGCACGTCGACAGCGGGATCGGCCGCCCCGGCCGCCCCGAGGAGGTCGTCACCGCTGCGCTGTTCCTTGCCAGCCCGGCATCGAGCTACACCAGCGGCGCGATCGTCCGGGTCGACGGGGCCCTGCAGATCGGCCAGTGACCGGGCTGCTTGGTCATCGCGCTGGCGGTGTGCCCGTCGTCGTATCTGTGGCGCCGGGCGGTTCGTAGCGCGTCAGCTCTTCGTTGACGCCCAGTTCGTGCAGTAGCCGGGTCCGCAGCCGGCCGAATTCGATGCCGGTGCGGGACCTGGGGGACGGCAGGTCTACCGGCTGGTCGAGGTGGAACCGCCCGCCGCTGAGCACGAGCACCCGGTCGGCCAGCAGAATCGCCTCGTCGACGTCGTGGGTCACGAGCAGCACCGCAGGACGATGCCGCTCGCAGAGCTCGCGCAGCAGACCGTGCATCTTCACCCGGGTGAGGGCGTCGAGCGCACCGAACGGCTCGTCGAGCATCACCAGGTCCGGCTCGCGGACAAGTGCGCGGGCGAGGGCGACGCGCTGAGCCTCGCCACCGGACAGGGTCAGCGGGCGGGACCGTTCCCGGCCCGCGAGACCGACCTCCGCCAGGGCCGTGATGCCCCTGGCCCTCGCATCCTTGTCCCGGAGCCCGACCGTCACATTCGCAAGGACACGGGCCCAGGGCAGCAGCCGAGGTTCCTGGAAGACCACCGCTCGGCGCTTGGCTACCGAGATGTCGCCCTCTACCCTCCGGTCGAAGCCGCTCAAGATCTTGAGCAGCGTGGACTTTCCGGAGCCGCTGGCCCCGAGCAATACCACGAATTCTCCGGAGTGAACGGTCAGATCCACACCGTCGAGTACCGCGCGCTCGCCGAAGACCCGTCGCAGCGCGCTGGTTCGTACGGCCACGCCGTGTTCCGGGCTTGTCGTCGGTGCCGAATGCGCCTCGCGGGGCGCGGTACGGGCGGTCATGTGCCCACGAATCCGCGTCGCCAGGACAGCAGCGTTCCCTCGAGCAATCGGACCACGACATCGCCCAGCAGGCCGAGGAGTCCGTAGAGAACGACGCCCATGATGATGATGTCGGTGCGATTCCAGCTCTGCGCCTGTGTCATCAGGTAGCCGATGCCGCTGCTGGCGTTGACCTGCTCGGCGAAGATCAACAGCAGCCAGGCCACGCCCCAGGACCAGCGCAGCCCCACCAGGAAGCCGGGCACCGCGCCGGGCACGATGACCCGGCGAATCAGGCCGAGCCGTCCCAGTCCGAACGCCTTGCCCGCTTCCACGAGCTTGTTGTCGACGCCGCGGATCGCGGCGAACGTGTTCATGTAGATCGGGAAAGCCGTGCCGGTAGCGATGAGGAAGATCTTGGCCGGCTCGCCGATACCCATCCACACGATGATCAGCGGCGTCAGCGCGACGACCGGCACGGTGCGCAGAATGTTCATCGAGGAGTCCAGCAGATCCTCGCCGAGCCGGAAGAAGCCGGACACCACAGCAAGCGCGAGACCGACTGCCACGCCGATGGCGAGGCCCCACCCCACCCGGGACAGCGATGTGCCAAGGTCTCGCGGCAGTTCCCCGCTGCCCCACATCTCGTGGGCGGCCCGGAAAACGGACCCGGGGCCGGTGAGTGATCGGCTGTCGACCACGTGGAATCCGGTCACCGCCCACCAGAGCGCCAACAGCAATACCGGACCGGCCAGTCGCCGGACCCACCCGGGCACCACGAACCGCCGGCCGGTCGTTCGCCGACCGTCGGTCGGGTCCTCGACCTCGAGGGGGACGCCGACGGCGGTCTCGCTCGGGCGGAAGGACGCATCCGCGATGGTGTGCGCAGCGGCGGCGGTCATGGCGTGCCTGCCGGCTGCAGGACCTTCCTGACCTCTTGCGTCACAGAAGCGTCGAACTGATCATCGGGGTCGAACCCCTTCGGGAGCACTCCGACGCTGACCAGCAGCTTTGCCTGCGTTCGCTGGTGTGCGATCAGATCGGTCGACGGGGCGGTCCATAGCGGTGGCCCGCTCCGACGGTAGCCTTCTTTCGCACCCGCCGGATCTTGGTGCTGGAACTCGACGAAGTAGTTCTGTACGTATGTGTCCGCGTTGGCCTGCACCCAGTCGCCGGCTTTCGCCAGGCGGTCGACGAGATCGTAGATGGCCGATTTTTTCGCCGGGTTGTCGAGCGCCTGCCGAGTGGCAAGCAAGACGCAGTAGGTCGTCACAGGCGCCGACAGGACTCTTGCGTCCGGATGCTGCTGCAGGTAGCTCGTCAGTAAGAACGATGCGAGAACGGCCGCGTCTGCGCCACCGGATTCAGCGTCGTCCCGAGCGACGCCCCGGGGACATTGACCACGGTGATGTCCTTCTGGGTAAGGCCGACCGTGCCGAGCGCCTGTAGGGCATAGCCCTGTAGCGCGGTGGCCTGGGTGAACGCGACTTTCTTGCCTCGTAGGTCCGCCAGCGTCGTGATGCCCGAGCCGGGCTTCGCGACCAAGGCGTACGCGCTGTTTGGCTGGAATTTAAGGGCACCGACGACGACGGCGTTCGCGCCGGATGCGGTCGCTAGGAGCGCAGGAGAGTCGCCCAGGAAACCGACGTCGATCTTGCCCGCAGCGAAGGCGGCGTCCATGTGTGGTCCGTCCAGGAAGTTGGACCACTGCAAGCCGTACGACGTGCCCTTGCTCTGGCCGGACAGATCGAGTGGCTCTTCGAGTTGCTTGTTCTGGTCGCCGACCCGCAGCGTGACCGCGTTGCCACCACCGCCGCCGTCACCGCTGCTCGCCGAGGAAGCGGAGGAGCCACACGCCGTCGCGGTCAAAGCAGCAGCAACGGCGAGGGACAGAAGTCTGATCGAGATGCGAAACACGAGCGTTCACCAATCGGTGTCGAAGAGCGGTATCGATGACGGTGAGGGGTGCCGACGCCGGAGAACGGCCGACGAAGCGTCCTCCGGCGTCGGCAGTGGAGGTCAGCTGCCGAGGAACGGTTTCCCGGCCAGCGCCTCCGAGGGCGTCCCGTCGGTCCCGACCGGAATCTCGCCCTCCAGCGTGGTGCGGTACAGCACACGGTCGAAGTTCAAGTGGCCGAGGTCGGACGGACCGAGGTGCGCGGTGGACCGGTTGTCCCAGAAGGCCACGCTGCCCGGCTCCCAGCGGAAGCGGACCGTGTACTCGGGCCGCGACGCCTGCTCCCAGAACAGCTCGAGCAGGTGTGCGCTCTGCCGGGACGACAGCCCGATGATCTCGCGCTCGTGTCCGGTGAAGGTCGGGCTGACGTAGAGCGCGCGCTCTCCCGTCTCCGGGTGCACCCGGACTATCGGGTGGATGGCCACCAGCGGGTTCGTGGCGATCTTCTGGGCGTAGCTGCTGGTGGATGCGATCACCTTGCCGAGCTGCCCGAAGCTGTGCTTGGCACGCAGTGTGTCGGCCAGGTCACGCAGCGGTTTCGGCAGCCCCTCGTACGCAGCGACGAGGTTCGTCCACGCCGTGTCGCCGCCGTACGGCGGCACCGTCTCAGCCCGCAGCACCGAGCCCCACGGCGGGTTCACCAGCGCGGTGACGTCGGTGTGCCAGCCGTTGTCGTACGTCGAGATCCTCTTGCCGAACTTCTTCTCGTAGCGGCGGCTGTCGATCGGCAGAATCTGCGGGAAGCCGGGCGGCGGCTCGTCCTCATGTGGGTGCGCCGGCGTCACCTTGCCGAACCGCGCCGTGAACGCGACCTGTTCCGCGTGGCCGATCGTCTGGTCGCGGAAGAAGACCACCTTCCACCGCAACAGCGTCTCGCGGATTGCGGCGATGGTGGCGTCGTCGAGGTCGGACCCCAGGTCGATGCCGCGGATCTCCGCACCGATGTGCCCCGCGACCGGACGGATGTCGAGGCCGGTCTTGTCAGCGATGGCAGTCATGCTGGTTGCTCCTTCGTGTTTCGGTTCGTATTTCCGGGGGATTCGCTCGTGGTGTGGCTCGCCGCACGGTCATGCCGAGCACGGCTTGGGGCAGGAGCCGCCCACGATGGGCGGTCGCGACGCACGCAGGTCGCCCGCATCGATCCGGTGCCAGCCATGGCTGGTCCGGGGCGGTTCGTCTGCGGGGCCGGTGTCGGCCGGCGGCAGGGCGGGAGCTAGCTGGCCTGGGTCAACGACCGTTACGGCGACACGTCGCGCTGCACGTCCGCTTGAAGTCGACGTGGCGGCGTGTGGCGAGAGGCACAGCGCTGATCACGAAGGTCACGATGCCGAATCGCGTGCACCGTCGTCAATCGAATGTGATGTACTTAACTAATCCAATCAGATTTATCAGCTATACGCGCTGAAGCGATAACGACACACCGCAGGCGTAGCAGCTATCCGGACGGGGCAGGCGGAAGATCGAGGGATCGACTGCGGGTTTCAGGAGGCTGCCATGACTGCGGAATCGGGCACTGCCGCGACGGGCCCGCCGCGCGAGTACGACGTGATCGTCCTCGGCGGTGGTTCGACCGGCGAGGTCGTCGGTGACACCGTCGTCCGTGGTGGTCTGTCCGCGGTACTGGTGGAGGCGGAGTTGGTCGGCGGCGAGTGCTCGTACTGGGCTTGTATGCCGAGCAAGGCGCTGTTGCGTCCGGGCCAGGCGCTTGCTGCAGCGGGGGTCGTCGACGGCGCCAAGCAGGCGGTCCGGGACCGGGTGGACGTGCCGGCGGTGCTGGCCCGACGGGATGGGTTCACCAGTCACTGGAAGGACGACGGCCAGGTCCGCTGGCTTGAGGGTGCCGGACTGCAGCTGGTACGCGGCCGGGGCCGGATTGCCGGACCCCGGCAGGTGGTAGTGCGTGACCAGGCCGGAACGGTCACCGCCCTGGCGGCTCGACACGCGGTGGTGGTGGCGACCGGGTCCGTCCCGGCGATCCCGTCGATCGACGGGCTGGCCGAAGCCCGGCCCTGGACCTCCCGGGAGGCGACCAGCGCGCACACGGTCCCGGACCGGCTGCTCATCCTGGGCGGCGGCGTCGTGGGGGTCGAGATGGCGACGGCCTATACCGACTTGGGTGCCCGGCAGATCACCCTCATCGAGCGGTCCGGCCGGCTACTCGCCAAGTACGAGCCGTTCGTGTCGGATTCGGTTGCCGACGCGCTGCGCCGTCGCGGCGTGGATGTGCGGCTCGACACCCAGGTCGCCAGGGTGGCCCGCGCCACGGACGGAGGGTCGCTGCTGGTGACCACGCGGGACGGTGAGCGACTGGACGGCGACGAGCTGCTGGTCGCGCTCGGCCGTCGCGCGGCGACCTCGGACCTCGGCCTGGAGCAGTTCGGGCTGGAACCGGGCAACGCGCTCGAGGTGGACGACACGCTGCGGGTCACCGGCGTACCGGGCGGGTGGCTCTACGCGGCGGGCGACGTGAACGGGCGAGCCCTGCTGACCCATCAGGGCAAGTACCAGGCGCGCCAGGTGGGGGCGGCCATCGTGGCGCGAGCAGCCGGCCGCGAGATCGACCCGGCGGACTGGGGGCCGCAGGTCGCGACGGCGGACCGAGCCGCCGTGCCGCAGGTGGTCTTCACCGACCCGGAAGTGGCGGCCGTCGGCCTTACCGAGGCACAGGCCCGGGAACGCGGATTACCGGTACGGGTCGCCGAGTACGAGATCGGCGACGTCGCCGGAGCGGCGGTGTACGCCGACGGGTACGCCGGACACGCGAAGATGGTCGTCGACACCGACCGGGACGTCGTGGTCGGCGTGACGCTGGTCGGACCGAATGTCGGCGAGATGCTGCACGCCGCCACCGTGATGGTGGTCGGCGAAGTGCCGATCGGACGGTTATGGCACGCGGTACCGGCGTACCCCACCATCAGCGAGCTTTGGCTCCGGTTGCTCGAGACCTACCGCGGCTGAGCAAGCCGGCCACCGGGCGCTCAGGCAAGCGCGGTGTGCAGCCGCAGCTCGACCAGCGGGGCGCCGCCGGTGTCGAGGCTGCGGCGCGCGCCGTCGGCGGCCCAGCCCGCCGACTCCAGGAAGTGCCGCAACGCGGTGTCCGCCTCCGGGACCCAGCTGGTGGCGGTGCGCAGCCCGTTCGTGGCCATCGTCTCGGCGGCTGCGCTCAGCAGTCGGCTGCCGTGCCCGGCGCCTCGCGAGGACGGGTCGACGGTCAGGATCGCCAGCTCACCCACCTGCGTCGGCTCCGCGTCGGCGTCCTCGCTGGGCGCGACCGCCGCAAACCCCACCACCCGCACCCCGTCGAGCGCGACCAGCAGGTGGTGCGCGTCGGTCGGCGGTGCCATGACGGCCTGGGTCCACTGCACCGTGGCAGCCGACTCGAGTTCAGCCAGCACCTGCTCGGGGAACAGCTCCCGGTAGGTCTGACGCCACACGCGCGCCTGGATCGCCGCCACCGCGGCCACGTCTCTCGGCAACGCGAGGCGGACGTGCGTATCCGGCCCGGTCATCAGTCCCCGAAGTTCTTCAGCGCCTGCAGCGACGGACCGGTCAACACCGTCGTGCCGTGCTCGCTGGTCTGGACGTCCACGGCTGCAGCCTCTCGTACCTTGTCCCCGCCGTCGCGCCTTGTCCCCGCCGTCGCGCCGCCCGCCGACACCGGTTGCCGGGCCGGGCCGCCTTCCCTGCCGCGGACCCCGGCGCGGGTAGCCTGCCTTGCGCGCCCACCCACCGATGTGCCGCGGTGGGACGCGCCCACCGCCGAGGAGTCACCCGTGCCACAGATCGCACCGCTGCAGGTCCAGCTCATTGCCCAGACGCAGTTCCTGCCGCCCCAGCAGGTGCCCTGGGAGACGGACGCCGACGGTGGCCAGGCGTTGGCCGAGTTCGCCGGTCGTGCGTGCTACCAGTCCTGGTCCAAACCCAACCCGGCCACCGCCAGCAACGCCGGCTACCTGCGCCACATCCTGGAGGTCGGTCACCTTTCGGTGCTCGAGCACGGCAGCGTGACCTTCTACCTGACCGGGATCTCGCGGTCGTTGACACACGAGCTGATCCGGCATCGGCACTTCTCCTATAGCCAGCTCTCCCAGCGGTACGTGCCGGAGCGGGACGCGGCGATGGTCGAGCCGGACGTGATCGCCGCGGACCCGGAACTGCATGCCCAGTTCGTGGCTGCGTCCGAGCAGGCACTGGCCGCGTACAACGAGCTGCTGGAGGGGCTGGAGAAGCGTTTCGCCGACGTGCCCAATGCGACGCTGCGCCGCAAGCAGGCGCGCCAGGCCGCGCGCGCGGTGCTGCCGAACGCGACCGAGACGCGGATCGTCGTCACCGGCAACTACCGGGCCTGGCGGCACTTCGTCGCGATGCGTGCGTCCGAACACGCCGACGTCGAGATCCGGGCGCTCGCAGTCGCGTGCCTGCGGGAACTGCAGCGCGTTGCCGGCAACGTGTTCGCCGACTTCACCATCAGCGCGCTGGAGGACGGCACCGAGGTGGCCTCCAGCCCGCTGGTCGCCGAGGGCTGAACGGCGCGAACCGGGTCGCGTCCGGGACGTCGGGCGAGCCGGACGCGCTGTGCCACACTTGGTTGACCCGTCGCGCCTGGAACCCCCGACCAGGTGCGACGGGCCTTCCCTGGCGACGATGCGGGCCTGCGCCCGGAGGCGATTACGGTGACGGCATGACAGCACTGCCCGCGGCTCCGTTCGGTCGGCTACTCACCGCGATGGCCACCCCGATGCGGGATGACGGGAGCCTCGACCTGGCCGCCGCGGCGCGGCTTGCGACGTACCTCATCGAGCACGGGCACGACGGGCTCGTCGTTTCCGGTACGACCGGCGAGGCATCCACCACCTCGGATGCGGAGAAGGAGGCACTGCTCACAGCAGTGCTGGAGGCGGTCGGGGATCGCTGCACGGTGATCGCGGGCGCCGGCGCGAACGACACCGAACACGGCCGCGCCCTCGGTCGGCTCGCGTACCGCGCGGGCGCGCACGCGGTGCTGGCGACGACGCCGTACTACTCCAAGCCGACGCAGGCGGGTGTGATTGCTCACGTCGCCGCGATTGCCGAGGCGGCCCAGCTCCCGGTCATGTTGTACGACGTCCCTGGACGCACCGGCCTAGCGCTGGCGACCGAGACCATCGTCACCTTGGCGGCGCATCCGCAGGTAGTGGCCTTGAAGGACGCGAAGGGCGATCTCGCGGCGACCGGGGAAGTACGGCGGCAGGCACCGGATCTCGCGGTCTACTCCGGCGCGGACGAGCTGAACCTGCCGCTGTTGTCCCTCGGGGCGGTCGGGGTGGTGAGCGTGCTCGGACACCTCGCCAGCGGTGAACTACGGACCATGATCGACGCCTTCGACGCCGGCGACATCGCGGCCGCCCGGGCGATCCACAATGCGCTGCTGCCGGCAGTCGTCGGCCTTTTCCGGTTCGCCAGCCCGGCGCCGGTGAAGGTCGCTCTCGCCCGGCGCGGCCTGTGCGGCGCGCAGGTGCGGCTGCCGTTGCTGCCGGCCTCACCCGAGCAACTCGCGATCTTGCAGGAGGACTTGAACCGCGCCGGCCTGCCACTGGCGCCGACCACCGCACCGGGCGTGTCCGCGTGATGCGTTACGGGGTCGGTTCATGAGCCATCCGCACCCGGACCTCGGCCCGCCGCCCCCGCTCGGCGCGGGTGCGCTGCGGGTCGTGGCGCTCGGCGGCATCGGTGAGATCGGGCGGAACATGACCGTGCTGGAGTTCGCCGGCCGGCTGCTGGTGATCGACTGCGGCGTGCTGTTCCCGGACGATCATCAGCCGGGGGTGGACCTGATCCTGCCGGACTTCAGCGCCATCGCGGATCGCTGGGACGACATCGAAGCGCTCGTACTCACGCACGGACACGAGGACCACATCGGTGCGGTGCCTTATCTGCTGCGGCACCGCACCGACATCCCGTTGTACGGCAGCCGGTTCACCATGGCGTTGCTGGCCGCGAAGCTGGCGGAGCACCGGATCGACGCCGTCCGCGACGTGGTCGCGGAGGGGGACCGGATTGCGGTCGGCCCCTTCGAGCTGGAGTTCTTCGCGGTCAACCACTCGGTCCCCGACGCACTCGCGGTCGCCATCCGCACCGACGCCGGGCTCGTGCTGCACACCGGGGACTTCAAGATGGACCAGACCCCGATCGACGGCCGGCTCACCGACTTGGGTGGGTTCGCCCGGCTGGGTAGCGAAGGCGTCGACCTGCTGCTATCGGACTCGACCAACGCCGAGGTCCCCGGATTCGTCACCTCGGAGCGGGAAATCGCGCCGGTGCTCGACCAGGTATTCAGCCAGGCGCGGAAGCGGATCATCACGGCCTGCTTCGCCAGCCACGTCCACCGGGTGCAACAGGTGCTGGACGCGGCGCACGCGCACGGGCGGCACGTCGCCTTCGTCGGCCGCTCGATGGTCCGGAACATGGGCGTGGCTCGAGACCTCGGCTTCCTGCGTATCCCGGCCGGCCTGATGGTCGACCTCAAGGAAGTGGACGACCTGCCGGAGGACCGCGTCGTGCTGGTATCGACCGGTTCCCAGGGCGAGCCGATGTCCGCGCTGTCCCGGATGGCCAGCCGAGACCACCGGATCCGGATCACCGAGGGCGACACGGTGGTGCTCGCCTCGTCGCTGATCCCCGGTAACGAGAACGCGGTGTTCCGGGTCGTCAACGGGCTGACTCGGTTGGGCGCGATCGTGGTGCACAAGTCGTCGGCGATGGTGCACGTGTCCGGGCACGCCCCGGCCGGCGAGCTGTTGTACGTACTGAATGCGGTGCGGCCGTCCAACTTGATGCCCGTGCATGGGGAGTGGCGGCACCTTCGCGCGCATGCCCGCCTCGCCGAGATGACCGGGCTGGCACCGGAGCGGGTGGTGATCGCCGAGGACGGCGTGGTGGTCGACCTCGTCGACGGGATCGCGCGCATCGCCGGCAAGGTCGAGTGCGGCTACGTCTACGTCGACGGTCTTGCGGTCGGCGACGTCGGCGAGGGATCGCTCAAGGACCGACGGATCCTCGGCGAGGAGGGGGTCATCACCGTCACCGTCGTGATCGATGCCACCGCCGGCAAGATCGTCGGCGGTCCGGAGATCCACGCTCGCGGTGTGTTCGACGTCCCCGGCGCCTTCGATGAGGCCCAGGAGCTGGCCGCTGCGGCGGTGCAGGACGCGTTGGCGGACGGGGTCGATGACACGGCCGCGCTGACCCAGCGGCTGCGCCGTGCGATCGGGCGCTGGGTGAACAACACCTACCGTCGCCGCCCGATGATCGTCCCACTCGTCCTCGAAGTCTGACCCAGCGGTCGCTGCCTGAGGTCTCGGCCACGGCCGCGACACGGTGATGCGGCTGGGACCGGTGTGACGTACGAGGCGGTAGCGTCCTGATATGCCCACCCGCACCCCGGCCCGTCCCAGCCGAGCGCCGGCGCGCGGCGGGCGGGCCGGGTCCGGCCGGCCTTCCGGCTCTGCTGCTCGACGCGCCCCCGCCGCGCGCGGGGGTGCCAGCGCGGCACGCAGCCGCGGAGCATCCTCGAACTCGCGGCGCAGTACCAGTCGCCCCGCGGCTCGACGCCGGCCGGCACGCCGGGGCCCCGGGCTGCCGGCGCGACTGGTCCGGGCGCTGTACCGGTTGGTGCGGGGGCTCTACCTACTCGTCGCCCGGGCGGCGGGCACCTCGGTGCGTGCCGTCGGTCACGGTGCCCGCGACCTCGACCCCGCGCACCGGCGGGACGGCCTCGGCTTCGCCGCGATCGGCGGTGCGCTGGTCGTAGCGGTCGCGGTGTGGTGGGGGGCCGGCGGGCCGGTGGGCGAGGTGGTTTCCGCAGTCGTACGGGGAGCCGTGGGTTCCGCCGCTGCGCTGGTGCCGCTGGTCGCGCTGCTTGGTGCGTGGCGGCTGCTGCGGCACGCGCCGGACCCGGTTCGGCGCACCCAGTTGGTCGTCGGTGGCGGTCTGCTCGCGATCGGAGTGCTGGGGCTCATTCACCTCGCGCACGGGACGCCCAACCCGTCCGACGGGGCCCACGCGATGCGGGCCGCCGGCGGCTTGATCGGCTTCCTCGGTGCAAGCGCGCTACGCAGCGCCCTAACCCAGTACCTCGCCGTACCGATCCTGGTCCTCGTCGCGCTCTTCGGCCTGCTCATCGTGACCGGAACCCCGGTACGGGAGGTGCCGGTACGGGTGCAGGCGCTGCGGGACCGGCTGCACCGGGCAGCGGACGAGCAGCAGGACCGCGCCGAAGAGCCGTCGGAATCCCGAGCCGCGCGGGTACGCAAGAGGCTGCTGCCCGGTCTCACCGAACCACCGCCGCCCGCGTTCGAGGTGAGCCCGGGTGAGCACGTCGCACTCCAGCCCGAACCGGAGCCTGCCGAGACGGATCCGGACGCTGCGACGGCCGCCATCACGCTCGACTCCGCAGACCCGGGCGCCGATGCCACGACGACCCTGATCGCGCTGCCGGACCAGCAGCCGGCGGCTGCAGACACACGCGGTGGTGAGCCCGAACAACTCCTGCTCGGCACCGGCGCCGGGTACACGCTGCCGGACCCGAACCTGCTCGGCCGTGGTAGTCCGCCGAAGGCGCGTACCAAGGTCAACGACGACGTCATCGCGTCGCTCACTCAGGTGTTCGCCGAGTTCGGCGTGGACGCAACGGTCACCGGCTTCACTCGCGGCCCCACGGTGACCCGGTACGAGGTCGAGGTCGGGCCGGCGGTCAAGGTCGAGAAGATCACCGCGCTGACCCGCAACATCTCGTACGCGGTCGCCAGCGCGGACGTGCGGATCCTGTCGCCGATCCCCGGCAAGAGCGCGATCGGGATCGAGATTCCCAACAGCGACCGCGAGATCGTCAGCCTGGGTGACGTATTGCGCTCACCCGCCGCTACCGCGAACCACGCCCCGCTCACGGTGGCGCTGGGCAAGGACATCGAGGGCGGCTACGTGGTCGCCAACCTCGCCCGGATGCCGCACATCCTGGTGGCCGGTGCCACCGGCTCCGGCAAGTCAACCTGCATGAACTCGTTGATCACGTCGGTGCTCGTGCGCACCACACCGGACGAGGTTCGGATGATCTTGATCGACCCCAAGCGGGTCGAGCTCACCGCCTACCAAGGCGTGCCGCACCTGATCACCCCGATCATCACCAACCCGAAGAAGGCCGCCGAGGCACTGCAGTGGGTGGTCCGAGAGATGGACGCCCGCTACGAGGACCTCGCCGCCTCCGGGGTACGGCACATCGACGATTTCAACCGAAAGGTGCGGTCCGGGGAGATCTCGGCGCCACCTGGCAGTGAGCGGGTCTACCGCCCGTACCCCTATCTGCTGGTCATCGTGGATGAGCTCGCGGACTTGATGATGGTCGCGCCGCGGGACGTCGAAGACGCGATCGTCCGGATCACGCAGTTGGCGCGAGCCGCCGGCATTCACCTGGTACTGGCCACCCAGCGTCCCAGCGTCGACGTGGTGACCGGCCTGATCAAGGCGAACGTGCCGAGCCGGCTCGCATTCGCCACCTCCAGCCTGGCTGACAGCCGGGTCATCCTCGACCAGCCCGGCGCGGAGAAGCTGATCGGCCTGGGCGACGGCTTGTTCCTGCCGATGGGTGCGTCCAAGCCGATGCGGGTCCAGGGCGCTCTGGTCAGCGAGTCCGAGATCGAGTCGGTTGTCCGGCACTGCCTGGCCCAGCGGGACGCCGAGTACCTGCCGGAGGTTGTCGCCGAGGGCGCTGTCCGCAAGCAGGTCGACGAGGACATCGGCGATGACCTGGACTTGCTCCTGCAGGCGATCGAACTGGTCGTCTCGACGCAGTT
>DASZVT010000048.1:0-4871 GCA_035546915.1 Mycobacteriales bacterium | reverse complement strand
GAACCAGGCGCATCCCCTTGCCACCGCCGCCGGCGGATGGCTTGAGCAGGACGGGCAGCCCGACCTCGAGCGCGGCCGCGGCCAACTGCGCGTCGTCCAGCCCTGCCTCGTCTCGACCCGGGACCACCGGGACCCCGGCGGCGGCGACAGTCCGCTTCGCCGCGATCTTGTCGCCCATCGCCGCGATCGCCGCCGGCGGTGGTCCGATCCACACCAGCCCGGCGTCCTGCACCGCCTGCGCGAACGCCGCGTTCTCGGCCAGGAAGCCGTAACCGGGATGGATCGCGTTCACACCGGCAGCGCGCGCGGCGTCGATGACGGCGGCACCGTTCAGGTAGCTGTCGGCCGCAGCGGCGGACCCGATCCGGACCGCGACGTCGGCGGCGTGGACATGCCGGGCGCCGACATCCGCGTCGCTGTAGACGGCCGCGGCCCGTAGTCCCATGGCGCGCACGCTGCGGATGACGCGGACCGCGATCTCACCGCGGTTCGCCACCAAAACCCCGGTGAAGCTCTGTGATGTCACGGGTTCACATCCGGAAGACGCCGTAGGAGATGTCGTCGAGCGGTGCGCAGCCGACGGCCGACAGCGCCAGGCCGAGGACGTCGCGGGTGTCCGCAGGATCGATTACGCCGTCGTCCCACAACCGCGCAGTGGCGTAGTACGGGCTGCCTTGCTGCTCGTACTGGTCGATGATCCCGGCGCGGAACGCGGCCTCGTCTTCAGCGGCCCACTCGCTGCCGCGTGCTTCGGCCTGGTCCCGCCGTACGGTGGCGAGTACCGCGGCCGCCTGTGGCCCGCCCATCACCGAAATCCGGGCACCCGGCCACATCCACAGGAACCGCGGCCCGTACGCGCGGCCGCACATCGCGTAGTTGCCGGCGCCGAACGACCCGCCGATCACCACCGTCAGCTTCGGCACCCGGGCGCACGCCACCGCGGTCACCATCTTCGCACCGTGCTTGGCGATGCCGGACGCCTCGTACTCCCGACCGACCATGAAGCCGGTGATGTTCTGCAGGAACACCAGCGGGATCCGCCGCTGGTCACACAGCTCGACGAAGTGCGCGCCCTTGAGCGCGGACTCGCCGAAGAGCACTCCGTTGTTGGCGACGATGCCGACCGGATGCCCGTGCAGCCGGGCGAAGCCGGTGACCAGGGTCGGACCGTATTCCTGTTTGAACTCGACCCACCCCACACCGTCGACGATGCGACGGATGACCTCGCGCACGTCATACGGGGTGCGCAGATCGGGCGGCACTACGTCGTAGATCGACGTCGGGTCGAGTGCCGGTGGCCGGCTCGGCCGTACTTCCCAGGGCGGAAGCGGGCTTGGCGGCAGGGTGTCGACGATCTCGCGGATGCGCTGCAACGCCTCGACGTCGTCACCGACCAAGTGGTCGGTGACCCCGGAACGACGGCTGTGGACCTCGCCGCCGCCGAGTTCTTCAGCGCTGACGATCTCCCCGGTGGCGGCCTTCACCAGCGGTGGCCCGCCCAGGAAGATGGTGCCTTGGTTCGCCACGATGACGCATTCGTCGCTCATCGCCGGTACGTATGCGCCGCCCGCCGTGCAGGACCCGAGCACCGCAGCCAACTGCGGGATCCCGCGGGCCGACATGGTGGCTTGGTTGTAAAAGATTCGCCCGAAGTGTTCCCGGTCCGGGAAGACGTCGTCCTGGCGCGGCAGGAAGGCGCCGCCGGAGTCCACCAGATAGATGCACGGGAGTCGGTTCTCCAGCGCGATCTGCTGCGCGCGCAGGTGCTTCTTGACGGTCATCGGGTAGTACGTGCCGCCCTTGACGGTGGCGTCGTTGACCACGATGACGCAGTGCCGTCCGCGAACCAGGCCCACGCCGGTGATGATCCCGGCGCCCGGGGCCTCGTCGTCGTACATGCCGCCGGCCGCCAACGGTGAGAGCTCGAGCAGCGGCGCGCCGGTGTCGAGCAGTACCTCGAGCCGTTGCCGCGGGAGCAGCTTGCCCCGTTCGACGTGCCGGGACCGCGCGCTGTCCGGTCCACCCCGCGCGGCGCGGGCGACGCGTTCCCGCAACTCGGCGACGAGTCGCTCCTGCTCGGCGGCGTTGCCGCCGGGCTTCTCGGCCCGGGACGCTGTCACGCCCGCCCCCTTAGTTAATGACCAATAACCTGCTGCAGGTAGGTTAATGTTCGTTCACCATCCTGTCCAGGGAGGACGCCATGACAGCCGTGCCGCGGACTCGTGACCGGGTGCTGCAGGAGGCCGCCAGGCTGTTCGCCCGACGCGGCTTCCACGGCACTTCGATGGAGGATCTCGGCGCGGCATGCGGGATCAGCGGGCCGGCGCTGTACAAGCACTTCAGCAGCAAGGACGACGTACTCGGGCGGCTGCTGGTGGGGATCAGTGAGCAGTTGCTTGACGGTGGTCGGGAGGTGGCCGCGAGCGCGGCGGGCCCGGTGCCGGTACTGCGCGGACTGATCGCGTTCCATGCCGATTTCGCGACGTCCGAGCCGGATCTGATCCGGGTGCAGGACCGGGACCTGGCGAATCTCTCCGAGCAGCAGGCGGCCGCGGTGCGGTCGTTGCAACGGCGCTACGTGGAGGTCTGGATCAGCGCATTGCGCCGGGTCCGGGATGGCCTCACGGCCGCCCAGGCGCGGATCGAGGTGCACGGGCTGTTCGGCCTGCTCAACTCGACACCGCACAGCGGGACCACGCCGCTCGCCCGGCGGCGGCTGATCGCCATGGCGGAGCGTGCGGCCGGGCTGCCGTGATGGGCAGTCATTCATCCAATACGGGGTTCTGGTCCAGTACCGCGGCCAGCGGACGCTCCAGGCCGGACGCCACCGTCACCAGCGCCCGTGACGCGAGCGCACCGTCGATGATGCGGTGGTCGACCGTCAGGCCGAGCTGCATCACGGTGCGTACCGTGACGGCATTCTGGTGCACCCACGGCTGCTGCCGGGCGGCGCCGACGCACAGGATCGCGCCCTCACCCGGATTCAGCAGCGGTGCGCCGCAGTCGACGCCGAAAACGCCGACGTTGGTGATGGTGATCGTGCTGCCCAGCAGGTCGCCGGGCGCGAGCCGGCCGGCCCGGGCCCCGGCGATGGCCTCTGCCAGCGCTACGGCGAGCTCACGCAGCGTCATGGTGTCCGCGTCCTTGATGCACGGCACCAGCAGGCCTCGCGGCGTGTCCGCCGCGATGCCGAGGTGTACCGGGCCGTGCACAACCTGGCTCGGACCGTCGTCGTCCCAGCAGGAGTTGAGTTCGGGATGGATCCGACAGGCCCGCAGCAGAGCCCGTGCGGCCAGCAGCAGCGGGCTGACCCGGACGTCGGCGAAGGCCGGGAGTACCCGCAGCTCGTCCACCATCTCGGCGCAAGCGGTCACGTCCGCGGCATGGAAGACGGTGACCTGGGGGACGGCGGCGCTGGCGACCATGGCCCGTGCGGTCGCGCCGCGCACCCCCTTGATGGGCAGCCGCCGGGACTCACGCACCGGCCGGGGATCAGGCGCCGAGCCGCGACCGCCACCATCAGCAGCGAGCACGTCGGCACGGGTGATCACACCGTCCGGGCCGGTGCCGCGAACCGAGACGAGATCGACCTGGAGGTCTCGGGCGAGCTTGCGAACCGGTGGCTTGGCCCGAGGCCGGCCGCCGTCGGCTGGCGCTGGATTCCGGGCGGCGGGTACCGCGACGGGCGCGGGCCGCCGCCGGCGCCGCGGCGGTGGGCTCTCGCGGGTGCCGTAGCCGACCAGCAGCGGTTCGGGCTCTCCACGCTCCGCTGCAGCGGTTTCCGGAGTGTCGGTGTCGATCCGCACCAGCACCTGCCCGACGTCGACGGTGTCCCCGGCGGCGTGAAGGATCTCGCACACCCGACCGGTGAACGGCGACGGAATCGCGACCACCGCCTTCGCGGTCTCCACCTCGACCAGCGGCTGGTTCAGGGCGATCGGATCGCCGACGGAAACCTGCCACGCGACGATCTCAGCCTCCGTCAGACCCTCGCCGAGGTCCGGCAACGTGAACTGCTCAATGCTCATCGAGCGGCCTCACGCGGCGACGGAACGGTCGACGGCGTCCAGGATCCGGTCCACGTCGGGGAGGTACTGCTGCTCTGCACGAGCTGGCGGGAACGGAGTGTCGAAGCCGCCCACCCGCAGCACCGGCGCCTCCATCTCGTAGTAGAGGGCCTCGGAAAGCCGAGCGGCGACCTCGGCTCCCGGTCCGAGCGTCGTCGGCGCCTCGTGCACCACGACGGCGCGCCGGGTCCGCCGCACGCTCGCCAGGATGCCGCTCACGTCAAGCGGCGCCAGTGACCGCAGATCCAGCACCTCCAGCGAGGTGCCTTCCTCCTCGGCCGCCGCGGCCGCCTCTTCGCAGACCCGCACCATCGGGCCGTAGGTGATCAGTGTCGCGTCGGTGCCGGCGCGACGGACCACACAGCGATCCATCGGCGCCGGAGTGGCGTCCACGTCCACCTCAGCCTTCTCCCAGTAGCGCCGCTTCGGTTCGAATACGACGACCGGGTCCTCGCACCGAATCGCCTGCTGGGTCAGGAAGTACGCGTCCTGTGGGTCCGACGGCGTCACCACGCGAAGGCCGGCGGTGCCGGTGAAGTAGGCCTCGGGCGACTCGCCATGGTGCTCGACCGCGCCGATGCCGCCGCCGTAGGGGATGCGGACTACCACCGGCATGGCCACGGCGCCGTCGGTGCGGCGCCGGAAGCGGGCCAGTTGACTGGTGATCTGGTTGAACGCCGGGAACACGAAGCCATCGAACTGGATTTCGCACACCGGCCGGAACCCGTGGTAGGCCAGACCGATCGCACACCCGACGATGCCGGATTCGCCGAGCGGGGTGTCGATGACCCGCTCGGCGCCGAA
>DASZVT010000047.1:0-3470 GCA_035546915.1 Mycobacteriales bacterium | reverse complement strand
ATGGTCGCGCACCCACGCCGGCACCGCCCGCGGAGCATGCCTTTGCCTCCGGCGAGCGAGTCCGGTCCGGCGGCACGCGAGTCAGTCCAGGGCGCCGGGCAGTGCCAGCCCGGCGCCGGTCGGGCCGGCATGCGCACCAGCCGGGCGCGCGGCAGCCGGCGCACCGACGAACGAGTCCCACAGCGCGGCGTAAGCACCGCCGTGCGCCACCAGTTCACGGTGCGGGCCCTGCTCGACGACGCGCCCGTCGGCGAGCACCAGCACTCGGTCGGCGCGCTGCGCCGTGGACAGCCGGTGCGCGATGACCAGCGTGGTTCGCCGGCGCGCCAGCGCTTCCATCGCCTGCAGTACGGCCGCCTCCGTCGCCAAGTCCAGCGAAGCGGTGGCCTCGTCCAGCAGCAGGATGTCCGGATCGACCAGCGCCGCCCGGGCCAGTGCCAGCAGCTGCCGCTGACCGGCCGACAACCCGCGACCGCGCTCGCCGACCGGGTGGTGGTAGCCCCCGGCCAGGCCAGCCACGACCTGATGCGCACCGACCATCCGAGCCGCCGCCTCCACCTGCGCGTCCGTGGCGGCCGGCCGGCCGTAAGCGATCGCGTCGCGGACGCTGCCCCGGAACAGGAACGCCTCCTGGGGGACCACCCCGAGTCGCTGTCGGTAGCCGGCGAGATCGAGAGTGCGCAGGTCCTGCCCGTCCACCAGGACGGCACCACGGGTCGGGTCATAGAACCGGGCCGCGAGCTTGACCAGGGTGGACTTGCCGGCCCCCGTCTCACCCACCAGTGCCACGGTCTCGCCCGGCTCGATCCGCACCGACACCCCGCCGAGCGCCTCACTGCGTGCACCCACGTACCGGAAGTGCACGTCGTCGAAGACCAGCTCACCGCTCAGCGGTCGGACCGGACGAGGGTGCGACGCGACCGGTACCGACGTGGACTCCCGCAGCAGATCCTTCAACCGGCGCAACCCGACCTGCGCCTGCTGGTAGCCGTCGAACACCTGGGACAATTGCTGTACCGGCGAGAAGAACAGGTCGAGGTAGAGCAGGAATGCGATCAGGCCACCTGTCGTCAGCGCGCCGGAGTGCACCCGCTCGGCGCCCACCGCCAGCACGATCGCGGCGGCCAGTTCGGACATGAACTCCACGAACGGGAAGTACGTCGCGAGGTAGCGCTGGGCGCGCAGTCGTGTCTGACGGTACGCATCGGTCAATTCCCGGAACCGCGCGGTCGTCACCTCCTGCTGCCCGAACACCTGGGTGATCCGGACGCCGGAGAGGTTCTCCTGCAGGCTCGCGTTCACCGCGCTGATCCGTTCCCGCGCTTCGGTGTAAGCCCGCACCGACCGGTTGCGGAACGCGATCGTCGCCAGCACCAACGGCGGCATCAACGCGACCACGACCCCAGCCAGCGGCAGGTCGAGCACCAGCAGCACCACCAGCACCCCGGCGAACTGCAGCGCCGACACGATCGCCGTCGCGAGCCCGGTCTGCAGGAATGACGAGAGCGCGTCCACGTCTGTCGTCATCCGGGTCATGATCCGGCCGCCGAGCTCGCGTTCGTAGTAGTCCATCCCGAGCCGCTGCAGCTGAGCGAACGTCTTGAGCCGCAACGTGTACAGCAGCCGCTCGCCGGTGCGGCCGGCCACCCGGGACTGCCCCACGTTCAGCGCCCAGTCCGCGCAGACCACCAGTACGCCCACCATCGTGGTGGCCCACAGCGCGCCGGTCGCGCCCTTCGCGATGCCGTCGTCGACGCCGTGGCGCACCAGCAGCGGCAACACCAACCCGGCGAGTGCGTCGAGCGCCACCAGTAGCAGGCCGAGCGCGAGCGGCCGGCGCAACGGGGCCAGCAGCCGACGCAGTGAGAACTGGGGATCGGCAGCGGTGGCCCGCTCCAACGGGATCCGCGGCACATCGGTGGCCGGCGGCAACGCCTCCACCTGGGCGAGTAACTGGGGGGTCGGTGGTGCCATTGCCAGCGCCCCGGCGACCGGACCACCCGCCATCCCGGCCGGCCGCCCCCGGGCCGCGGCCGCGCGGAGCGCGGCCGACCCGTCCCGCCGCACGGCCCTGCCGGCCGGATCCCATAGCTCCGCCGTCACCTGGGCGGCTCCGGCGCCAGGCCGGGATGGCGCCGGGACGTCGCCATGGTCCGGCCCGGCCAGCAACAGCCGGTAGAGAGCGCAACGGCGCTCGAGCTCATCGTGGCTGCCGCTGTCGACGACCCGGCCGCCGTCGAGCACCACGATCCGGTCGGCGAGCCGCAGCGTGGAGCGGCGGTGCGCGATCAGCACGGTGGTGCGTCCGGCCATCAGCGCATGCAGGTTGTCGTGGATCGCTGCCTCGGTCTCGGTGTCCACCGCCGACGTCGCGTCGTCGAGCACTAGGACCTGCGGATCGGTGAGCAGCGCGCGGGCGAGGGCCACCCGCTGCCGCTGACCGCCGGAGAGGGTAAGCCCCTGCTCTCCGACCACCGTGTCGTAGCCGTCCGGCAGCTCCTCGATGAAGCCGTCCGCTCGGGCTGCGCGGGCGGCGGCTTCCACCTGCTCCCGGGTAGCGTGCGGCCGGCCGAATGCGATGTTGTGGAACACGCTGTCGGAGAAGAGGAACGAGTCCTCGAAGACCATTCCGGTGCAGCCCCGCAACGACGCCAGCGTGAGGTCACGGACGTCGTGGCCGTCCAGCGTGACCCGTCCCCGGTCGACGTCGTAGAAACGCGCGAACAGCAGCGCGACCGTCGACTTCCCCGACCCCGGGCCGCCGACGAACGCCACCGTCTCCCCCGGCTCGACCCGTACCGAGAAGCCTTGCAGCACTGGGGTGCCCGGCTCGTACCCGAAGGTCACGTCCTCGAAGCCGATCGCCCCGTGGACGTGCTCGAGCGCCAACGCTCCCGGCGCATCGGCGATGTCCGGCTGCCGGTCGACGATCTCCAGTACCCGTTCCACGCCGGCGCGGGCCTGCTGCCCCATGGTGAGCAACCCGGCCAGGATCCGGGTCGGCGCCACCAGTTCGCTCAGGTACGTCGAGAACGCGAGGAAGGTCCCGAGCGAGATGCGGCCGTGCACGGCCAGGTAGCCACCCAGCGCCAGCACCCCGAGTTGGCCGAACGCCGGGATCGCCTGCAGCAACGGCTGGTAGCGGCTCGCCATCCGTACCGCGCGCAGCCGGGACGCGAACAACTGCCGGGCCGCCGACTCCAGCCGGGCGACTTCGCGCGCCTCCTGGCCGAAGCCCTTCACCACCCGGACCCCGGAGACGTCCTCCTCGACCACCGAGGCGACCTCGGCCGCCTGCTGCTGGGCATCCCACGTCGCCGGGAACAGCGTGCGGCGACTGTGGTACGCGACCAGGAACAGGGCCGGCCCGACCGCCAGCGCCACCAGCGTCAGCAGCGGGGAGAGCACCGCCATCACGATCAGGGAGGTAACGAACAGCAGTGCGTTGCCGGACATGTTCGGCAGGAACG
>DASZVT010000046.1:0-6273 GCA_035546915.1 Mycobacteriales bacterium | reverse complement strand
CGCTGGCACCACTGTCGCCGACCTGGCAGGCGAACGCGATGGTGCCGCGGTAACCGACGAACCAGGCGACCGTATCCGGCGGATTCTTCGTCCCGACCTCGGCGGTACCGGTCTTACCGCGGGTGCCGGCCGGCAGCCCGGAATGTGCTGCGGTGCCGTAACTGACGACCTGGCCCATCAGGTCTCGCAGCGTCGCCACCACGTTCGCCGGGATCGCATGCTGCGGATTGTTTGCCGGCGCGGTCGCGGACACGTACGGCTGCCGCCAGGTGCCCGAGGCGACGGCGGCGGCCACACTGGCCATCTGCAGCGGACTGGTGACGATCCGACCCTGGCCGATCGCCTCGGCGGCGCCGTCGGTGGCGTCTGTCGGGGGCGGCACGCTGCCACCGAACGACGTGAGCGGCAACGGTCCCGATGTCGCGGTATCGGTGCCCGCCGGCTTGTCGCTGAAGCCGAACAGCGCCGCGGCGCGACCGAGCGCCCCCTTCGGCAAGGACGTCTCGAGGCTGATGAAGGCGGTGTTGCAAGACTTCGCGAAGGCGGTCGCCAACGAGATCGTGCCGTAGGACTCACCCTCGGCATTGGTGAACGACCGTCCCCCGACCGTGATCGACGGGGTGCACGGCAGCGGCGTGCTCGCGCTCTTGCCGCTGAGCAGCGCCGCCGTCGTCGTGATGATCTTGAAGGTGGACCCCGGCGGATAATGCCCTCGGATCGCGCGGCCGTAGCCGTTGTACGGATGGTTGGCCACCGCGAGCACCTTGCCCGTGGTCACGTCGATGGCGACGAGCGAGCCGGTCAGGTTCGCCGGCACGCCAGAGAGCGCGGACTCCGCGGCATGCTGCACGTTCAGGTCGAAAGAGACGGTCACGTCCTTGCCATTACGGACCGGCTGGCTGATCAACGTGTCGAGGATCGCGCCGGTGGACGAGCGCAGCGTCAGCGATCCGCCCGGCGTGCCCGACAGTACGGCGTTGTAGCCGCGTTCCAGCCCCGTCAGGCCGCCGATGTCGCCGGCCACGAACTGCGGACCCGCCGATTTCGCCAGCGCGGCGGTGTAGGGACCGACGGTACCCAGCATGTTGCCGTCCAGCTCGCCGTCCAGCCCCCGCAACGGCCTGCCGTCGGCCAGTCTGATCTGCCCGCGAGTACCCAGCTTGCGTTCGCGTACCAGCGTGTCTCCCGCGTGCAGCTCGGGATAGATGGACTCGGGCGTGAACGCGACCTTCCAGTGCTTGTCGACCCGGTGCAGCACCAGGCTGCCGTCGTAGCTCCAGGTGCCGAGCCCCTGGACCACGACGGACGCATGGAACGGAGCGGTCGCATCACCCTGGAACCGCAATATGCCGGGCAGGTATGTCGCGCTGCTGATGTGCAGGTCCGTCAGGACCGTGCCGACCTGCTGCCGCAGCGCGGCAGCACTGTCCGGGGTGGCGTTCGCCGCCATGGTGGCCACATCGCCGTGGCCCCAGGCGGTCAGATACCGACCGGCCACGGCGGTCGCCTCGGCGTGCGAGCGTTCCCGGGACTTGCGCTGCTGGTCTCGTACATGCAGGACGCCGAAGACGGCGCCTAGGACGACCACGACGCCGAGCACGGCGAAGCTGATCGGGACGACCCTGCCGCGCCGCCCCCTGCGCTGCCCAGGACGGCGGTAGACCACGCTGCGACACTAGCCGCGGCATGGCTCCCCGTCCCTGAGGACGGCGCGAGAGTTGCGCCCTGCCCACATGGCTCCCCGGTGCAGGGCAGGATGCGGGTGTGACCTCTCCCGACGCGATACCTCAGCCCGAGGCCGAAGACGTGACGTTCCAGGGATCCGGCGTGCGCCTGGCAGCAGATCGCTGGTACTGCACCAGACCGCACGGCACCGTCATCCTGCTGCACGGTGGCGGACAGACGCGACACTCATGGCACCGCGCCGGGCCGAGACTCGCCGCTGCCGGCTGGAACGCCGTAAGCGTCGACCAGCGCGGCCACGGGGACAGCGAGTGGGCGCCTGGCCAGGACTACTCGATCGATGCCATGGAAGAGGACCTGCTCGCAGTCATCGATCAGGTCGGCGGCCCCCCTCCGGTGCTCGTCGGCGCCTCGATGGGGGGCTCGGTCAGCCTGCTCACCACCTCCAACCACCCGGATCTGGTGCGCGCGCTGGTCCTCGTCGACATCGTGCCGCGGATCGAACCTGCCGGCGTCGCGCGCATCACCGGTTTCATGCGTGGACATCCGGACGGATTCGCCAACCTGGACGAGGTTGCCGCCGCCGTACACGCGTACAACCCGCACCGCAGCCGACCGGCGACGCCGGACGGCCTGCGCAAGAACGTCCGCCAGCACGAGGACGGCCGCTGGTACTGGCACTGGGACCCGGCCTTCCTCAGTGGGGGTACCGAGCCACGCCGCGGCGTCCCGCGGGGCCGGATGCTCAACGCCGCCCGGAACATCACCGTGCCGACACTCCTGGTGCGCGGCAAGCAGTCCGACATCGTCAGCGACGAAGGGGTGCGCGAACTGCTGGAACTGGTACCGGGGGCACGTTATGTGGACATCTCCGGGGCTGGTCACATGGTCGCCGGCGACGACAACGACGTGTTCAGCAGCGCGGTACTGGACTTCCTGACCGAGTTGTAGGAGAGCTGCGACCCTGCGGCAGAACTACGACCGGCAGCGCGGCGAATCACCACGTCGATCATGCAGACTCCGTCGTGCGCACCGTGCCACGCCCGAAAAACTTTGCATGATCAACCAGGGGGCGGGGCGTCCCCACCGCCTGGGCCGTCGGGTCCTCCCTCCCCGCCGGAACCACCGGGACCGAAGGCCTTGAGCATCTCCATCAGCTCCCGGCAGGTCGGGCATACCGGGGAGCCGGGCTTCGGCGTCTTCGTGACCGGAAATACCGCGCCGCACAGCGCCGTCACCACATTGCCGAGCACGGCCGATTCGGTGATCTTGTCCTTGCGGACGTAGTGGAAAAGCTCGTCGTCGACATCCGCGTCGCGCAGTCTCGGATCCACCAGGGTCGTGGTACCGCCGCTCTCCCGCGGCGGCGCCGGCATCATCGGCTGTCCCATGTTCTCCTCCTCCGCACCCCGTCAGCCATTCGCGCCGAGTGACGACAACAGCATTCCCCGGATCCGGGCCGCATCGGCCTTGCCGCCGGTAGCTTTCATAGCCGCGCCGATGAGCGGGCCAAGCGCTCCCATGTTCCCTCCCCGCACCTTGTCGGCCGCTGCCGGCTGTGCCGCGATCGCCGCGTCCACTGCGTCCTGCAGCGCGGCGTCGTCGGACACGACGGCGAGCCCGCGCGCGGCGACGACGGCATCCACGTCCCCCTCGCCGGCCAGCACGCCGTCGAGCGCCTGCCGGGCCAGCGCCGAAGTCAGCGTGCCGTCGCCGATCAGCGCAAGCAGCCGGGCCACGTGCTCGGCACGCACCGGAAGCTCCGCCGGGCTGACGCCGCTCTCGTTCGCCCGGGCTGACACCTCGTTGAGCCACATCGCCCGGGCCGCAGCCGGTTCCGCGCCGAGCCCGACCGTCTCCAACACCGCGTCCAGCACCCCGGCGTTCCCGAGCTGGTCGAGGTCGAGGTCACTGAACCCGTACTCCGTCCGCAGCCGGGCCCGCCGCGCGGTCGGCGTCTCCGGCAGCGTCTGCCGCACCGCCTCGACGTAGTCGGCACCGAGTGCGATCGGCACCAGGTCCGGCTCCGGGAAGTAGCGGTAGTCGGTTGCCTCCTCCTTCGAACGACCCGACGACGACGTACCGGTGTCCTCGTGGAAGTGCCGGGTCTCCTGGACGACCCGGACTCCCCCGTCCAACAGCCCGGCCTGCCGGCTCACCTCGAAGCGCACCGCCCGCTCCACGGAACGGAACGAGTTGACGTTCTTGGTCTCGCTACGGGTCCCGTACGCGGCGGTTCCACGCGGCCGCAGCGAGGTGTTCACGTCGCAGCGCAGGCTGCCCTGCTCCATCCGGACGTCCGAGACGCCCAGCGACCGCACCAGCTCGGCGAGTGCCTGGACGTAGGCGCGCGCCACGACCGGCGCCGCCGCGTCGGCTTCCACCGGGCGGGTGACGATCTCGACCAACGGGATGCCGGCCCGGTTGTAGTCCACCAGCGAGTGCGTGGCTCCGTGGATGCGCCCGGTCGCGCCGCCGACGTGCAGCGACTTGCCGGTGTCCTCCTCCATGTGCACACGCTCGATCTCGATCCGGATGGCCCTGCTCTCGCCGTCCTCGCCGGGCACCGCTACGTCCAGGTACCCGTCCACGCACAACGGCTCGTCGTACTGGCTGATCTGGAAGTTCTTCGGCATATCCGGGTAGAAGTAGTTCTTGCGGGCGAAGCGGCACCATGGCGCGATGGAACAGTGCAGCGCCAGCCCGATCAGCACCGTGGCGCGTACCGCTTCCGCGTTCACCACCGGCAGTGCACCCGGCAGCCCCAGACAGGTCGGGCAGACCTGCGTGTTCGGTTCCGCACCAAACGCGGTGGCGCAGCCACAGAACATTTTCGAGGCAGTGCCGAGCTCGACGTGGGTCTCCAGCCCGATGACCGGTTCGTACCGGGTGACGGCGTCGTCGTAGTCGACCAGTTCGAGCGCGTCGACCAGCCCCTTGCTGCTCACAGCTCCACCGCCTCGGCCAACAGCGGGTGACCCCGCCGGGTGTCCAGCTCGGCCTCCAGCGCGGCCCCGACCGCGTAGAGGCGTTCGTCGGCCAGCGGCGGTGCGATCACCTGCAGGCCCACCGGGAGCCCGTCCGACAGGCCGACCGGCAACGACATCGACGCGTTCCCGGCCAGGTTCGACGGGATCGAGGCGATGTCGGACAGATACATCGCCATCGGGTCGTTCACCTTCTCCCCCAACGGGAATGCCACTCCGGGCGTGGTCGGCGACACGAGCACGTCGACCTGCTCGAACGCGGCGTCGAAGTCGCGGGTGATGAGGGTACGGACCTTCTGCGCCTGGCCGTAGTACGCGTCGTAGTAGCCACTCGACAGTGCGTACGTGCCGAGGATGATCCGGCGCTTGACCTCGGGTCCGAAACCGACCTCCCGCGTCGCCGCCATCACCTGGTCGGCGCTGGCGTCGCCGTCGGCGACGCGCAGTCCGAATCGCATCGCGTCGAAACGAGCCAGGTTCGACGAGCATTCGCTGGGTGCGATCAGGTAGTACGCCGACAGGGCCAACCGGAAACTCGGGCAGGACACCTCCACCACCTGCGCGCCGAGCGCGGTGAGCACCGTGACTGCCTCGTCGAACCGGGCCTGCACACCGGTCTCGTAGCCGTCACCGGTGAGTTCCCGGATGACCCCGACCCGGGTTCCGGTCAGATCCCGGGTGCGGCAGGCCCCGATGACGTCGGGCACCGGCTCGTCGATCGAGGTGGAGTCGCGCGGGTCGTGTCCGGCAATCGCCGCGTGCAGCAGCGCCGCGTCGAGGACGGTGCGGGCGAGCGGACCCGCCTGGTCCAGCGAGGACGAGAAGGCGACCAGGCCGTAGCGGGAGACACCGCCATAGGTGGGCTTCACCCCGACGAGCCCGCAGACGGCGGCGGGCTGGCGAATCGACCCCCCCGTGTCGGTGCCCACCGCAAGCGGGACCTCGTACGCCGCGACGCAGGCGGCACTGCCCCCGGACGAGCCGCCCGGGATACGGGTCAGGTCCCACGGATTGCGGGTCGGCCCGTACGCGGAGTTCTCGGTGGAGGACCCCATCGCGAACTCGTCCATGTTGGTCTTGCCTACGATCACCGCGCCGGCCGCCCGCAGCCGTGCGGTCACGGTGGCGTCGTACGGCGGGCGCCAGCCGTCAAGGATCTTCGATCCGCAGGTCGTGGGCACGCCGCGCTGGGTGAAGACGTCCTTGAGACCGACCGGTACCCCGGCGAGCGGACCCAACGGTTCGCCGGCGGCGACCGCCGCGTCGACCGCGGCAGCTGTCGCGAGCGCGCCGTCGGCATCGACGTGCAGGAACGCGTGCACCCGGTCGTCGACCGCCTCGATACGCGCCAGGTGCGCTTCGGTCACCTCGACCGCGGTCACCGCCTTCGCCGCGATAGCCGCCGCGGTGCGCGTCGCGGTAAGACGGGTCAGCTCCTGCTGCAAGCTCGTATCCCTTGTCTCGCTCATGCCGGCTCGTCCAGCATCCGGGGCACTCGGAAACGACCGCCCTCGGCTGCCGGCGCGCCGGCCAACACCGCCTCACGATCCAGGCTCGGGACGACCACGTCCGGCCGGAATACGTTGGTCAGCGGGACGCTGTG
>DASZVT010000045.1:0-2772 GCA_035546915.1 Mycobacteriales bacterium | reverse complement strand
GGGCATGGATGCGGTGTCCTCGCCGGAGAAGCTGGAGGTCGCGCTGCGCGCGATGCGCCGGCTGCCGCTGCCCAGCCGGGCGTGGCGGGCCGAGATCGAACCGTGGCGAGTGCTGTTCTCCAGCGACCGCGAGGACCGCGTGACGCGCGTGTCCGTCGGCGCGGCCGTGTTCGTCCTGACCCTCGCGCTCCGCGCGCAGGGCTGCGCCGCGCGGTACGAGTTGCTGCCCCGACCAGGGCTGCTGGCCGTGGTGCGGTTCTCCGGGCGGCGGCCGCCCCTGCAAGGAGATCGGCGTCTGGCCGCCGCGCTCGACCACCTCGATGGGCGCCGCACGCTGACCGATGCGACCCGCCGGATGCTGGAGCGCGCCGCGGCGGTGGAGGGCGTGCGACTGCGATTTGTCGACGACCATCGCGCCACCCAGGCCGTCCTGTCCACCCGCCGCGACGACGCCTTCGCACAGCTCGTGACCGGGCTGGCGCTGGGACGAGTGATGGTGACCGCGGCGTCGCTGGGGATTCGCGTCCGCTGGAGCGGCGACGTCACCCCGGGCACGCCGGCCGTACTGGCCTTCGACCAGGCCGCCACTGAGCAGCGAGTGTCGCCGTGAGCTGGGTTCCGGGCATCGCGCAGTTCCGCGGATATCACCGGGGCTGGCTGCGTGGTGACCTCGTCGCCGGGGTGACGGTCGCCGCGTACCTGGTGCCGCAGGTCATGGCCTACGCCAAGATCGTGGGCCTGCCGCCGGCCGTCGGCCTGTACACAGCGATCGGGCCGCTCGCAGTGTATGCCGTTCTGGGCTCGTCGCGGCAGCTGTCGGTCGGGCCGGAGGCGACAACGGCGCTGCTCACCGCGACCGCGCTCGCGCCGTTCGTCGCGGGTGATCCCGGCCGCTACGCCGCGCTCGCGGCGATGGTCGCCCTGCTGGTCGGCGTGCTGTGCCTGATCGGCGGCTTCGTCCGGCTCGGGGTGCTGGCCGATCTGCTGTCCAAACCGGTGCTGGTGGGCTACCTCGCGGGAATCGGCGTGCTCATGATCGCCAGCCAGCTCGGCACGCTGACCGGAGTCCCGGTCACGGGTCATGGGCTGGTCGGGCAGGTGTGGTCATGGCTGCGGCACCTGGACCTCGTGCACTGGCCGACGCTCGCGCTCGGCGCGAGCGTGCTGGTTTTCCTGCTCGTCGTGAGCCGTGTCGCGCCGCGCGTTCCCGGCCCATTGCTGGGCATGCTGCTCGCGGCCGGGGCGGTCGCGCTGTTCGGCTGGCAGGCGCACGGGATCCAGGTGGTGGGTGCGATTCCGGTGGGGCTGCCGGTGCCCGGATGGCCGCCGGTCCGTGCGACGGAGCTGCCGTCGCTGGTGTTGCCCGCGATCGGGATCGCGATCGTCGGGTTCTCCGATGTCGTACTGACGGGACGGGCGTTCGCCGCCCGCCGGGGCGAGGCGGTAGACGCCGATCAGGAACTGCGCGCGCTCGGGGCGATCAACGTGGCCGCCGGGCTGAGCCACGGGTTCCCTGTCAGCTGCAGCGCCACCCGCACGGTGATCGGCGACGCGCTGGGCAGCCGCACCCAGCTGTACTCGCTGGTCACCCTCAGCACGGTGGTGGTCGCCGTGTTCGCCGGACGGCCCGTGCTCGCGGCGTTCCCGCTCGCCGCGCTCGGCGCCGTCGTGGTGTACGCCGCGGTGCGGCTGATCAACGTCGCCGAGTTCCGCCGTCTCGCCGCGTTCCGGCGCAGCGAGCTGGTCCTCGCGCTCGCGACCACAGTGAGCGTACTGGGGCTGGGTGTGCTCTACGGAGTGCTGGCCGCCGTCGGGCTGTCCATTCTGGACCTGATGCGGCGGATGGCCCGGCCCCACGCAGCCGTTCTCGGCTACGCACAGGGCATTCCCGGCATGCACGACGTAGACGACTATCCGCGGACGGCTGTAGTGCCGGGCCTGGTGGTGTTCCGCTACGACGCGCCGCTGTGCTTCGCCAACGCCGACGACTTCCACCACCGCGCCCTCGCTGCCGTCACCCCCGGGACCGAGTGGTTCCTGCTCAACGCCGAGGCCAACATCGAGATCGACGTCACCGGAGTCGATGCGCTCGACCAGCTGCGCCGCGAACTGGCCGAGCAAGGAATCACCTTCGCGATGGCCCGGGTCAAACGCGAACTGGTCGAGCAACTCGCGGCCGATGAGCTGCTCGGCAAGATCGGCGAGAACCACATCTTCCCGACCCTGCCCGCCGCGGTGGCGGCCTACGTCCGCGCCTACCGGGCCCGGCACGGGCGGTTACCGGAAGGGGTCACCGTTCCGGTCGTGCCGCCCAACCCGGTCACGCAGTCACCGAGCTAACCGGGTCCTCGCCGGCCCCGTCGACGGCACCTGGGTCGCCGCATACAGCAAGTTAGATCCGGTGCGCGGACTCGGTGGTGATGACCACGACCGGGCAGTGCGCGTGCCGCACGCAGTGGGTCGCGACGCTGCCCACGAGCACCTCGGTGAGCAGCCGCGCGCCGTGTGAGCCGACGACGAGCAGGTCCCCGTCGGCGGACTGCTTGACCAGTTCTGTCGCGGGATCTCCGTCGGCCACCACTTCGGCGACCGGCGGAGGAGTTTCCAGGCTTTCGGTGGCTTTCCGCACTGTGCTGTGCAGCAGGGCGGCGTAGTCCTCATCCCGCCCGACGGGTCGGCGGCCGTGCGGCTGGATCGCGAAGGACGTGCCGGGCAGCAGGTCGCCCCGGGCGCGGATAAGTACCGCTCGCACGGTGTCCTGGCGTGCGGTGG
>DASZVT010000044.1:0-7424 GCA_035546915.1 Mycobacteriales bacterium | reverse complement strand
GAGCCCGGCGAGGGATAGCGGGGGCGGCCCCACGCCGGTGCCCAAGCGGGTGGTGAGCAGCACGAGCCCGATCAGACCCCCGCAGGCGGACCACAGCACCTGCTCCTGCCGGAACACCTCGACGGTAATCGGATTGCCGAGCGCCGCGAGCCGGCGCCGGACCGCGGCACTCCCCCCGACGATCCGATCTGCGGATGTAGCGAGACTGGACAGCGCCGGGGTGATCAGCTGTCGTAACGGCCCGCCGGTTCGGTCGCCGGTGGCCAGCAACGATGACGGCGGTGCCGCGCCCAGCAGGTACGGAGCGAGTCGGTCCGCGAGCCGCGGGCGACGCATCGCCGGCAGCCGGGAGACCGCGAGCAGCAAGCCCATCGCCGACAGCAGTCCGATGCCGGCACCCGCCGCGCTCACCGCAGTACTCGCTGTTCGTCCGGCAGCCGGCCGATGCGGCGCATCAACCAGTAGGCCAGATAGGACGTCGCGCCACCGAGAGCCAGCACGACCGCACCGGCGGCGCTGTTGTACGCACTGACCGTGCTCGATTGGCTCGCGAGCAGAAGCAGGACGACCCAGGGGGCCGCGAGCGCCACGCGAGCGGCGTTCACGGTCCACGACTGGCGGGCCTCGACCTCGCCGCGGGTCCGTCCGTCTTCGCGCAGGAACCTGGCGAGAGTGCGCAACACGGTGCCGAGGTCGCTGCCACCGACCTCACGCGCAACCCGCAGTGCCTCGACGACGCGGTCCCCGACCGGGTCGGCCAGGTCGGCGCCGAGGTGGTCGAGGCACTGCACGAAGGCCCCGGTGGCACGATGATCAGCCGCGAACCGGCGGAACGGCGGACGCAACTCGGCCGGGCCGGATTCACCCAGTGCGCTCAGTGCCTCCGGTAACGAGAGACCCGCACGCACGCCCGAGACCAGGTTGTCGACAGCCTCTGGCCAGGCGTCGTGCCGAGCCTTCGCCCGCATTCTGGCGCGCCTGCGCAGGATGGCCCGCGGCAGCAGCCCGGCGAACAGCCCGAACGCGAGTGCCACCGGTACGGCGTGGCTGATCGCCGCGACCAGCAGGCAGGCGACTACCGCGGCGACGACGCTGCCTGCGATCAGTTGACCACCGGTCACGGCACGGACATCGGCTGCGAGTAGCAAGGACCCGGCGCGGCTACGGAGTGACCGGCGACGCGGCCGCTGCCGTGGTCGGTCGGAACCGCTTGTCACGATCAGGAACAGGCCGAGCCCCAACACCAGCCCGAGCAGCAGTCCCACGTCAGTCGATCCGGGTCTCGGCGTCGCGGTCCGTACTGCTGGCCAACAGTTTGGCCAGATTCATGCCGAGTTGCGCGAACCGTTCCGGGTGCGGCGGGAAGCCAGCCGCGCGGGCGAGCCGTCCGTCGCGGGTCTCGAATACCTGCGCCACCTCGACGACGTCGCCCTCTGTCCGGCCGGACAGCGCGGCGACCTCAGTGATCCGCCGCAGACCGTTCGCGTCCTTGGCCACGTGCACCACCAGATCGACGCTGGCGGCGACCGTCGGGACGACGAACGAGTGCGCGACGTTCTCACCGGCCAGCAGCGGGAGCGTGCATAACTTCGTCACTGCCTCGCGGGCGGAATTCGCGTGCAACGTGCACATACCCGGCAGCCCCGAATTCAAGGCGATCAGCAGGTCGAGTGCTTCCTCCTGACGCACCTCGCCGACCAGCAGCCGGTCCGGACGCATCCGCAGCGCCTCCTTCACCAGCCGCCGCAGCCGGATCTCACCGGTCCCCTCCAGGCTCGGCTGACGCGTCTGCATCGCCACCCAGTCCGGTTGCGACGGCTGCAGCTCGAAGACCTCCTCGCAGGAGACCACGCGTTCCCGGGACGGGATCGCCGCCGCCAGGCAATTCAGCAGCGTTGTCTTTCCGGCCTGGGTACCACCGGCGACGATGATGTTGAGTCCCGCGACGACACTGGCCTCCAGGAACTGTGCGACCTGAGCCGGCAACGTCCCGAGACCGACGAGATCGTCCAGGCTGTTCACCCGCAGTACGAACTTCCGCACGTTCACGGCCCAATGCGCCCGGGTGATGTCGGGAATCACGACGTGTAGGCGGGAGCCGTCGGGCAGCATCGCGTCCACGAACGGGCTGCTCACGTCGATACGACGACCGGAGAACTTGAGCATCCGCTCCACCAGGTCACGGACCTGCGGAGCGGCCAGGATGGTGGTGGTCAGTTCGCTGCGACCGCGCCGCGCTACGAAGACCCGGCCCGGCTCGTTGATCCAGATCTCCTCGACCTCCGGGTCGTCGAGCAGGCGTTGCAACGGCCCGAAGCCGGCAACGGCGTCATACACCTGCTGCGCGACCGTGCTGCTGTCCTGGAGCACGGCCAGGCTGCCGGACAGTGACCGCCGCTCGTAGTCCGCGATCACCTCGTCGATGAGCAGCCGGACCGCACCGGGCTGGCGCACCGGGTCGATGCCTCGCCGTCGGACCAGTTCCCGTACCTCGTCCTCGACCAGCGTGCCGGGCAGGTCAGCTACCCGGGAAACCTCCACCCCGGCTGCTGCCGTGACGGCACTCACCAGCGAACCCCCCAAGCCGTGATCTTGAACCGACCGCGACGCAATCTAGGACGCATCGGACCTGCTGCAAAGGGGCTAACGCAAATCTGTTGATAAGTACCCAATCGGCCTAATGATCATGGAGAGCGGCGCTATCTCGAGCTCAGGTCATCCGCGCGACCATCGGCAGCCGCGACCGGCTGAACGCCCCGGCGAGCAATGCCGCGAGCACCGGCAGTGCGGCCACCGACAACCCGATCACCAGCCACGGCAGGGTCAGCGGCAGCTCCGGCCGGGCGTGCACCACCGCGATCGCCGGCACCAGTCCGGCGAGAACCCCGAGGCCTGCCCCCAGCAACGAGACCACGGCCGCCTGGCACATCGCCAGCCTCCGCCGCTCCCGGGGTGCGGCTCCCACCGCGGCCAGCGTCGCCAGGTCGGCCTGTCCCTCCGCCGCCGCCAACCCGGTGGAGATCGCCGTGGCCGCCAGCGTGACCACACCGGCCACCGCGACCAGCGCGAGTTGCACGGCGTCGCCGCGCCCGTGGTAACCGCGTTCCACCACGAGCCCGGTGTCGGTACCCAGCAGCGAGCTCTGCGCCCTCGCCTCGTCGTCCCGGCTCGGCATTCGCGGCAGGTCCAGCAGCACCCCGCGGTTCGACGTCCGCAGCCCGAGCGCGTGCGCGGTCGAGGCGGAGATGACCGCGCTGGGGTAGCTGGTGGGCAGCCGACGCAGGCCGGGGTCGGCGAACACCGCCGGGAACGCCGGGCCCAGCCGGTCGCCGTCCGCGGTCAGCACCGCCGTCCCCTGCTGGACGCCGTGCCGGGTCAGCGACACCACTTTCCCTGCGGCCAGGGCATTCTCGGCTTCGCGGTCCGGGTGGCCGAGCAGGGCACGCAGGGTGCTCGCATCGCCGACCAAGACCGTCCCGTAGCCGTCGGCGGCGCCGGGCCGGAGCCCGTCGGACCCAGCCAGCAGCACCGACACCGACGTGCAGCCGACCGGCCCGCCCGCCGGTTCCAACGGCGAGCGGCCGCAGTCACGGTCGGCTTCGACCAGGGGCACCGCGGCGCTGGCGTGCAGCGCCGCCGCGACCTTGCCGGTCAGCGCAGTGTCCAGACTGGTCCCGTTCTCGTAGAGGACCGCCTGGCCGGTGCGGGCGCTCGGCTCGTAGAGGCTGCGCTGGTGCGCGGTGTTCGACGCCGTGTACGTGGCGATCGCGATCGCACCGGCCAGCGCGGCCATCACCGCGCCGACTGCAGGTCCGGTGCGGGCCCGGTGCCGGGAAGCGTCCCGGAGCGCCAGCCGGACGCTCACCGGCAGGAACCGGGCGGCGCGCGCCGCCGCACCCACCAGCGCCGGGGCGCAGGCCAGGAACCCGAGCTCGGCCACCGACGCACCGACCAGCAACACGGTCGCGCTGGCCGGCGGGGTCGCGCCCTTCGCCGCGATCAGGGCGCCGGCCACCACCGCCGCCAGACCGCCGGCGGTCAGCCGCTTCGGCGTCCCGCGGATCCCGCGGCGGCCGGTCAGCGCCAGCACGACGTCCTGCCGCGACGCGGTCCGCGCCGGCAGCGCGGCAGCCAGAAGCCCAGCGACTACGCCGATCGCGACACCGAGCGCCAGCTCCGCCGGACGCAGGTCGAACGGCCCCGCCAGCGTCTGCCCGTACTGTTCGAACGGGCCGATGAGCAACGCGGCAAGCGGCACCCCCAACGCGACCCCGACCACACCGGCCACCGCGCCCAACACCGCGCCGCTGGACAGCACCACCGCGCGCAGCTGCCGGCGATCGGCCCCGGCCGCGGCCAGCAGCGCGAGGTCACGCACCTGCCGCCGTGCACCCACCGCGAACGCCGCACCGGCGAGCAGGACCACCTGCAGGATCCCGAGCCCGACGACGACCACCCCGACGGCGAACGTCTGTGTCGTCTTGCCATCTCCGGAAGCCCGCGGGTGCAGGTACTCGGCCCGAGTCCGGGCCGTGACGCCGTGCTCGGCTGCGGCAGCCACCAGTTGCCCGTCACTGAGCCCAGGCGGTTTGGTCACCAGGTAGGTCGGGGCGAATTCCCCCGCCTTGACCGCACCGGCGGGTACCGTCGCCGACCGGGCGAACGCGCCTGGCAGGCCGAGCACGAAGTCCGCCTGCAGAGAACTCGGTGCCACCGCCGTGCCCACCACGGTGTACGTCCGAGCCGGGTCCACCAGCGCGATCCGGTCGCCCGGATGCGCCCGCAGCCGGTGCGCCAGCGCCGCGCTGAGCGTCACCTCGTCGCTACGACCTGGCAGCCGGCCGGTGCGGCGCGCGTACATGCCGTCGAAGATCGGGTCGGCCTGGTCCAGTTCCCGGGTCTCGACCGTCGCGACACCGGCGCCCTGGCTCATCACGACCTGGCCGGACCGCTGCGCGACGACCCGGGTGCCGGCCGGCAGCAGTGCCTGCAGCTGTGCGGCGCTGGGTCCGGCCGTGGCGCCGGTCCCGGCAGCCGTCCTACCAGCACCGGCCGCACCCGGCACCGTGGCCTGTTGCCGCAGGGTCAGCTCCGCGTCCGCCTGCCCGATCTGCCGGGTGACGACGTCCTGCCGGGACAGCTGCAACGTGCGGGCCAATACGTCCGCGGTGCTCATGCCGAGCACCGGCAGCCCGACCATCGCGAGGATGAGGATGCTCCGGCCCTTGTGTCGCAGCGCATCACGGGTGGCGACGCGCAGCGCCACGCGCCAACCGGGCAGCACCGCCATCAGCGGATGTCGCCGGCGCCGAGGAGGGATGACGCGCTCGGCCGCGCGCCGGTCTCATCCACCACCCGGCCATCGCGCAGGAACACCACCCGGTCCGCCCACGCGGCGTGCCGGGCCTCGTGGGTGACGAGGACCCCGGCCGCGCCTTGGTCGCAGGTCCGGCGGAGCAACCGCAGCACGTCCTCGCCGGTCTCGGAGTCCAGCGCACCGGTCGGCTCGTCCGCCAGCACCAGGCTCCGGTCGCCCACCAACGCGCGGGCGATCGCGACCCGCTGCTGCTGACCCCCGGAGAGTTCGTCCGGGAACCGCGCCGCGATGTCGGCCACACCGACCCGTTCCAGCACGGCGAGCGCTTCCCGGCGTGCGGTCCGCATCGGCACGCCGGCGAGTTCGCGCGGTACCGCGACGTTCTCCGCCGCGGTGAGACCGGGCAACAGGTTGAGGTCCTGGAAGACGTACCCGACCGTGCCGCGGCGTAGTGCCGCCAGCTCGCTCGCCGACAGCCCGCCGAGGTCCCGGCCGGCGACCAGCACCTGCCCGGCGTCGGCGCGATCGAGGCCACCGGCCAAGTGCAACAGGGTGGACTTGCCCGAGCCGCTCGGGCCCATCACCGCGACCAGCTCACCGGTCTCCACCGTCAACGACACGTCCGAAAGTGCTTGCACTGCAGCCGTTCCCGAGCCGTGGGTGCGACTGACCCCTACCAGCTCGAGGATCTTCATCGGGTCGATGCCTCGTCCCACGCGCGCTCCGGCGCCGGCTGCGATGCGGCCGGGCCGGCCGCCGGCCGGTAGCGGACCAGCGCGGTCTCGCAGTGGTCGAGCCAGCGGACCTCCGCCTCGGTCTGGAAGATCAGCGACTCGAGCACGAGCAGCCACGCCAGGTCGGCGGCGTCGGTGCGGGCCTTGAGCCGGGTGTAGTCCTGCAGCGCGCGCAGGCTGTCGGTGCGCTGCGCCTGGACGACGGCGGCCACGTCCACGCCCGGGACGGTGACGGCCATCGCCAGCTTGATCGCGAGTTCGTCGCGCGGCCTGCCCTCACGCCGCACCGGCGTCTGCCACCAGCTACGGACCTCCCCCCGGCCGAGATCGGTGATCTCGTACGCGAACCGCTCCCGCGCGTTGTCGCCACCCTCGTCGTCCGTGCCGGTTTCGCTGCGCACCACCAGGCCGTCCCGTTCCAGCCGGCCCAGCGTGGTGTAGACCTGCCCGATGTTCAGCGGCCACGTCCCGCCGGTACGCCGCTCGAACTCCGAGCGCAGCTGGTAGCCGTACATCGGCTGCTCTGCCAGCAACGCCAGCAAGCCTTGCTTGATCGACATGCGTCCTCCTCGACGCTACTGAGTATGCATACCGCGCATACTGCGTCAAGGCGCGGCTGTCACGCCGGCGGTGGCAGGTCGGGGATTTCCTGGGTCGCGTACCAGAGCAGCTCGTGGTCCTCGGTCGAGCTGACCGCGAACTCCGCGTCGGCGTCCCCCAGATCGGCGGCGTCGACCTGCCCGATGGCCAGTCTCACGTCGTCCTCCGCCTCCTGCGCGTCGACGAGCGCCGCCGCCACGGCCGGCCACGGCACTGCTGCGGACAGTTCCACCGCCCCCTCGTCGAGATCGTCACGCACCGACACCGCCGCGTCCGGCGCATCCACCGCGAGGACCACCCGGCGCGGCTCGGATTCCTGCAGCAGTCGCAGCGAAGCGCGGGCTGCCCGTGCGGTGGCCGCGTATTCCAGTTCGTGGATGTCCGCGTCCGCGTACCACTCGCGCAGGCCGGGCGTGACCGCGTACCCGGTCAACGGTGCCGGGCCGGCCTCTGCCGCCTGCGCCCACCGGCGCAAGGTCCGCAACGAGGTAGGCAGGTACACCCTCATGCGCCGCGCTCCGCCCACCGTGTCTGCGCGAGCGCGTCCGCCGTGGTGCGCAGCGACGTGTCGAACACCTGCCGGCGGCGCGCCGGGTTCATCAGGTTGGCACCGATCGCCTGCAGGTCCTCGGGCCCGGGGCCGAGCAACACGACCTCGGTCCCGGCCTCGCGCACCAGCGCGGCCTCCTTCACCAGCCGCCGGGTGAACAGTCTGCGTGCGCCTCGTTCGAGCCGCTGCCCGATCGTGGTCGGTCGGTCGTACTCGAACGACG
>DASZVT010000043.1:0-17880 GCA_035546915.1 Mycobacteriales bacterium | reverse complement strand
GGGTCGTCTTGGCGGAGCCCCGCCACCCTTCGTGGGTGGCGGGGCTCCGTCGCGTCGGGCAAGCTGCCGGGGTGGCCACCCCGCCCGTCCAGGACCTCGCCGGTCCGGGGCTGCTGCTCTGGCGCGACGGGCCGGTTGCGTTCCTGGCTGAGGTGGGGGAATCGCCGGCGGACGACGTTGGTCGCTGGCGGCTCGGCGTGGCCCTCGGCGCGGTCGGCCGCTACGCGGAGGCACACCGGGTGCTGCGGCCACTGCTGCTCGACCGCGGTGCGACCTCCTCGACCTGGGCGGGGAGGTCGCTGGCATCGCTGGCGGCATCCACGCTGGGTAGTCATGCTCGGCAGCTGGGCAGGCATCGGCTCGGGCAGGCCTGGGACGAACGGGCCGCTCGAACGGCTTCCGCCGCGGCGGGCCCGGGTGCGGCCGGCCGCGGCCTGGCTACCGCGCGCGCGGATGCGGCGACCGGTCTCGTGGCCGATGCGGTCGGTCAGGGTGACGCGAGGTCGGCGCGGCGGCTACTGGTCGCGGCAACCTCGGCGGCCAGCGGAGCCGGTCGGCGGGCCGGCATCCGGCTTGCCTGGGTGCGTGCCGAGTCGGCGCTGCTCACCGGCGACGGGCAGCTGGCCGAACGCGCCGCGGCCCAGGCACTCGAGGCGAGCCTGGCCGCCGGCATGCGCAGGCACGTCATCAAGAGCAGGCTGCTCGCCGGTGTCGTCGCAGCGGTCGGTGGTGACGGACAGACGGCGGTCCGGACACTTCGGATGGCGTATGCCGAGAGTACGGATCTCGGGCTGGTCACGCTCGCCTGGCCGGCGGCCGCGGTACTGGCCGACCTGGACATCCGTATGACCGGGTGGTGGCGATCGCGGGCCGGCAGCGCGCTGCGACTGGTTGTCGAGGGCCTCGACCCGGCTTCCCGCCGCCGGTTCGTCGCGCGTGCCGACATCGCCGTCTTGCTTGCCGCCCCGCCGGGTCCTGAAATCAGCGCGCCACCGACGTAGCGAGCACTTCACCTCGCGGCCGTAGCTGCCGATGCATGACTGGGGCGACGACGCCCCGGACCGCATGACGCTGAGGGGTGCACACGTGACCACCGTCTTGATCTGCGACGGCCGGGTTCCGGGACACGAAGACCTGCGACGCCGGGTGACCGGCATCCCGGGCGTGGACCGGGTTGTGACCTGCGAGACCGACGAGCAGCTCCTGACGCAGTACGAGCGGTGCACGCCCGATCTCGTCCTCCTCGACGTCGGACTTCCCGGTGGTGGCGGTGCCGAGACGATCCGCGCGCGGCTCCGGCAGCATCCCGACGCGCACGTGCTACTGCTGACCGGCCAGGCGGACCAGGAGTCCGCCACCGAGACGGTGGCCGCCGTGACGGCCGGTGCCCGCGGGTTCCTGGCGAAGGAGGGCTCCCCGGCCGGCTTCCGGTCCGCGGTGGTGGGTGCGCTGGCCGGGCGGCACCTGTCGCCGGTCCGCGACCCGGCCGCCGCCACCCCGGTCACGATGCCGCCGGTCCGGCTCACCGAGCGCGAGCTGCAGGTGCTGCGCGGGATGTCGCAGGGGCGTTCCAACGCGGAGATCGGACGCTCGCTCTATCTGTCCGAGGACACCGTGAAGACCCACGCGCGCCGGCTGTTTCGCAAGCTCGGGGTGCACGACCGGGCCAAGGCGGTGGCCTTCGGCTTCCGTCAGGGCTTTGTCTCTTAGCGCTGTCTCTTAGCGCTGTCTCCTAGCGCCCGGGCCGCCGGGTGGTCAGTCGTCCGCGGCCTCCAGCACGGCGTCCGCGTAGCCGCGGGCGTAGTCCCAGCTAACGTACGCGGACGGGTCCGGGCCGTGCGCAGGCTCGTGTACCCGCGTCTGCCCCTGCTCGAGCAGTTGCTGCAGGTTGGCCCGCAACAGATCCCAGCCGAAGTAGTGCGGTTCGTCGCAGTCACGGCAGTCCACCAGCAGGCCGCGTACGCCGCGGTGTTCGAGCAGCTGCTGGAAGCCGTCGAGATCTGCCAGGTCGGCGACGATCGCCTCGCGCTCGCCGGGAGTGAGCGGCTCGACCTCGTCGAAGGTGATGTCGGGGCCCAGCTCGGCCGCCGGGTCGTCCGGGTCGCCGGCGAATGGATCCAGGGGCTGGTCTGCAGTCATCGCTGTCCAGGCTACGCCGTGGGACCGACGTCACGTCCAGCCCAGCCGGTCACGTCGGGTCGTCCGGACTCCGCTCGGCTACGATTACTCCCTGCCGGACGGTGGACGCGTACCGGTTCGGCAGTTGCCTGTCAGCCGAACCGAAGGTCCCAGCCCAAACCAAAGGTCCCAGCCAAACCGAAGGCCATCGTCGTGAACTCATCGGATCACTTGCCCGCCAAGTTCGGCCCGCTGGGGCTGACCTTCGACGACGTGTTGCTGCTTCCGGGCCCGTCCGACGTCGTGCCGAGCGAGGTGGACACCTCCACCAGGCTGAGCCGGAGCATCTCGCTGCGTATCCCACTGCTCTCCAGCGCCATGGACACCGTGACCGAGGCGCGGATGGCGATCGCGATGGCGCGCGAGGGCGGGGTCGGCATCCTGCATCGCAACCTGCCCATCGAGGAGCAAGCGCGTCAGGTCGATCAGGTCAAGCGGTCCGAGGCCGGGATGGTGTCGGCGCCGGTCACCTGCGGCCCGCAGGCCTCCATCGCGGATGCGGACGCCCTGATGGCGCACTATCGGATCTCCGGCGTGCCGGTGACCGACCCGACCGGTGTGCTGCTCGGCATCGTCACCAACCGCGATATCCGGTTCGAGCGCGACCACAGCCGGCGGGTCGGCGAGGTGATGACGCCGATGCCGTTGGTGACCGCTGCCGTCGGCACTCCGCCGTCCGAGGCGATGCAGCTGCTGGCCAAGCACAAGATCGAGAAGCTGCCGCTGGTCGACACGGACGGCCGGCTGCGCGGGCTGATCACGGTGAAGGACTTCGTGAAGGCCGAGCGTTACCCGCTGGCGACCAAGGACAGCGGCGGGCGGCTGGTGGTAGGCGCGGCGGTCGGCACCGGGGACGAGGCCTTCAAGCGCGCCGACGCGCTGCTGGAGGCGGGTGTCGACGTGCTCGTGGTCGATACCTCGCACGGCCACTCCGCGGGCGTGATCGACGTGGTGCGTCAGATCAAGGCCAGTTCCAGCGTGGACGTGATCGTCGGGAACATCGCGACGTCCGCGGCCGCGGAGGCACTCGTCGATGCGGGGGCCGACGCACTGAAGGTGGGCATCGGCCCCGGGTCGATCTGTACCACCCGGGTAGTCGCCGGGGTCGGCGTTCCGCAGGTCACCGCGATCTACGACGTGGCGCAGGTCGCCGCGCCGGCGGGTGTCCCGGTCATCGGGGACGGCGGCCTGCAGTACTCGGGAGACATCGCGAAAGCGATCGCGGTCGGTGCGGACAGCGTGATGCTGGGATCACTGCTGGCCGGCGTGGACGAGTCCCCGGGTGATCTGGTCTTTGTGAACGGCAAGCAGTACAAGTCCTACCGCGGAATGGGGTCTCTCGGGGCCATGCAGACCCGCGGCCAGCAGCGCTCGTACTCCAAGGACCGGTACTTCCAGGCGGATATCGGCTCGGACGACAAGTTGGTGCCCGAGGGCATCGAGGGCCAGGTGCCCTATCGCGGCGCCCTCGCCGCGGTGGCGTACCAGCTGGTGGGCGGGCTGCGCAGCGCGATGGGTTACGTGGGCGCGGCGACGATCCCGGAGCTGCAGCAGCGCTCGCAGCTCATCCGCATCACCGCGGCGGGGCTCAAGGAGAGTCACCCGCACGACATCCTGATGACGGCCTCCGCGCCGAACTACGACGGTTTCTAGACAGGCGGCGAACAGCATGACGGATGCCGAGATCGGGATCGGCAAGAGCGGGCGGCGGGCGTACGGGCTGCAGGACGTCTCCATCGTGCCGTCGCGGCGTACTCGCGACAGCGAGGACGTCTCGATCAGCTGGGAGATCGACGCGTACCGGTTCGAGGTCCCGTTCCTGGCGGCGGCGATGGACTCCGTCACCTCGCCGGCCACCGCGATCGCGGTAGGCCGGCTCGGTGGTCTCGGCGTGCTGAACCTGGAGGGGGTCTGGACCCGGTACGAGGACGCTGACGCGGTGCTGGCCGAGCTGGCCGAGCTGCCGCCGGAGCGAGCCCGGCAACGGTTGCCGCAGTTGTACGAGGCGCCGATCCGGGAAGACCTGATCGGCAAGCGCATCGTGCAGATCAAGGAGGCGGGTGTCACCGCTGCTGCGGCGCTCACGCCGCACCGCACGGAGCACTACTACCGGACCGCGGTGGAGGCCGGCGTCGACATCCTCGTCATCCAGAGCACCGTGGTCTCCGCGCAGCACGTGTCGACCACGAGCACCCCCCTGAACCTCAAGACGTTCATCGCCGGCCTGGACACCCCGGTGATCGTCGGCGGCTGCGCGAATTACCACACCGCACTGCACCTGATGCGGACCGGAGCGGCCGGGCTGCTGGTCGGGGTCGGCGCCGGTTACGCCTGCACCGCGGCCGACGTGCTGGGCGTGGGGGTCCCGATCGCGACCGCGATCGCGGACGCGGCGGGGGCCCGGCGGGACTACCTCGACGAGTCCGGTGGACGCTACGTGCACGTCATCGCGGACGGCGGGATGCGTACCGGCGGTGATATCGCGAAGGCCATCGCGTGCGGCGCCGACGCGGTGATGCTCGGCGCTCCGCTGGCGCACGCGGCCGAGGCGCCGGGGCGCGGCTGGCACTGGGGCGCGGGTTCGTTTCACCCGACCCTGCCGCGGGGCGACCGGGTCGCGACACCGCCGCGCGGCACCCTGGAGCAGGTGGTACAGGGGCCGGCACCGGACGGCAGCGGCACGCTGAACCTGGCCGGCGCGCTGCGCCGGGCGATGGCCACCACCGGCTACTCGAGCGTCAAGGAGTTCCAGCGGGTCGAGCTGGCGGTGCGGCCGGCTCGCTGACCGTAGCGCGCGCTGCGTCGGTCAGCCGGTGGCCTGCTGGAGTGCTGCGAGGACGGCCGGGTCGTCCGGCTGGGTCTGCGGCCGGAACCTGGCAACCACCTCACCGGCAGGCGAGACGACGAACTTCTCGAAGTTCCACTGGATGTCGCCGGCGTCGCCGCTGTCGTCGGCAGCGGCGGTGAGCTCGGAGTAGATCGGGTGCCGGCGCGGGCCGTTCACGTCGATCTTTTCCGTCAGCGGGAACGTGACGCCGTAGGTCGCGGAGCAGAATTCGGCGATCTCCGCGCTGCTGCCCGGCTCCTGCCCGCCGAACTGGTTGCACGGGAAGCCGACCACGGGGATGCCCTGCTCCGCCAGCTTCTCCAGCGCGGTGTACTGCGGCGTCAGGCCGCACTTGGACGCGACGTTCACCAGCAGGGCTGGTTTGCCGCCGGTCAGCGCCCCGAGGGTGGAGGGCTCACCGGACAGCGTGTTCACCGGAGTGTCGAGAAGGCTCATGCGTTGATCCTGCACCGAGCCCGCGGATCGTGCCAGCCGGTCAGGGCGCTACCGGGCCGAGGAGCGCGTCCGCGACGACGGCGCGCTGCCGCGGGGCGCCACCTTCGAACGCCTGCAGCCACTGTGCCCGCTTGTAGTACCGGTGCAGGATGCTGTCCCAGGTCATGCCGATGCCGCCGTGGACCTGGATGGCGACTTCGCAGGCCCGCACCGCGGCACTGCCGGCGTCGCTCTTGGCGGCATGTGCGGCGAGCACCGAGGCGGGGTCTCCGGCGTCCAGCGCCCAGCTCGCCCAGGTGACGAGGGACCGGGCCAGCTCGACCGCGACGTGCGCGTCCGCGATCTTGTGGCTGACGCCCTGGTAGGTGCCGATGATCCGGCCGAACTGCTCACGGTTCTTGGCGTGTTCGACGGCGAGGTCCACGACCCGCTGTGCGACGCCGACCGCCTCCGCGGCGGCGGCGGTGAGCATCTTCGCGCGGGCGAGGCCCGGCTCGACCGCCGGCAGCGGCTGCGACGGGGTGCCGTCCAGCACCAGCTCGCCGAGTCGGCGGGTGCCGTCGATGCTGGCACACGCGGTGACGCTCGCGTCGGCAACCGCCACCAACCGCGGACCCGCAGTAGTGGTGACGACGGCATGCGTCACGGCAGCCAGGTCCGGTACCAGCACCTTGGTGCCGGATACCCGTCCGTCGCCGTCGACGGTGGTGCGCACCGGATCCCCCAGGTAGCGGGCGCCGTCCTCGGCCCAGGCCAGCGTCGTCGGCACCGACGCGTCCGCCCCGAGCGCCGCTGCCAACCCGACCGTGACGAACAACGGGGCCGGCAGCAGCCCGTAACCGGCCTGTTCGAGCAGCACCGCCGTCTCGACCGAGCCGGCGGCGGCCGCGTCGGCCCAGCCCATCCGGGTGATCTCCGCCCAGGCGCGCGGATCGGTGCCGACGCCGTCCGCGATCTCGGCGAGCCGGTCGTCCGGGTAGCTGCGGCGCAGCCATTCGCGGGCAGCATCGCGGAGCATCGCCTGCTCGTCGGTGAGTGCGTAGTCCATGGTCGGGATTCCTTTGCTGGCAGCAGTTGTCGGCAACTGGAGAAGGTCGGTGCCGCGGTGCGTCAGCGCGAGCGCGGCAGGCCCAGCACGCGCTCGGCGAGGATGTTGCGCAGGATCTCCGAGGTGCCGGCCTCGATCGTGTTGCCGCGGCTGCGCAGCTGTTGGTAGGTCCAGAAGCCGTCCCATACCGCGCCCTGGTCCGCCAGCAGCGCCGCCGGGCCGCACAGCTGCTGGGCAAGCTTGGTGAGCGCCTGGTTGCGCTCACTCCAGAACAGCTTCGAGATCGACCCCTCCGGCCCCGGCACGCCGGTCTCGGCGACGCCGGCCAGCGACCGGTAGTTCGTGTAGCGCAGCGCCTGCAGGTCGATCCAGAACTGGGCCAGCTGGTCGCGTACCAGCGGATCCCGGTCCGCGCCGGTCTCCTTGGCCAGCTTCACCAGCTGGTTCACGCCCTGCTCCAGGTGCGCGGTGAGCGAGAAACCCATGGTGCCTCGCTCATGCAGCAGCGTGGTCATCGCCACCGTCCAGCCGTCGCCTGGCTGACCCAGGATGGAGTCGCGTGGCACCCGGACGTCGGTGAAGAAGACCTCGTTGAACTCCGGGTCGCCGGTGATCTGGACCAGCGGCCGGACCTCCACCCCCGGAGCGTGCATGTCCACGATCAGATACGACAAGCCGCGGTGCTTGGGGGCATCCGGGTCGGTACGCACCACCAGGATGCAGAAGTCCGCGATGTGCGCGAACGAACTCCACACCTTCTGCCCGTTGACCACCCAGTCGTCCCCGTCGAGAACGGCTCGGGTCCGGGCGCCCCCGAGGTCGGATCCGCTGCCCGGTTCCGAGAACCCCTGGCACCACACCTCCGTGCCCTGCAGCAGCGGTTGCAGATAGCGCTCCTTCTGCGCCGGGGTGCCGTGCGCGATGATCGTCGGCCCAGCCATGCCCAGCCCGATCACGCCGATGTGCCCGGGTGCGTTCGCCCGAGCCTGCTCTTCCAGGAAGATCCCCTGGAAGGTGTGCCCGAGCCCGCCGCCGCCGTACTCCTTCGGCCAGGTGATCCCGACGTAACCGCCGTCGTAAAGCCTGCGTGACCAGGCCCGCGCCTCCTCGACGTCCTCGCGCCCCACCCGAGGCGGTCGGTCCGCCCAGTCCGCGGGCAGGTTCGCGGCGAACCAGGCCCGTAGTTCGCTGCGGAACGTGGCCTCTTCCGGGGTGTCGGTGAAGTCCATGACCGGACCGTACCGTCAGCTTCCGGAGGTCGGCTACGGTCGGGCCATGGACTTCGCGATGTCGCCACGCACTGAGGAGTACCGCGATCGGCTCCTGCAGTTCATGGACGAGAAGGTCTATCCCGCAGAACCCGTCTACCACGAGCAGCGCCGCGTCGCTGCGGCCGCGGGGGACGAGCATGCGTTTCCCGCGGTGATGGAGGAACTCAAGATCGAGGCCCGCAAGCGCGGGCTCTGGAACCTGTTCCTGCCGGACTCCACTGACCCGCCACACGGGCTGAAGGTGCACGAGTACGCGCGGCTGTCGGAGATCACCGGCTGGTCGGTCGAGATCGCGCCGCAAGCGTTGAACTGCAGTGCCCCCGACACCGGCAACATGGAGACGCTGCACCTGTTCGGCACTCCGGCGCAGAAGCAGCAGTGGCTGCAGCCGCTGCTGGACGGTGAGATCCGCTCCGCGTTCGCGATGACGGAGCCGGACGTCGCCTCTTCGGACGCGTCGAACATCTCCATCTCGATCGTGAAGGAGGGCGCCGGCGCGGACGCGCATTTCGTGATCAACGGCCGCAAGTGGTGGATCTCCGGCGCGGCGGACGCACGCTGCAAGGTGCTCATCCTGATGGGAAAGACCGATCCGAACGCAGCGTCGCACCGGCAGCAGTCGATGATCCTGGTTCCCACCGACACGCCTGGGCTGGAGATCGTCCGCTCGCTGCCGGTGTTCGGCTTCCAGGACCAGCACGGCCACTGCGAATTGCGCTTCACCGATGTCCGCGTGCCGGTCAGCAACCTGCTCGGTGAGGAAGGTGGCGGGTTCGCCATCGCCCAGGCCCGGCTCGGTCCTGGCCGGATCCACCACTGCATGCGGGCGATCGGGATGGCGGAGCGCGCTCTGAAGCTGATGTGCGAGCGGGCCGTGTCGCGGCACGCCTTCGGCAAGGCACTGGCGGACCAGGGCACGGTGCAGGCAGACATCGCGATGTCTCGGATGGAGATCGACCAGGCCCGGCTGCTGGTGCTGCAGACCGCCTGGATGATCGACACCTACGGCGCGAAGGCGGCCCGCAACGAGATCGCCTCGATCAAGGTCGTGGTGCCGCAGATGGTGCTGCGGGTGATCGACCGGGCGATCCAGGTACACGGCGGCGGCGGCGTGACCGAGGACTTCCCGCTGGCCGAGATGTGGGCGCACGCCCGGACGCTGCGCATCGTGGACGGCCCCGACGCGGTCCACATCCGCTCGGTGGCCCGCGCGGAGCTCGCCCCGTACCGGCCGCCGCGCTGATCGCCACCGGCCCGGCCGCTACCGGCTGACGCCGGCGAATGCCTGCGCTGCAGCCGCTTTCGGAGAGGAAAGCAGATGATCGAGACTTACCGGCAGCAGCTGTATATCGGCGGCGCGTGGGTGCCGCCGCTGGGCACCGGGACGCTGGAGGTGGTGAACTCCACCACTGAGCAGGTGATGGGGTCGGTGCCGGCTGGCGTACCCGCGGACGTCGACCGGGCCGTGGCCGCAGCGCGGGCCGCGTTCGCCGGCTGGGCCGGGACGCCGCCGGCGGAGCGTGCCGGGTACTTGACCCGGATCGGAGAGGAGTTACGGGCCCGTACCGACGAGGTCGCCGAGCTGATCGCCCGCGAGGTGGGCACCCCGCGGCACCTGGCCAAGGCGGTCCAGGTCGGCTTGCCGCTGACTACCTTCGCCGCCCAGGCAGACCAGGTCGCGGCGTTGGTTGCCGAGGAGGAGGTCGGCAATGCGCTGATCACACGCGAGCCGGTGGGCGTCGTCGGGTCGATCACGCCGTGGAACTACCCACTACACCAGATCGTGGCGAAGGTCGCCCCGGCGCTGGCGGCGGGCTGCACGGTGGTGCTCAAGCCCAGTGAGGTCGCTCCGCTGAATGCGTTCGTGCTGGCCGAGATCATCGACGGCGTCGGGCTTCCCGGCGGGGTGTTCAACCTGGTCACCGGTGTCGGTCCGGTGGTCGGGGAGGCCATCGCCGCGCATCCGGACGTCGACATGGTCTCGTTCACCGGATCCACCGCGGCCGGCAAACGGGTCAGCGCGGTGGCGGCGGAGACGGTGAAGCGGGTCGCGCTGGAGCTCGGCGGCAAGTCGCCGTTCGTGATCATGCCCGACGCCGACATCGAGGCGGCCGCGGCGCGGGGCGTCAACGCCGCGTACCTCAACTCCGGCCAGACCTGTTCGGCGTTGACCCGGATGGTGGCGCCGGCCTCGAAGCTGGCGGAGGTCGAGCGGGCGGTCGCCGAGGTCGTGGCCAGGTTCAGCATCGGCGATCCGCTGGGCGAGCGGGTGTACTTGGGGCCGTTGGTGTCCGAGCGGCAACGTGAACGGGTCCGGGACTACATCCGCGACGGGATCGACGCGGGAGCCCGGCTGGTGACCGGCGGAGTGGAACCGCCCGACGGGTTGGAAACCGGGTACTTCGTCCGGCCCACCGTCTTCTCCGACGTCACCGCGGACATGCGGATCGCCCAGGAAGAGATCTTCGGGCCGGTGCTGGTGATCCAGGCGTACGACGACAGCGGTCCGGACGGTGGCCTCGACGACGCGGTCAGGGTCGCGAACGACACCCACTACGGTCTGGCCGGCGGTGTCTTCGGGACCGACCCGGCGGCAGCGACCGCCGTCGCCCGCAGGATTCGCGCCGGCCAGGTCGAGGTGAACGGCGGAGCGTTCAACCCGCGGGCACCCTTCGGCGGGTACAAGCAGTCCGGAAACGGGCGCGAGCTGGGCACCCAGGGACTGGCCGAATTCCTGGAAACGAAGGCCGTGCTGCGGTGACGGGGACCGAGCCGGGAGTGCCGCAGGACTTCGCCGCCGGCGGCTGACGCCACGCCGAACCGCCGCGGCGCAGCTCGCCGTACCGTCCGAATCGGACGTATCGGCTGGCATCATGACCGCATGGCAGAGTGCGGCGAGCGGCCTTGGGGGCACTACGTCGTGCTGGACGACAGCGCCGACACGCACAAGGTCAAGCGGGTCCACGTCAACCCTGGGCTCCGGCTGTCGTTGCAATCGCACAGCAAGCGCTCCGAACACTGGTTCGTGGTCTCCGGGACCGGCCTGGTATGGCGCGACGACGAGCGCATCGCGGTGACGCCGGGCTGTTCGATCGACATCCCGGTCGGCGCCCGGCACCGGATCGAGGCGGTCGGCGACGAGCCGTTGGTGTTCGTCGAGGTCCAGCACGGTACGTACTTCGGTGAGGACGACATCGTCCGTTTCGACGACGACTACGGCCGCGTCACCCGCTGACCCTCGCTGTCGGCCCGGCTGTGGACGGCACCCGGAACGTCCACAGAAGCGCGCGCGACCCCCTGCCGCTGACGTGTTTCGGTCACCGTGAACTTCTCGGCGCGCGATCCGCGCAGCGCCCATTTCCGGGAGGTCCCATGCAGGAATCGCACGTGCAACTCACCGGGCACCTGTGTGCCGATCCGGTGTTGCGGGTCGTGGGTGGCGGCACCCCGGTCGCGAATTTCCGGATTGGGGTCACCCCGCGGTGGCGTGACCGCGAGAGCGGGACCTGGCGGGACGGCTCGTCCACCTTCTACAACGTCTCGTGCTGGCGCCGGCTGGCCGAGAACGTCACGGCGACGCTGCACAAGGGAGACCGGGTCGTGGTCATCGGCCGGCTGCGAGACCGGGCCTGGGTCAACGCCTCTGGTGAGGAGCGCGTCAGCCATGAGGTCGACGCCGACCTCGTCGGCCCCGACCTCAACCGGCACACCGCGACGGTGCGCAAGCCGCTGCGGCCGTCCGACGGCGGCCCGGACGCTGCCGCGGCGCGGCCCGGCGAGGCTGTAGCGCAGCCGGTCGGCACCTCGCCGGGAGTCGCCGCGTGACGCCGGGCGGCCGCCGGGCCCCGCCCCGCTCGCCCGTAGGCTTGCCTCATGGCGCAGTTCATCTACACGATGCAGAAGGTCCGCAAGGCGCACGGGGACAAGGTGATCCTCGACGACGTCACGCTGTCGTTCTTCCCGGGCGCGAAGATCGGTGTGGTCGGCCCCAACGGCGCCGGGAAGTCGTCGGTGCTCAAGATCATGGCCGGGCTGGACCAGCCGTCGAACGGGGACGCGCAGCTGCAACCCGGCGCCAGCGTCGGCATCCTCGAACAGGAGCCGGTGCTCGACGCGTCCAAGGACGTGCGCGGCAACGTCGAGGACGGTGTGCGGGAGATCCGGGACACGCTGCGGCGCTACGAAGAGCTGAACGAGAAGATGGCCGCCCCGGACGCCGACTTCGACGCGATCCTGACCGAGCAGGGGCCGTTGCTGGACCAGATCGAGGCGGCAGGGGCCTGGGAGCTCGACAGCCGCATCGAGCAGGCCATGGACGCGCTGCGGCTGCCGCCGTCAGAGGCGGACGTCACGGTGCTCTCCGGCGGTGAGCGGCGCCGCGTCGCGCTGTGCCGGTTGCTGCTGTCCGCGCCGGACCTGCTGCTGCTGGACGAGCCGACCAACCACCTCGACGCGGAATCGGTCGACTGGCTGGAGAAGCACCTCGCCCAGTACCCGGGTGCCGTGCTGGCCGTGACGCACGACCGGTACTTCCTGGACAACGTCGCGCAGTGGATCCTGGAGCTCGACCGCGGCCACGCGTACCCGTACGAGGGGAACTACTCCACCTACCTGGAGACCAAGCAGCAGCGGCTGAAGGTCGAGGGCCAGAAGGACGCCAAGCGTCAGCGGCTGCTGGCGCAGGAACTGGAGTGGGTCCGCTCGAACGCGAAGGCGCGGCAGACCAAGAGCAAAGCGCGGCTGGCCCGGTACGAGGAGCTCGCGGCCGAGGCCGAGCGCGGTCGACCGATGGACTTCGACGAGATTCAGATCCCGCCGGGCCCGCGGCTGGGCAATGTGGTGGTGGAGGCCAGCGGTCTGGGCAAGGGCTTCGACGAGCGCTCGCTCATCAAGGACCTGTCGTTCTCGCTGCCGCGGGGCGGGATAGTCGGCGTCATCGGCCCGAACGGCGTCGGCAAGACCACCCTGTTCTCGATGCTCATCGGCGAGCAGCAGCCCGATGCGGGCACGCTGACCGTCGGCGAGACCGTCGCGATCTCCTACGTGGACCAGTCCCGCGCCGGCCTGGACGGCAGCAAGACGGTGTGGGAGGTCGTCTCCGACGGGCTCGACCACATCAAGGTCGGCGCCCGGGAGATGCCGAGTCGCGCCTACGTGGGGGCATTCGGCTTCAAGGGGCCGGACCAGCAGAAGCCGACCAAGGTGCTCTCCGGCGGAGAACGCAACAGGTTGAACCTGGCGCTCACCCTGAAGAAGGGCGGCAACCTGCTGCTGCTGGACGAGCCGACCAACGACCTGGACGTGGAGACGCTCCGCTCCCTGGAAGACGCGTTGCTCGAGTTCCCCGGCTGCGCGGTGGTGATCAGCCACGACCGTTGGTTCCTCGACCGGGTGGCCACCCACATGCTTGCCTGGGAGGGGACCGACGCCGAGCCGGACCGGTGGTTCTGGTTCGAAGGCAACTTCGCCGACTACGAGCTCAACAAGCTGGAGCGGCTGGGTGAGGAGGCGGCCCGGCCGCACCGGGTGAGCTACCGCAAGCTCACCCGGGACTGACGCCGCGCTGACCGCGGCCGGTCCCGCTCCGGTCCGGGCCCGCCGTCCTGGCCGTCAGTCCGCGGCCATGTTCTGCAACGATTGCGCGGCCCGCCACAGGTAGCCGCGCAGCTCCTGGTCGTCGTCGTCGGGCAAGCCCATCGAGTCCAGTGCCGCGCTCATGTGCGTCAGCCACGCATCCCGCGCGGCCGGGCCGATATGGAAGCCGACGTGCCGCATCCGCAGCCGCGGGTGGCCGCGCCGCTCCGAATATGTCGCCGGTCCGCCCCAGTACTGCATCAGGAACATCGTGAGCCGCTCCGCCGCCGGCCCGAGGTCTTCCTCCGGGTAGAGCGGGCGCAGCACCGGGTCGTCGGCGACGCCCGCGTAGAAGCGCCCGACCAGGGTTCGGAAGAACTCCTCACCTCCGACGCGGTCGTAGAGGCTCACCGGCTCGCGCATCCGACTCCTTCCCGGTCGCGTTCCGTTGCCGTTCCATCCAACCCCTGTCCGGTCCGGACGCATGCACCGCCTACGCTCACGAGCCGTGACCGACTTCCCGGCCAGGCCGCCGGACGCCTTCGTGCACGAGGTGCAGATGCGCATGTCCGACATCGACCTGGCCCAGCACGTGAACAATGCCCGGTATCTCAGCTATATCGAGGACGCGCGGGTAGCGTTCCTGCGCCGGATCGGGATGCCGGTCGGTGATCCGGAACTCGGCCGGGTGCTCGCGCACGCCGAAGTCGACTTCATCCAGCCGATCGGCTTCGATCCTGAGCCGGTCCAGGTGGCCGTCTGGGTGGCCCGGATCGGGAGCCGAGCCTTCACCTTGTGCTACCAGATCTGTCACCACGGGACGGTACGGGCGACGGCGCGGACCGTGATGGTCTCCTTCGACCCGCGGGTCGGCCTGGCCCGGCCGATGCAGGAGCACGAGCGGACGGCGCTGGAAGCCGCGCTCGCCGGGACCTCGGCCGACGGCCCGTCTTCCTGAGCTCGCCCGGAGCAGCCGCTCAGTCGGTGCTGCGACTCCCCTCCACCTGCGTGTCGGTCGGGACCCTGGCCGGCCTCCCGGCCGCCGCGCCGTCGTCCGGCAGCAGCCGCACCTCGTTGGGGAGCAGGAAGATCCGCACTCCGGCCGCTTCCAGTGCCTTCACCAGTTGCTCGCGCAGTACGCGGTCGAAGGCGTCGTAGTGCGGCCGGCGGCGGACCACCAGGCGCAGCAACACCCCTTCGCGCCGCACCTCCTGGACGCCCCACACGGTCGGCGGCTCGAGCACCACGCCGGCCCATTCCGGCAGCGCGCTGACCCGTTCCGCCTCCGCCTGCAGCACCGCACGAGCCCGGTCGACGTCCTGGCCTCGGGGGATCAGCAGGTCGAGCACCAGCCGCTGCCAGGTCTGGCTGTAGTTGGCGACCCGGCTGATCTCGCCGTTGCGGATCGACCACAGCGTGCCCTGTACGTCCCGGATCCGGGTAGAGCGCAGACCGATCGACTCGACCGTCCCCGAGGCGGGCCCGAGGTCCACCGCGTCCCCGACCCCGTAGGTGTCCTCGATGACCAGGAACAGGCCGGAGATGAAGTCCCGGACCAGGTTCTGCGCACCGAAGCCGACCGCGATGCCGACGATGCCCGCTCCGGCGATGATCGGGGCCAGGTTGATGCCGACCTCGCCCAGGATGGTCGCCACCGCGATCAGGGTGATGACAGCGTCGCTGAAGCTGCGCAGCACCGTGCCGATGGTCATGGCGCGCTGCCGCCGCCGCTGCGTGGCCGTCTCGGAGGTGTCGACGAGCATCGGCGCACGCTCGCCCAGCGTCTCCAACCTCCGGTTCACCCGCCCCTCCCGGGTGCTCAGCACCACGCGGCGGATGGCCCGGCGGACCAGGAAGCGCAACACCAGCGCGACGACGATGATCACGACGATCCGTACCGGCTTGGTGATGAAGTCGTCGATCTGGCGGTCGCTGAGATGAATCGTGGCCAAGGACAGGGTTGTCGAAGGGGTCACCCGTCCATCTTGAGGGTTGCCGGAGGCAGCAGTGGGCGAGGCGACGTCACGACGCGCGGCAGGGAGGAGTTGAATTGCCCCGTGCGGAGGCCACGTGCCTGAGGCACTGGTGCTGAACGCCACGTACGAGCCCCTGTGTGTGGTGTCGGCCCGTCGCGCCGCAGTGCTGGTGTTGACCGACAAGGCGGTGTCGGTGCAGCAGAGCGACGAGGTGCTGCACGCCGAGCGGCTGGCGCTCACCGTGCCGAGCGTGGTTCGGTTGAGCCGGTTCGTGAAAGTCCCCTACCGGGCTGCCGTACCGCTCACCCGTAAGGGTGTGCTCGCTCGCGACGGGCACCGCTGCGTCTACTGCGGTGACGCGGCGACCAGCCTGGATCACGTGGTGCCCCGTTCGCGGGGCGGCGGCCACACCTGGGACAACGTCGTCGCGGCCTGTCGGCGCTGCAACCACCAGAAGGCGGACCGCCCACTGCACGACCTGGGCTGGCGGATACCCCGGCCCGTCGCGCCGACCGGCGCGGCGTGGCGCATCTTGGGCAGCCGCTGGATGGATCCACGCTGGCTGCCCTTCCTGTCGGAGAAGGAAGCCGCCGCGCCGCTGCTGCCGGCGACCGCATCGGCGTGAGACGCCGTCAGCCTCCCTGCCGGACTCGCCACTCCACAGCCAACAGCAGTTCGAGCCTCGCCTGCGGGTCATCCACGACGTCACCGAGCAACTCGCGCAGTTGGGACATCCGGTAGCGCACCGTCTGCGGGTGGACGTGCAGCGCGGTCGCAGCAGCTGCTCGCTCCCCGGCGTACTGCAGCCACGCGCGCAAGGTCTGGATGAGCCGGTCCCGGGTGCCGGCCGGTAGCCGTTCCAGCGGCGCCAGCACCCGGTCCGCCAGGTCGGTTGCCACCGCCTGGTCCGCCCACAGCATCAGGTCGACCAGGTAGTCCTCGGTGCAGACGGGGGCGTCCGGCGGGGCCGGTACCCGGCCCTCCTGCCGGAGTGTGAGGACCGCCCGGGCGCGGTCCCGCGAGCCCGCCGCGCCGTCGATGCCTCGCAGCGGGCCGATGACCGCCCCGGAACCGGCCAGCACCGCGCTGAGCCGCTGCTGCGGCGGCGGGTCGCCCACCAGTGCCAGCGCGGGATCGGTGTCGACGACCAGTGTGGACGGCCCGAGCAGGGTCGAGAGCCGAGTGCCGCCCGGGGCGAGCACCACCCGCAGCGAGCGTGGCAGTGGCCAGCTGGCTGCCCGGGCGGCGGCGGCTGCCGATTCCAGATCCACGGCGGGGGACAGCAGCACCCGCAGCAGCGCCATCCGCTGCCGGTCGCGTTCACCGGCCTGCGCCGACTGTTCCTCGGCGTACCCGTCGGCCGACGCCGCGGACAGCGTGTCGATGTGCGCGAACACGAGCTCGGCGAGTGCCACCAGCTCGGTCGTGCCCAGGTCGGCGTCCGCGGCGACCAGCGCGAACCGGCGCCAGGCCACCCGGGCCCCGACCCGGTACGCGGCGAGCAGCGTCTCGAGCGGGCGACCGTGCCGCCACTCGCCCCGACCGAGCTCCTCGTACACGGCCATTGCGCCGATCTCGGCCGCACCCTGTGTCTCGACGAGTCGGCAGAACTGGCTGAGCGCCTCGTGCACGCCGAGCTGGATACCGCGGCCGAACGACCCCTCCATCGGGCGGTCGTAGAGTGGGATCTCCGAACGCACCGCGGTCATCACATCCGCGGCCAGCTCGTCCAGCACCCCGGCCAGCAGCGGGCCCAGCGAGGACGGCAGCTGCCGCCAGCGGGCGTCGAGCCCGGCCGGTATCCCTGATTTGTCCGCCATCTTGTCTCTCCGGTACAAAGCGGGACGGCATATGCGTTGCGGTCCGTGCTAGATCGTGCCCTTTGGGCGCAGTCATCATCAAGTCCAGAGCCTGAGATAGCCGAAGGAGCCTGCGTGACCCTCACTGCTGAGCCGGTAGCCGTTCGTACCGAGGTGGTCCGACCGCCGCTGCTGGACACCGAGCCGGAGATCCGGCCGATGTGGGAGCAGGTCGTGCTCTTCATCTTCGTGATCGGACCGTTCGTGGCATTGGTCGCGGCAATCGTCGCCGCAGCCGCCTTCGGCTTCGGCCCGAGCTGGCTGGATGTGGCCCTCGGCGCCGGGATGTACCTCATCGCCGGGCACGGGGTCACCATCGGGTTGCACCGCTACTTCACCCACGGATCGTTCAAGGCGAACCGCGGCCTGAAGATCGCGCTGGGGGTGGCGGGCTCACTGGCCGTCCAGGGGCCGATGATCCGGTGGGTGGCCGACCACCGCAAGCACCACGCCAATTCCGACAAGGCGGGCGATCCGCACTCGCCGTGGCGCTACGGCCGCGGCCCGCGTGCCGTCACCAAGGGGCTGTGGTGGTCGCACACCGGCTGGCTGTTCGACCGGGAGAAGACCAACCGGCAGCGCTTCACACCGGATCTGCTGCGTGACAAGGACATCGTCCGGATCAATTCGCTCTTCCCCGCCATTCTCGCCTTCAGCCTTTTCGGCCCGGCGCTGATCGGCGGCCTGGTCA
>DASZVT010000042.1:0-5052 GCA_035546915.1 Mycobacteriales bacterium | reverse complement strand
GGTGCGCAGCGCGGCTTCCGGGTCCTGACCGGCGGCCTTGGCGCGGGCGGCGAGCCCGAACAGGGCACGCCCCAGCAGCTCGTCCGCACCGGTGTCACGCCCCGCCTCCGGCAGCGCCGTGGGCAGTCCCGCCTTCACGGCCCGGCCGACCAGCTTGGCCGCCAGTGACAGTGCCGGCTGACCCAGCGCCACCCCTTCGACGACGGAGCTGCGCTGCTTCTCCGCCTTCTTGATCGCGTCCCAGTTGGCCTCCACCGCAGCCGCCCCGTCGACGGCGACCTCGCCGAACACGTGCGGGTGGCGTCGCACCAGCTTGTCCACCAGGTCGCGGGCGACGTCGTCCACGTCCCACCCGGCACCGCCGGGTTCCTGCGCGAGGCGGGCATGGAACAGCACCTGCAGCAGCACGTCGCCGAGTTCCTCGCGTAGGTCGGTGGTGTACGCGCGGTCCTCCAGCGCCTGGTACGCCTCGTACGCCTCCTCCAACAGGTACGGGGCGAGGCTCGCGTGCGTCTGCTGGGCGTCCCACGGGCAGCCGCCAGGGGATCGCAGCCGGTCCATCACCGCGACCGCGTCCAGCAGCCGCGCACCGGGCAGGTCCCACGACCCGGGCACCGTCTCGACCCCGACCGCCCCGAAGTCGGGGATCGGCGTGTCCGACGCCAGCCAGCAGACCGTGCCCGCCGCGCCCAGGGCCGCCTCCGGACCGGCAATGCGCACCCGGATCCCGGCCGCGTCCAGCGCCGCCAGCTGTGGGTGTCCGGGGTCGTCACAGAACACCGGCGCCGCGCGCAGCGCGTCCCACGCCGCCGCGGACAGCAGCCCCGGGGCGACCCGCGGGCTGCAGGTCACGACCAGGACGCGCGCCGCGGTCACCCGGTGGGCGCGCCCGAGGCGCTGGCGGAGGGGCTCGTCGACGTCTTCGCGGGCGGGGTCGCGACCGGCGAGGACAAGTCGTCGCCACTGGACGCGACGACCTCGCCCAGGCCGCTGTCCCCGCTGTTCGGATCCCACTTGCCATACCGCGGGCTCACCGAGATGGAGGCGTGCGCCAAGGCGTCCTTGTACTTCGTCAGCAGCTGTTGCCCCACCTGCTGCAGCGACAACTTCAGTTGCGGTGTCGCCTCCTGCAGGCTGATCGTCTTGTGCGAGATGACCTTGATGATGTGGTAGCCGTACTGCGACTTGACCGGACCGATGATGGTGCCGTCCTTGCCGGCCCAGGCTGCGTCCCCGAACTCCTTCACGTAGGTGCTGCGCGGCTGCAGGCCGAGGTCCCCACCCTTGTCCTTGCTCCCGGTGTCGGTGGAGTACTTCTTCGCGAGCGCAGCGAACTGGGTCGGGTCTGCCTTCACCTGGGCGAGGATGCTCTTCGCCTGATCCTCGCTGGCGACCAGGATGTGCGCGACGTGGACCTCCTGGAAGCTGCTGAGGTTCTGCTGGTACGCCTGGTTCAAGGTGGCCGCGTCCACCGGGATCGCCTCCGCGATCTTCTGCTCGTAGGCCACCACCGCCGCGTAGGTGCGCAGCGTGGTCGCATCGACGCCCTGGGCGGCCGCGTTCTGCTCCAGCGAGGCCCGGTCGCCACTGCCCGCCGCGGTGGACAGCGCCGCGTCGATGTCCTGGTCGGTCACCGTCAGGTTCATGGAGTCCGCGACCCGCTTGAGCACCGCGACCTGGATCAGCTGGGTGAGGTCCTGCCGGCCGAGCGCGGCCGCGTCCGGCTTGGTCGCGGTGGCGGGCACCGCAGCCAGGCCACGGTTCACCATGTCACGCACCGTGTTGGTCGTGATGCGGTCGTCGCCGACGGTGGCAGCGGCGCCGGCGTGGGCCGGGTGCGAGCAGCCGGCGAGCAGGAGGGCAGCGGCAGGGACGACGAGCAGCAAACGCTTCACGGAGCGACAGTCTGCCGGATCAGTCTGAGGGGATCGCGGCGGCCCTGCGCGGCAGGTATTCACCCGCACCTTCCCGAGCCCGGCTCAGCCGTCGGCGGCGCGCTGGGCGTGGGACGCGGCGGCCGCGACGGAGTCGCCGGCGACCGCCTCGAGCAGCTCCGCCGCCCATGCCAGCAGGGCCGTATCCCGCAGCGGAGTGCCCCCCACCCTGCCGGTGTCGGTGGGCCGCGGCACCAGGACCTGCCGGCTCGCGGCCTTGACCACCGCCCCCTTGTACAGTCGCGCCAGCCGCAGGCCCTGGCTCTCCCGCAGCTCCAGTGGCGCGAACCGGATCTGGTTGCCGGCGACCCCGATGTCACGCAGTCCGTAGCTCCGCGCGATGACCCGGAAGGCCGCTACCGCCAGCAGGTTCTCGACCGGCTCCGGCGGCGGGCCGTAGCGGTCGCGCAGCTCGTCCCGGACTGCCGCCACCGCCTCGTCGGTGGCGGCTTCCGCCAACCGCCGGTACGCCTCCAGCCGCAGCCGTTCGGACGGGACGTAGTCATGCGGCAGGTGCGCGTTGACCGGGAGCTCGACCTTGACCTCGGTCGGTTCGGGTTCGGCATCCTCACCACGGCCAGCGCGGAAGTCGCGTACTGCCTCGCCGACCATCCGGACGTACAGGTCGAAGCCGACGCCGGCAATGTGCCCGGACTGCTCTCCCCCGAGCAGGTTCCCGGCGCCCCGGATCTCCAGGTCCTTCATCGCCACCGCCATCCCGGCGCCGAGGTCGGTGTTCTGCGCGATCGTGGCGAGCCGGTCGTACGCGGTCTCGGTGAGCGGCTTCTCGGCGGGGTAGAGGAAGTACGCGTACGCCCGGTCGCGGCCGCGGCCGACGCGACCGCGCAGCTGATGCAGCTGCGAGAGGCCGAACGCATCGGCCCGCTCCACCACCATGGTGTTCGCGTTCGGGATGTCCAGCCCCGCCTCCACGATCGTGGTGGACACCAGCACGTCGTAGTCCTTCTCCCAGAAGCCGACCATGACCTGCTCGAGCAGGTCCTCGTGCATCTGGCCGTGCGCCACCGCGACCCGCGCTTCCGGCACCAGCTCGCGGATCCGCGCCGCAGCCCGGTCGATCGACTCGACCCGGTTGTGCAGGTAGAACACCTGCCCCTCGCGGAGCAGCTCCCGACGGATGGCAGCCGAGACCTGCCGGTCCTCGTACGGGCCGACGAAGGTCAGCACCGGGTGCCGCTCCTCCGGCGGGGTGGCGATGACGCTCATCTCCCGGATCCCGGTCAGGCTCATCTCCAGAGTGCGCGGGATCGGGGTGGCCGACATCGACAGCACGTCCACCGTGGCGCGTACCGCCTTGAGGTGTTCCTTGTGCTCGACCCCGAACCGCTGCTCCTCGTCCACCACGATGAGCCCGATGTCCTTGAAGCGAGTGCTCGCCGACAGCAGCCGGTGGGTGCCGATGACCAGGTCGATGCTGCCGTCCGCCAGCCCGGTCAGCACCCGCTTCTGCTCGGTGTCGGTGTTGAACCGGGAGATGCCGGCCACGGTCACCGGGAACGGCGCGAACCGCTCGGTGAACGTCTGCAGGTGCTGGCGGGCCAGCAGCGTCGTCGGGCACAGCACCGCGACCTGCTTGCCGTCCTGGATGGCCTTGAACGCCGCTCGTACCGCGATCTCGGTCTTGCCGAAACCGACGTCGCCGCAGATCACCCGGTCCATCGGGACCGGCTTGCGCATATCCGCCTTGACCTCGTCGATGGCGGCCGCCTGGTCCGCCGTCTCCCGGTACGGGAACGCGTCCTCCAGTTCGGTCTGCCACGGAGTGTCCGGCCCGAAGGCGTAGCCGGGTGACGACATCCGGGCCGCGTAGAGCCGGATCAGCTCGCCGGCGATCTCCCGCACCGCCTTGCGGGCGCGTCCCTTCGCCTTCTGCCAGTCCGCGCCGCCGAGCCGGTGCAGTGGCGGGGACTCGCCGCCGACGTATCGGCTGAGCTGGTCGAGCGAGTCGGTCGGCACGTACACCCGGTCGCCGGGCATGTTCTTGCGCGGCGGCGCGTACTCCAGGACCAGGTACTCGCGGGTCGCTCCGGCGACGGTGCGCTGCACCATCTCCACGTAGCGGCCGACCCCGTGCGTGTCGTGCACGACCGGGTCGCCGGACTTCAACGCCAGCGGGTCGATGGTGTTGCGCCGGCGGCCGGGCAGCTTGGTACTGCTGCTCGCCTGCTTGACACCCAACAGGTCCGTCTCGGTGAGCACCAGCAGCCCGTCGGTGACGAAACCGTGGCTCAGGCACGCAGTGGTCGAGGTAACGACCGCGCGGTCGGGCGGGCCGGGCAAGGCGCCGACGGTACGCGCCGGGACTTCCTGCGCGGCCAGCATCTCGGCGATCCGCTGCGCCGAGCCGTGCCCCGGGCTGGTGACCACGATCCGGTCGCCGGCATGGACCGCCTGCCGCAACACGACGGTCGCGGCCTCAGTGTCGCCGTGGAACTGCGGCGCGGGCCGTGCGGTCAACTGCGTCCCGTCCCCGAACGGCGCCATGCTCCACCACGGGATCCCGCAGGCGGTCGCGTGGTCGCGCACCTCGGCCAGCTCGCGGTAGGCCGCCGCAGCCAGGTCGACCGGCTGCTGGCCGCCGAGCGCCGCGGTGGACCAGGACGCCGCCAGGAACTCGGCGCCGGTCCGGACCAGCTCCGCGGCGCGGGTGCGGACCCGTTCTGGGTCCAGTACCAGCACGTGCGCACCCGCGGGGATCAGATCCAGCAGCGAGCCGAGCGGGCCGTCCGGATGTGGTGCCGCGAGCACCGGCGCGAGCGCCTCCATCCCGTCCACGCTGATCCCGGCCGCGATCTTGTCCAGGATGTCGGTCAGTTCGGGGTGCTCGGAGATCAGCGCCAGGGCCCGCGCCCGCACATCCGCGGTGATCAGCAACTCGCGGCACGGCGGCGCGGTCAACCGGTGGGCGCCCGCGCCGGCACTGGCGGGGTCGGTCTCGGCAGCGTCCAGCGTGCGCTGGTCCGCGACCGCGAAGGCCCGGATGTCCTCCACGTCGTCGCCGAAGAACTCCAGCCGCAGCGGGTGCTCCTCCGTCGGTGGGAAGACATCGAGCAGGCCGCCGCGGACCGCGAACTCGCCCCGGCGCTCGACCAGGTCC
>DASZVT010000041.1:0-2929 GCA_035546915.1 Mycobacteriales bacterium | reverse complement strand
GGAGGCGGTACGTGCCAGCCCGGCCCTGCCGGGGACCGGGATCCGCGGCAGCACGTACCCTGGGGACATGGCTGCGACGTCGGTGTTCCCTGCGCTGGAAGCACTGCTGCCCCGGGTGCAGAAGCCGATCCAGTACGTCGGCGGCGAGCTGAACGCGCAGACCAAGGACTGGGACGGCGAGCCCGGCGACGTGATGGTCCGGTGGGCGCTGATGTACCCCGACGCGTACGAGATCGGGCTGCCGAATCAGGGACTGCAGATCCTCTACGAGGTGCTCAACGAGCAACCGGCGACTATCGCCGAGCGCACCTACTCGGTCTGGCCGGACCTTGAGGCCTTGATGCGCGAGCACGGGATCCCGCAGTTCACCGTCGACGCCCACCGTCCGGTCGGTGCCTTCGACCTGCTCGGCGTCAGCTTCGCCACCGAACTCGGCTACACCAACCTGCTCAGCGCGCTCGACCGCGCCGGCAACCCGCTGCACGCGGTCGACCGCGCCGACTCCCACCCGCTGGTCATCGCCGGTGGCCACGCCGCCTTCAATCCGGAGCCGATGGCGGGCTTCCTCGACGGCGCGGTGCTCGGCGACGGCGAGCAGGCGGTGCTGCGCATCACCGAGATCGTCCGCGCGTTCAAGGCCGAGGGCGCTCCCGGCGGTCGTCGCGAACTGCTGCTCCGGCTCGCCCGCACCGGGACCCTGTACGTCCCGAGCCTGTACGAGGTGACGTACCGCGACGACGGCGCGATCGCGGCGGTCAGGCCCACCGCGACGGGCGTGCCGCGGGTCGTGCCCAAGCACACCGTGATGGATCTCGACTCGTGGCCGTACCCGAAAGCTCCGCTGGTACCGCTCGCCGAGACGATCCACGAGCGCGCCAGCGTCGAGATCTTCCGGGGCTGCACCCGTGGCTGCCGGTTCTGCCAGGCCGGGATGATCACCCGTCCGGTCCGCGAACGCAGCGTCAGCACGGTCGGCGAGATGGTGGAGAAATCCCTGCAGGCCACCGGTTTCACCGAGGTCGGGCTGCTGTCGCTGTCATCCGCCGACCACTCCGAGATCGGGCCGATCACCCAGGGCCTGGCCGACCGCTACGAGGGGACGCAGACGTCGTTGTCGCTGCCGAGCACCCGGGTGGACGCGTTCAACGTCGACCTCGCGGGTGAGCTCGCCCGCGGCGGCCGCCGCTCCGGGCTGACCTTCGCACCCGAGGGCGGTAGCGAGCGGCTGCGCAAGGTGATCAACAAGACGGTCACCGAGGAGGACCTGATCCGTACCGTCACCACCGCGTACGCGGCGGGCTGGCAGCAGGTGAAGCTCTACTTCATGTGCGGGCTGCCGACCGAGACGGACGAGGACGTGGTCGGCATCGCCGCGATGGCGAAGGAGGTCGTCCGGCGCGGCAGGGAGGTCGCCGGTCGCCCGGTCAGAACCACCGTGTCGGTCGGCGGTTTCGTGCCCAAGCCGCATACCCCTTTCCAGTGGGCGGCGCAGGCCGATCCGGAGGTGATCGACCGCCGGCTCAAGCTGCTGCGGGACGCGCTGGGCCGGGACCGGAACATCGGCTACCGCTACCACGACGGCCGGCCTGGTCAGATCGAGGGACTGCTCGCCCGCGGTGACCGGCGGGTCGGCGCCGTGATCGAGGCGGTATGGCGGGACGGGGGCAGGTTCGACGGCTGGAGCGAGTACTTCTCGTACGACCGGTGGGTGGCGGCGTGCGAGCGGACGTTCGCCGGTAGCCCGGTCTCGCTGGCCTGGTTCACCACCCGGGAACGGGCCCGGGACGAGGTGCTGCCCTGGGACCACCTCGACTCCGGCCTGGACAAGGAATGGCTCTGGTCGGACTGGGAAGACGCGCTGCGCGCCGAGGAACTGGACGACTGCCGCTGGGACGGCTGCTTCGACTGCGGCGTCTGCCCGAGCATGGGCACCGACATCCAGATGGGCCCCACCGGCAGGACCCTGCTCCCGCTCCAGCCAGTCTGACCTCTTGGCCTCCGGTTTGTTCGCGGCTGCGCGCAGCGCAAGCCGCGAACAAACCGGAGGCGGGAGCGCCGGATCGCCGGGAGTTCCCGTTGCCGGGGACCCGCCGGCCTAGCCGTCCGCGGAGGTGCGCTCGCCGTGCTCCGAGCACCGGGCCGACCAGGACGCCGGGGTCACCCGCACCACCATCCGCCGGCCGCAGGCGGGGCAGTACCGCGGCGGCTCCAGTTCCAGCCGGCGGGCGCACACCCCGTGATCACCGGCGCCGCTCGGCTGCCCGCACCGGGTGCAGTACGTCACAGGCTCGCGGACAGGGCCTTGATCGGCATCCGCAGCTCCTCGAGCAGTGCGAGATCCTCCGACGGCGGACGGCCGAGTGTGGTCAGGTAGTTGCCGACGATGACGGCGTTGATCCCGCCGAGCAGCCCGTCCCGGGTGCCCAGGTCGCCGAGGGTGACCTCCCGGCCGCCGGCGTACCGCAGGATCGTCCCCGGCAGGGCGAGCCGGAACGCGGCGATGGCCCGCAGCGCGTCGGTGCTCGACAGCGTCGAGGTGCCCTCCAGCGGGGTGCCGGGCCGCGGGTCGAGGAAGTTCAGCGGCACCTCGTCGGGCGAGAGCGCGGCGAGCTGTGCGGCGAACTCGGCGCGTTGCGCCACGGTCTCGCCCATGCCGAGGATTCCGCCGCAGCACACCTCCATGCCGGCGTCCCGTACCAGCGACAGTGTCCGGTGCCGCTCCTCCCAGCTGTGCGTGGTCACCACCGCCGGGAAGTGCGACCGGGCGGTCTCCAGGTTGTGGTTGTAGCGGTGCACCCCCATCGCGGCCAGTTGCGCGACCTGCTCCGGGGTCAGGATCCCGAGCGAGCAGGCGATCTGGACGTCGTTCCCGTCCGCCCGGATCGCCTCGATGCCGGCCTGCACCTGCGCCAACAGCCGCTCGTCCGGC
>DASZVT010000040.1:0-15727 GCA_035546915.1 Mycobacteriales bacterium | reverse complement strand
CGACGTGCGCGCCGTGGGCTGCGAACAGTGCCGCCGTAGCCCGACCGATGCCGTGCGCAGAACCGGTGATGACGGCGACGCGGCCGGCGAGTCGGCGCGGGTCTGGGACGTTCGTCGGGGCGCTCCTGGGTGTGCTCATGGGTCGACGGTAGCCAAATGGTGAGAATTTCCCGGGGGTCGACTGAAGGGATCCTCGGCGGCACCCCGCTGCCCGCGAGGAGTGCCTAGTGTGAACCCGTGACCACGATGTCGACCCGCGGCGAGGCGACCTGCGCACTGCCGCTGGGCGTGAACGCCGTCGCGCACGCGCGCCACTTCACCGAGGAGAAGGTCGAGGCGTGGGGTGCGTGTCAGGAGGTGGTCGACACCGCGGTGCTCCTTACCTCCGAGCTGGTCACCAACGCGGTGCTGTATGGCTTCGGCGGGCGGGAGCTGCAGCTGCAGGCCCGGTCCGGCACCCTGCGCATCGTCGTCACCGACGACGCACCTGGGGTGCCCACCGTGCGCCATCCGGATGAGGACTCCGAAAGCGGGCTGGGCCTGCTCGTCATCGAGGCGTGCGCGGACCGATGGGGCGTGCAGCAGCACGACGTCGGCAAGAGTGTCTGGTGCGAGATCGCCCTCGAAGCCCGCTGAGCTGGCGCGCAGTCCCGCGGCGCGCCAGCGCGCCGCCCGGTAGTTTGAGGACATGACAGACGTCGGACTGGGTCGGATCGGACTGTGGACCGGCGGGCTGGACCAACTGCCGGTACCGGAAGCGCGGACGGTGGCCGCCGAGATCGACGGTCAGGGCTGGGGCGCGTTATGGATCCCCGAGGCGTACGGACGGGAGGCGTTCGTCAACGCGGCGATGCTGCTCGCGGCCAGCCCCCGTATCACCCTGGCTACCGGCATCGCCAACATCTACGGCCGCGACCCGATCACGGCGGCCGGTGCCACCCGGTTGCTCGCGGATCAGTTCCCCGGACGCTTCGTACTGGGCCTCGGCGTGAGCCACGCACCGATGGTCGAGCAGATGCGGGGGCACCGGTACGCCTCGCCGGCCGCGACCATGCGCGGCTACCTCGAGGCACTCGCGCAAGCCCCCTACGCCGCGGTCGGCGACGCTCGGCCGCCGGTGCTGATCGCCGCGCTCGGTCCGAAGATGCTCGAGGTCGCGCGCGAATGCGCCGACGGGATCCACCCGTATCTGGTGGTGCCGGAACGGATCGCGCAGTCGCGCCAGGTCCTCGGTCCGGACAGCGTGATCGCCGTCGAGCAGGGCGTCACCCTCAGCACCGACCGGTCCGAATCCGACCCCTGGGTCCGCGACCACCTCGAGGTCTACACCGGGCTGCCGAACTACCGGAACTCCTGGCTCCGCCAGGGTTTCGACGAGCAGGACCTCGTCCCCGGCGGCTCGCCCCGGCTGCAGGACGCGATGGTGGTACGGGGGCCCGCCGCCATCCAGCAGCGAGTACAGGAGCACTTCGACGCCGGTGCCGACCACGTCTGCCTGCAGATCCTCGGTCCGACCCCGCACGCGCTCGACCGGGAGCAGACCGCACGGCTCGCCGAGCTGTTGCTCTGAGCCGCAGCAGGCGACGTCCTTCCCTACCGCTGAAAGTGAGTTCGTGAAGACCGTCCGGCGCACCGCCCTGCGGTGGGCACCCCCAGTGCTGGTGTGTGCGGTGATCGCCACTCTGGTCGTCGCCCCGGCGGCAGCGCGCTCCGAACCGGCGCCTCCTGTGCTGAGCGCGAAGCCGGTCGAAACGCTGGTCACCGACGTGCTACTCGGGCAACGCCGGAGCGTGTCCGGGACGATTCGGGCCAGTGCCGATCTCGGGTTACCAGACCTGCCTGCCGCCGATCTCGGCGGGATCGGTGTGGTCACCTCGCTGCTGTCCGGCACGCACACCCTGCGGTATTGGCAGCTGCGGTCGACCAGCCAGCGGCTGGCGGTCCTGCAGACGTTGGCCGAGACGGACGTCATCCGCGACGACACCGGGATCGCGGCGTACGACTCCCGTACCGACACCGCGACCCGGCTGTCGTTCGCACCGCGACCGGCGCAGCAGGTCGCCGCACAGCCGATCCCGGCCTTCCTGACCGACCTGATCGCACCCGGCCCGTACACGTCGGTACGAACTGGGCCGAACGTCTGGGTCGCCGGCCGCGCCGCCAGGACGCTGATACTGACACCTCGGCAACAAGACACCCTGGTCGACCATGTCGTACTCGCGGTGGACGCGCAGTACGCGACGATCCTGCGGTTGCAGGTATTCAGCCGCGGCCATACTGCCCCGGCGTTCGCCGCGACGTACACCGATGTCGACTATGCGGAGCCGGCGGCGAAGCTGTTCGACCTGCCGGCGATCAAGGCGCTGCCCCGGCCGGCCGTCGCCGTCCACGCGGCCCCGGCGAGCTCGCAGCAGCAGGTCGCGGCCACGACACCCGGGATCGAGCGGGTCGGCGCCGGCTGGAGCAGCATCCTGGTGATCCGCGGGCTGGGTCTCACCCGCCCGCTGACCGGCCAGCTCGACAGCCTCGGCACGAAGGTCACCGGCGGACACCTGCTGCAGACCCGGTTGCTCACCGCCCTACTCACCGATGACGGGACGCTTTACCTCGGCGCGGTCCCGGCGTCGGCGCTGCTCACCGCGGCGCAGGCACAGGCGGCCGCGCCGTGACCCCGACCGTGACTCCGACCGCCGAAGCCGTCCGCACCTGCTCACTGACCAAGCGCTGGCCCAGCGGGCAAATGGCGGTGGACGGCCTCGACCTGGTGGTACCGAGCGGCTCGGTGTACGGCTTTCTCGGCCCCAACGGCTCGGGTAAGACCACGACCATCCGGATGCTGCTGGGGTTGATCAACCCGACCGCGGGCACCGCATCGCTGCTCGGTCAGCCGATGCCGGCAGGCGGGCGCCGGGTGCTACCACGGGTGGGAGCGCTGGTGGAGGGACCCGCATTCCACCCGTACCTGTCCGGGACCGCGAACCTGCGCCGCCTAGATCGCTGGGACGCGACCGCGGACCCGGCCACCTGCACGTCCCGGATCGGCGTCGCGCTGGAACGGGTTGGGCTGTCGGCAGCCGCCGGCAAGCGGTACCGGTCCTACTCGCTCGGGATGAAGCAGCGGCTCGGTATCGCGGCGTCGTTGCTGCAGCCACGCGAGCTGCTGATCCTGGATGAGCCCACCAACGGCCTCGATCCACAGGGCACCCGGGAGGTGCGTGCTCTCATCCGCGACCTCGCCGGTGACGGCATCACGGTGCTGCTGTCCTCGCACCTTCTCTCGGAGGTCGAGCAGGTCTGCACCCATGTCGGAATGATGCGGGCCGGCCGGCTGGTCGCGCAAGGCGGCCTGGAGCAGGTGCGACGGCAGGCGGGCACGCTGCGCGTTCGGGTCGAGACCGCCGACGTGGCTGCGGCGGCCAAGGTACTGCAGGACTGGGGACTCGAACCGCAAACGGTTGCAGCACAGGCGATCTCAGCCACACTCGACGATGCGGACCCGGCCGGTCTGGTCGCTGCGCTGGTGCACGCGGGAGTAGCGGTGCACGGCTTCCAGGTCCAGCGACCCGAGCTCGAGGAGTTGTTCGTCGCGCTGACCGGAGAGGGCTTCGATGTCGCCGGTTGATTCTGTGTCGCCAGTCGGCTTCACCGTGCACCGCCGCGCCGGCGCGGCATGGCGGGCCTTCACCGCGGAGACCAGACTGGTGTTCACCCGCCGACGCAACGCGGTACTGCTCGCCGGGCTGGGGCTGGTGCCCATCCTCGTCGGCATCGCGATCAAGGTGAACGGCGCCCCGTCCGGCGACGGCCAGTCGGGGCCGAAGTTCCTCCAGCAGGTCACCGGGAACGGGCTGTTCCTGATCTTCACCAGTCTGGCGCTGATGCTGCCGTTGCTGATCCCGCTGGTACTGGGCATCCTCACCGGCGACACCGTTGCCGGTGAGGCCAATACCGGCACGTTGCGCTACCTGCTGCTGGTCCCGGTCTCGCGGACCCGGTTGCTTGCGGTGAAGGCCGCCGGGGCACTCACCTACGCCGCGGCCGGTGTACTGACGATCGGGGTCACCGGACTCGCCACCGGCGCCCTGCTGTTTCCCGTCGGCGAGGTAACGCTGCTATCCGGTGACCAGGTGTCGTTCGCGAACGGCCTGCTGCGTGCGCTGCTCATCGGGGGGTACGTGTTGCTGTCCCTCACCGGGCTGCTGGCAGCCGGGCTGTTCTTCTCCACCCTGACCGAAGTCCCGGTCGCCGCGATGGCTGCGACGATCGTCTTCGCGGTAGTCAGCCAGGTACTCGACTCGCTGCCGCAGCTGCACGTCGTCCACCCGTACCTGCTCACCCACCACTGGCTGGACTTCGGTGAGCTCTTGCGGATAGCACCGCGTTCCAGCCTGCTGCTACAGGGATTGGCCGTCCAGTTGGGATACGTCGCGGTCGGCGTCAGCCTGGCATGGAGCCGCTTCACCAGCGCCGACGTCACCGCCTGAGCGACCAGGTCAGGATTCCAGGAAGCGCAGCACCGCGAGCACTCGCCGGTGGTCGTCAGTGGAGGGTGCCAGACCGAGCTTGGTGAAGATGTTCGTCACGTGCTTCTCGACCGCGCCAGGGCTGAGCACCAACCGAGCCGCGATCGCGGCGTTGGCCCGGCCCTCGGCCATCAGCCGGAGCACCTGCCGTTCCCGCGCGGTCAGCGCGTCGACCGAGTCGGTACGTCGGCTGGCACCCATCAACTGGGTCACCACCTCCGGGTCGAGCACGGTGTCACCAGCGGCAATCCGGCCCAACGCCTCGATGAACTCGCCGACGTCCGCGACCCGGTCCTTGAGCAGGTAGCCGACACCGGTGGAGCCGCCCGCCAGGAGCTCGGCCGCGTATCGGGTCTCGACGTACTGGGAGAAAACCAACACGCCCAGCCCGGGGTTGTCCCGGCGCAACGTGATCGCCGCGCGCAGTCCCTCGTCGGTGTGGGTCGGCGGCATCCGGATGTCGACCACCACGACGTCCGGCTGGTGTTCCCGGACGGCCGCCAGCAGTTGCTCGGCGTCCGCAACGGCCGCGACGACCTGCTGGCCCCGGGTGGTAAGCAGGCCGACCAACCCGTCACGCAGGATGGCCGAGTCCTCGGCGATGACGACGCGCATCATTGCTTTCCCGTCGAATCCGGCGGAATCGGAACCTCGACGGTGACCGCCGTGGGGCCTCCTTCGGGGCTGGCGATCGTGATCCGCCCGTCCACGGTGGTGACCCGGTCCCGCAGGCCGGACAGCCCACTGCCGTGCAGCCCGACAATCGCGCCGCCGGCACCGTCGTCGGAGACCTGCAGCCGCAGCGCATCGCCGGCGGCGCGCACGTCGACACCGGCCCGTCGCGCGCCGCTGTGCTTGACCACGTTGGTCAGCAGTTCCGCGGTACTGAAGTAGACGATGCTCTCGACGGAGGCAGGCGGCCGCTGCGGCAGATTGACCGAGAGCGTGACCGGGACGCTGCACCGGGCGGCGAGGGTGGCCAGCGCCGGCTCAAGGCCTTGGTCGAGCGCGGGCGGGTGGATCCCGCGAGCCAAGTCGCGCAACTCGACGATGGTCTCCTTGGCGTCGCGATGCGCGGCCGCGACCAGCGTACGGGCGCGCTCGACCGCGTCCGGGTCCTCGCTGTCGAGGTCTTCTTTCGCCAGGCCCAGGCTCATCGCGAGCGCCACCAGCCGGGCCTGCGCGCCGTCGTGCAGGTCGCGCTCGATCCGGCGCAGTTCGGCGGCGGAATCGTCCACGGCGCGCGCACGCGTCTGCTCCAGGTCGCGGACCCGCTGCGAGACGGAGGTCGGGCCGAGCAGCCCGCGCACCAGCAGCCGGTCCAGTTCGAGGATGCCGTGCACGACCCACGGCGCGAGGAGGAAGACGACCAGACCCACCACGAATACCCAGAAGAACTGCGCGGTGGAGTCGAGGAAGTAGTCGTTCCCGAACGACGCGCCCCGGTGCAGCACGCCATGGCTGTCCCGCTGCAACGGCAGGTATCGCTGCCAGAACCAGTACGACACCCCGGCGCCGCCTACCGACCAGAACGTCACCGTCAGCACGAAGCTCAGGATGCTCACCGGAAACCGCAGCAGCAGGAAGGCCAGTGCGCGCCAGCCGGTCCGGTCCAGTAGGGCGGACTTCAGCCAGCCGAGGACGCCTGTCGCGGGCCGGAACGGTGCGGGGGTGAGTACGCGTACGCCGAGCAGACCGCGCGCCAGCCCTCGCTCCACGCCACCCCATACCCGGGCGATCAGCACCCCGAGACACAGCAGCGGCAGGCCGACGAAAATAGGAATCATCCCGGCCGCGGACGCGATCAGGCTGACGACGAAGACAAAACCGGCGATGCCGAGAGCGAACGTGAGCCCGACGTAGAGCAACTCGGCCCAGGTGCGCGCCCAGAACGCCGCGGTGAAAAACCGCGCCACCTGCATCCCCACGGAGGGCTGCGGGAACGTGCTCTGGCCGGACACCGGAACCTCCTCCGTCGCGATGACGTCACGCGAACGCCGTGGCGCTCAGCCTGCCCCAGCGGTACCCGCCCTGCCCAGCCGGCTGCCCACCGTATCGGCGGTGGGGTTTTCCCTACCCGAATTCGGGGGCCGGCCGGATGGCGTCCCGATAGCGGAAACCGACACCCTCGACGGCGCAGGCGGTTTCGGTCCGAACCGGTCCGACCGCGTACCCGAACGGCAAGGAGCCCAACCATGCTCGCATCCCCCGCGCCGCCGATTGCGGTCCGGAACCTGAGCAAACGCTACGGCGAGAAGCTCGCTGTCGATGCCCTGAACTTCACCGTGGCACCAGGCCGAGTCACCGGTTTCCTGGGGCCGAACGGCGCCGGCAAGTCGACCACCATGCGGCTGATCCTGGGGCTGGACCGGCCGGACGGCGGCTCGGCCACCATCGGCGACCTGCCGTACGCCGCACTGGGGCGGCCGCTACGCACGGTCGGCGCGTTGCTCGAAGCCCGAGCGCTGCACCCGGGACGAACGGCCCGTGAACACCTACGCGCACTCGCCCAGACCCAGGGCGTCGGAATGCGTCGTGTCGACGCGGTGCTCGACCTCGTCGGGCTGAACGCAGTCGCAGCCAAACGGGTGAAGGGGTTCTCCCTCGGGATGGGCCAGCGGCTCGGCATCGCCACTGCGCTGCTCGGCGACCCGCCGGTGCTGATGCTGGACGAGCCGGTGAACGGGCTGGACCCGGAAGGCGTCCGCTGGATCCGTCAACTGCTCACCGGGCTGGCCGCCGAAGGCCGCACCATCCTGCTGTCCAGCCACCTGATGCAGGAGATGGCCATGACCGCGCAACATCTGGTCGTCATCGGCCGCGGCAGGCTCATCGCCGACTGCACCACCGCATCGTTCATCGAGCAGTACGCACCGAGTTCTGTCCTGGTCCGTACGCCGGACTCCGCACGGCTCGCGGCGGAACTGGTCGCGGCCGGCGCGAGCGTGCAGGACGAGCCGGACGGGATGTGTGTCGGCGGCATGCCGATCGCACGTATCGGCGAACTGGCCGCACGCAGCGGGGTAGTTCTGCACGAACTGTCCCCCCAGCGGGCATCGCTGGAGGAGGCCTTCATGCGGATCACCTCCGACAGCGTCGACTACGCCACATCGGCGTCATCCGTCAACGACCGCACCCTCGTCAGGAGCTACTCATGATCTGTCACCGCATTTCTCTCCCCGCCGCGGCCTGCGCCTGCGGCTCGCGTCCTCGGTTCGAGGCCGGCTCATGAGCACCACCGCTACTCCGACCCTGCCCGCTGCGCCCGTCCGGCCACGGATCCGACCCGCGGGCCTAGCCCGCTCCGAATGGACCAAGCTGCGGTCGCTGCGGTCGACCGGCTGGACGCTCGGCGCACTGCTGGTAGCCGTTATCGGCCTCGGTGCGCTGATCACCGCACTCACCGGCCACGGATACGACGACCTGTCCGCGACGGACAAGGCGACCTGGGACCCCACGAATCTGAGTCTCAGCGGGATGATCTTCGGTCAGATCGCGGTCGCGGTGCTCGGGGTGCTCGCCGTCACCGGCGAATACGCCACCGGCACCATCCGCAGCAGCATCGCCGCGGTCCCCACCCGGCGGCCACTGGCGCTCGCGAAGGCGGTCGTCCTCGGCGGGATCACCCTGCTGCTGGGCGAGATCGTCGCGTTCACGTCGTTCTTCCTCGGCCAGGCACTGCTGGCCGGCGACGCACCGCACGCGTCGCTGGGTGACCCGGGCGTGCTGCGAGCAGTCCTGCTCGGTGGGACGTACCTGATGTGGATCTGTCTGATCGCGGTCGGCCTCGGATTCGTGCTCCGCCACACCGCCGGCACCATCGCGCTGCTGCTCGGGCTGCTGCTGGTACTGCCCGGGATCATGGGCGCCTTGCCCGACAGCGTGCAGCACAGCGTGGGCCGCTTCCTGCCCGATCAGCTGGCCGGATCAGGGATGGCGGCCGTCGTACCGGTGGATCACGCGTTCTCACCCTGGGTCGCCACGGTGATCCTGGCCGGATACGCCGTGGTCGCGCTCGGTATCGGCATCCGGTCGCTGGTCAACCGCGACGTCTGACCGGGTCAGTCCTTCGACGCGGAGTGGAGGGGTACCAGCAGCACCGCGCAGTCCGCATGCTTGGCGACGTGGCTGCACGTGGACCCGAGCAACAGCCTCTCCACCAGGTTCTTGTGCCGTCGCCCGACGACGATGAGCCCATGCTCGCCGCCCTCGTCGATCAGCACGTGCGCCGGGTTGCCGCGTCGCGCCTCGATCCGCACGTCCAAGCCGGAGAAATCGGCCCGGTCGCGGATCCGTTGCCACGACTCCTGCGCAGCCAGCCGACTACCGGAGGCAAGTTCCTCCTCGTCGAACTCCGGCTGGGGAATCTCCGGATCCATGGGCACCGGCACCTCGTAGGCGACCAGGACCCGTAGCGGAACCGCATGCTGGCGCGCTTCGTAGGCTGCCGCAGCCAGCACCTCTTCGCTGCCTTCCGCCCCGTCGCAGCCGACGACGACATGGGATACGGCGGGGGCCTGCGCCGTATCGTTCCGCGATCGATCCGATGTGGTCATGGGACACGCCTCCGGTAGAGACCGCGAAGAACGGGACAGTGCCGTCTGATCGAAGCACATTCATGTCACGTCGGTCAGCGACCAGTATGGGCGTAGACGTCGATGTCGGTGGCCTTGGCGCTGAGCCAGACCGGCGTGCCGGCATCCAGTCCGAGCTCGGCGACCGCGGCAGCGGTGACATCGACCAGCGCAGGCGGCGTCGCGTCGATCGCGACCCGGATCCGGTCGGTGAGCAATTCCATCCCGGCGACCGTACCGGGCCACACGTTACGCGGGCTCGCATGCTCGGGACGGAGGGTATGCAAGGCGATGGCGGCCGGCCGGATCGCGAGCAGCACCGGCCCGGTCGGCGGCTCGGCCGGACCCTGGGCGCCGTCCGCTGGCGCGAGTCCTGCGGCAACCAGCGCCCCGCCACCGTCCAACAAGACCCGGCCGGAAGGGTCGCGTGCACCCGCGTAGAAGTTGAGGCCGACCAATCGGGCGACGTACTGCGTCGCCGGGCGACGCGCGACTTCCGCGGGCGTGCCGTACTGCACCACCCGGCCCGCCTCGAGGACCAGCAGTCGGTCGGTGAGGACCATCGCCTCGAGCGGGTCGTGGGTGACGATCAGCGTCGGTCCCGCGAACCCGGCGAGATGACGCCGGAGCAGCCCGCGAACCTCCAGCTTCGTGCCGGCATCCAGTGCCGAGAGCGGCTCGTCCATGAGCAGCACCCGCGGATCGGTGGCCAACGCCCGCGCCAGCGCTACCCGCTGCGCCTGGCCGCCGGAGAGCTGACCGGGCTTGCGGTCGGCAAAATCCATCAGGTCGAGCCGCTGCAGCCAGACGTCCGCCCGCTGGCGCGCGCCGCGGCGACCGGCACCCGTCCGGCGCGGTCCGAAGGCGACGTTGTCACGCACCGACAGGTGCGGAAAAAGCCGATAGTTCTGGAACACGAACCCGATCCGCCGGCTTTCGATCGGGGTGAAGACGCCGGCCTCAGGCTCGTCCAGGATCTCGTCCCCGACCGCGATCCGGCCCGCAGTCAAGCCGATCAGGCCCCCGATCGCCCGCAACAGGGTGGTCTTCCCGGCTCCGTTGGGGCCGAGCACGCCCAAGATCTCCCCTGCGGCGACGCCGAATTCGACCTCCAGCCGAAAAGTCCTACGGTCGAGAACCGCCCGCACGTCGAGCCGCTCGCCGGCGGGTTCGTACCCGGGCGTCATGAGGCGGGCGTGCAGTAAGGACACGGCCCGCAGGGCCAGCCCGCAACGGGGGAGCCGCCGGGATATGCGGTCATAGTCCGGTGTTCGGGCGCAGCCAGCGGTCTCGCAGCGCGGCAAGCACCGCAACCGCGGCCACCAGCAAGATCAGGCCGAGCGCGATCGCCGTCTCCGGATCGGTCTGCAGCGCGTTGTAGACCGCGAGCGGCATCGTCTGCGTGGTACCCGGGTAGTTGCCGGCGAAGGTGATGGTCGCGCCGAACTCGCCGAGGGCACGGGCCCAGCACAGCACCGCTCCGGCGAGCAAGGACGGGCCGATCAGTGGCAGCGTGACGTGGAAGAAGACGGCCACCCGGGACGCGCCGAGGGTCGCTGCCGCGTCCTCCAGGCCGCGATCCGACGACCGCAGCGCACCCTCCACGGTGATGATCAGGAATGGCATCGCCACGAACGTCTCAGCCATGATCACCCCCGGCGTAGTGAAGGGCAGCGTTACGCCGAACCAGCGGTCCAGGTAGATGCCGAGAACACCCTGTCGACCGAACGCGAGCAACAGCGCGACACCGCCGACCACCGGTGGCAGCACCAGTGGCAATGTGACCAGCGCGCGCAGCACTTGAATCCCGGGAAAGCGAACCCGCGCCAACACCCACGCCAGCGGGACACCGACCAGCAGCGATACCGCGGTGGCCGCTGTCGCGCACTCCAGAGAGAGCCGCAGCGCCGTCAGCACGCTGTGGTCTGACAGCAGGGATGCGAGCCCATGCCAGGGCGCGCGGATCAACAGGGCGACCAGCGGCACCAGCAGAAACGCGAATCCGACCAGCGCGGGGGCCGCGATCACCGCTGGTGCCCCGCGCGCTGGTGCGCCGGTGCGGATCAGGGCGACGCGAATCCGTCGGCGGCCAGCACCTGCTGGCCGACATCGGACAGGACGTACGCGACGAACGCCTGCGCACCAGCAGTGTTCGGCGCCTTGGTCAGCGTCGCGATCGGGTACTCGGTGGATGCGTTGACGTCGGTCGGAATCGGGATACCTTTCACCTTCGTCCCGGCGGCGCGGACGTCGGTGACGTAGACGACGCCTGCGTCCACCTCGTTCAGCTCTACCTTGGTGAGCGTCGACTTCACGTCCTGTTCCAGCGTCACCGGCTTCACCGTCACATTGGCGTTCGCGAACACCTTCGCCGCGACGGCGCCACAAGGCACCTGGGGCTGGCATAGCGCTACCTTCACGCCGCTCTTGGCAAGGTCCGCGACGCCGGTGACCTGCGCCGGGTTACTCGGCGGCACCGCGATCTCCATCACGTTCTTGACGAAGGTCGTCGACGATTGCGCGCCGCCGGCGTCCACGACCTGCTTCATGTTGGTCGGGGACGCGGACGCGAACACGTCCGCCGGAGCACCTTGGTTGATCTGCTGTGCCAGCGTGGAGCTCGCTCCGAAGTTCAGCTTGACCGTCACCCCGGGGTGCGCGGCCTCGAACTGGTGCGCCAGCGTGGTGAACGCCTCGGTCAGCGAGGCCGCCGCGAACACGGTGACGGTGCCGGAGATCGGGGCGCTGCTCGATGGCGCGGACGCCGAGGTCGTGGATCCGAGCGCCGTGCCCGGCGACCCGGACGAACCACATCCGGCGGTGGCCAGTACCACGCCCATTCCCAGTGCTGCCGCGATCGCGGTCCCGCGGGGTGCGATTGCTCGAATTGCCCGAACCATGCGTGCTCCTTAACGCTCGGGGATCTCCACCACGACATTCGTGGATTTCACAGACGCGATCGCCAGCACGCCGGGCTCGAGGGCCAGGTCGTCTGCCGCTTCCCGACTCATCAGCGACACGATCCGGTGTGGCCCGGCCTGGATCTCCACCTGCGCCATGACCTTGTCGCGCACGACGTTGACGACCAGCCCGACGAACCGATTGCGCGCCGACTCGCTGTGCACCGGCGGCGGGGGCGGACGCTCGCTGTCCGCGGCCAGCTGTTGCGCGAACCGGGCCAGGTCAGCGCCATCAATCGCGCGCGGCCCGTCCGAGGTCGTCGGCACCCGGCCCTGGTCGGCCCAGCGACGCACGGTGTCGTCGCTGACGCCGAGCAGCTGAGCTGCTTCCCGGATCCGAAATAACGGCACGCGCAGACTCTAGACCGCATTCGCGGGTGTCTTCCCCGATATTCGGCGTTGTTGCGTCCGTTCTTGCTGTGATCGGACGTACCTGCGGAGCCCGAAGCCTCTCCGTCGCAGCGCAGCGCCCTAATTCGTACACTCAAAGTGCCGGACCCGGGCGACGAGATGGGGGCTCAACGCGATGCGCTCGTACGACATGAGTGTCGACGTCACCGACAGCAGCGATCTCGGCGGCGACCTGCGCGTCGCGGTAACCGTCCATCTCCCGGATTCACTCCCCAGCGCGGCGAACGTGCTGTTCGGATATCCGGGGGGCGGCTACGGCCGCCGTTACTTCGACATCCGCTCGGTGCCCGGCTACAGCCAGGCCGAGTTCCATACGGATCGGGGCGACGTGTTCGTCGGTTGCGACCACCTGGCGGTCGGTGACAGCAGCCAGCCGGTCGATAACCTCGCGCTGACCTACGAGCAACTCGCCGCGGCGAACCACGCCGCAGCGGTGCAGGTGCTGGACCGGTTGCGCCAGGGTTTGCTGCCCGGCGACGACATCCCGGCGATCGAGGTACGCGCCACGATGGGAATGGGCCAGTCGATGGGGGGCTGTCTGCTTACCGTGCAGCAGGCGAACCATCGCACCTTCGACGGGGTCGGCTTCCTCGGCTGGAGTGGGATCTTTACGAATTTCCCGGCCCCGGACGGCAGTCGCATCACGTATCCGATGCCGCCACGGGGCACCGACCTCGCTCCGATCGCAGACCAGGTGCTCGGGGTGGTCGCGCCGGATCGGGAGCAGTACCGGTTCTGCTTCCACTACGACGACGAGGACCCGGCACTGGTCGAGCCCGATCTCGCGTCGTATGTCCCGTACAGCGGAGTGACCCGCGGCGACGCCAGCACACCCTGGGGGAGCGCCACGCTGCCTGCTTGCGCCATCACGATGATGACCGAGGGCTCAGTGGCTACCGAGGCTGCCGCGATCGACGTACCGGTGTTCGTCGGTGCCGGCCGGCGCGACGTGGTTCCGGACCCGTGGGCGGAGCCCACCGCCTACCGCGGCAGCGACATGGTGACCGTGGTGGTCACGCCACGGATGGCGCACATGCACAACTTCGCCCGGACCCGGGCACAACTCTGGCGACGCATCGACGCCTTCGCCCGCGGCCTCCCCCCGCGCTGACGGAACCGCCACATAGCGTGACTATGTGCGCACTCTCTGCGCTAACATCCGGGTGATTGCACAGCTTGGGGGGGGCTGATATGCGTATCAACAGGGTGCTCACGACCCTTTTTGCCGCGGCGTCATTGCTGCTCGGTATTACCGGGATCTCGACGGTCGCACTGGCTGCGGTGGGTACACCCGCTGCCCAGGCCGCGTTCCCCGGCGGGAACGCCCAGATCGCGCTCGCCAACGACCGCAGCGGGGTCGCCCACATCTACGGTGTGAATCCGGATACCGGCGCCACCACACAACTGACCGACAGCCCGTATCCGGATTCGATGCCGGCATGGTCGCCGGACGGCAGGCACCTGGCATTCATGCGCACGTACTCCGACACGCAGGCAGCGATCTGGACGGTCAACGCGGACGGCAGTGACCCGACCCAGCTGACCACCGGGTTCAACGACGACGGCCCGCAGTGGTCACCGGACGGCACCAAGATCCTCTTCCAACGCATCTTCGCGCAGACGAGTCGCGACATCATGGTGATGAACGCGGACGGCAACGACCTGACGCAGGCCTCCCCCAGCGGGCTCAACTACGGCCCGGACTGGGCGCCGGACAGCAGCCGGTTGCTCTTCACGCATTTCGAGGGGGTAATCACCAGCAAGTGCAAGGACTCGCAGTGCCCCAGCGACGACGAAATCTACGTCGTGAACGCGGACGGCAGCGGCTCCACCAACGTCACGAACAGCCACCTGTCGGACGACACCTCCGGCCGATGGTCTCCGGATGGCGCCCAGATTGCGTTCCAGAGCACCCGCAGCCAGGAATACTTCGAGATCTTCACCATGAACGCGGACGGCACTGACGTCCTGCAGCGCGGCGGCACCGACAAGAAGAACATCGACGTCAATCCTGTCTGGTCCCCGGACGGCACGGCGCTGGTCTTCATGCGCGGCAACGTGAGCAGCGCGAACAAGTACGAGCTCTACACGATGAACGCGAACGGATCGGGGCTCAAGCAGCTCACCGACAACAAGACCTACGACGGGATGCCGGAGTGGTCGCCGGACGGCACCAAGATCCTCTTCGATCGTTACGTCGACTCGGGTTACCAGTACTTCACCATCGACGCCGATGGATCGAACGAGAAAGCCGTCACCGGCGACGGCCACGACCTGCAGTTCGGTGCCGACTGGCAGCCGTTCGTGAACGGGGAACCCGGGGCGCCGGGTGCCCCGGCGGTCCCGCGGTGACCAACACCGGCGCGTTCACCCTGACCTGGACGGCCGCGTCGGACCCCGATGCGGGCGACGCGGTGACGTACACGCTGGAGCACCACGACGCCTCGCCAGCGGCGCCCTGGTCCCCTGTCGCGACCGGACTTGCGAGCCCGTCGTACGCCTTCGGTCCCGGCGACGCGGAGCCGGAAGGCACCTGGAGCTATCGGGTGACCGCCACCGACAACCACGGGGCAAGCGGTCCGGCCACCGTCTCGACCACGCCGGTGGTCGTGGACAAGGCCGCGCCCCCCGCGCCAGCACTGACGGTCGCCGCGGGGCAAACGTCGGTGCAGGTCGGCGGGATCGACTGGTACCGCGACGCCGTCACCATCGACATCGGCGCACTCCCGGACCCGGCCCTGTCCGACGGCAGTCCAGGCAGCGGCGTCGATGCCGCGTCCTATGCACCGGCCGTCGTGCTCAGCGCCAACGGCGTCAACACGCTGTCAGCGCACGTGACGGACGTCGCCGGCAATGCGTCCGCGGCGGCCACGAGGCAGGTGCACGTCGACGCGCAACCGCCGACGGTCACCCCTGCCTGCCCGGCCAGCGCGAGCCTGCACGGCCAAGCCAGCGTGGCAGCGACGGCGCACGACGGCGAGTCCGGGCTGGCGATCGACCCGTCCGGCACCTACCCGGTCGACACGTCTTCGGTCGGACCGAAGACGTTCACCTTCGAGGCAACCGACCGGGTGGGCCACCTGGCCAGCACCTCCTGCACGGTGCAGGTGACCTACCGGTTCGGCGGCTTCGACGGCCGGATGGGCAGCGGCGAGCCCTACGACGGTCGTGTCGGCCGCAGTATCGCGGTCCGGATCACCCTGCTGGACCAGCAGAACCGCCCGATCGACGGCGCAGTCCCGACCCTCGACATCGCGCC
>DASZVT010000039.1:0-27790 GCA_035546915.1 Mycobacteriales bacterium | reverse complement strand
GACCGGGCCCTCGTAGACGACCTCCGGATGGCCGCATAGATAGAGCCGGTGCAGGCCCGGGCTCTCCGTGCCGAACATCACGTTGCGTGCACCGTGACGGCTCGTCTCCAGGAACAGCCCGAGCCAGAACACCGCCGACAGCGCGCCGCGGCGCAGTTCCTGGTCGAGCCATACGCAGGTCAGCTCGACGGTGTCGTCGGGACGTACCCGCTTGCGTACCGCCGGCTGTGCCTGGGCAGGAATGCGTTGCAACGTACGGAACGGCGGCGACGCGGACATCACTACCCCACCGATGGTCCGACCTCGCCGCCGGAAGCCGTACACGACGCTCCGCGCCAGGTAGTCCGTCGGGACGCGATAACCCGACGCGCGCTCGTAGTGGTCGGCGTACTCGAGCATTGCTTCTTCCGTCGTCATCCGACGCAGGATGCTGATCGCCACGGTCACTGACCTCCGTCGAAACCCGTGTTGGTAAATCCGCCGGCAGCCCCCCGCAACCGGCCGCCCCGGGCGTTACCCCGCGGCGTGGGCAGCTGCCCGTCGGGCCGTACGTCGAGAAGGCGCAGCGTCGCCAGCAGGCGGCACATCGCCCAGCCGAGGTCCGGTTCCCACCACCGGTAGGCGAACCGCGCGGACCTCGGGTAGGCATGGTGGTTGTTCTGCAGGCCTTCACCGAAAACCAGCAGTGCAATCGCCAGGTTGTTGCGGGAATCGTCACGGGTCTTGAAGTTGCGGCCGCCGCTCGCGTGACCGAAGCCGTTCACGAGCCAGCCCTGAATCGGGTGGCTCATCAAGCCGGCGAAGTAGGCAGGACCCAACGCGGTCATGCCGGTTTCCACGGACAACCCGACCCCGACGCCGGCGTGCACCAGGTAGGGAAACGCCCACAGTCTTAAGCGATTGAGGGCACTCACCTGGATGTCGGTCTCGGGAACGAAGCGGCGGTATGCGCTCTCGCCACGGACGAGCCCGACCAGCGCACGTTCGTAGGACTTGAGTTGGGCTCGCGCCACGCCAAGCACCCCGACGTTGCGCGGACTGTGCGGGTCGCACAGGCGGTCCGAGAATGCGTGGTGCATCCGGTGCATGCATACCCAGCCGGCGGGATCCAGGCCCGTCAGCCACTGCCCCGAGCCCAACACGAGGCGGCGCAGAACGGGCCCGGTCCGCACCGCCTCGTGGGCGAGCATTCGGTGGTAAAACACCGTGATATAGGTCATGTTGACCGTGTATGCAGCGAAAAAGACAGCAAGTGGTACCCAGACGTGCACCCGACCTCCCCCCGAAGGCTGCCACCCAGCAGCCGCGCGGTCGGCGGATACGCGACTCTCATGGCTCGCGACACGACCGGCCGAAACGCGCCCACTACCGGGATGGAGCCGGACTATACCCGCTGGTAGGAAGCGGGGGCCGTAGTCCGTACCGATGCGCTGCCGATGCCGGAAGCTACGAACGCGTCGCCTTGGCGAGGACTGCTCGGAGCACCTCCGGGTCACGGGCGATCGTCGCGGTGCCGTCGTCTGCGGTGACGATCGGCCGTTGGATCAAGATGGGATGCGCGACCATCGCGTCGATCCACGCGCCCCGGTTCGCATCGTCACGAGGCAGGCCCGCGACCCCATTGGCCGCGTCCTTGGACTCGTTCGGTCGCGCGAGATCCCAGGGCTGCAGCCCGAGATGGTCCAGCACCACCTCGAGTTCGGCTGCCGTCGGCGGGTCGTCCAAGTACCGCCGGACTGTGTACGACAGACCGGCCTCGTCGAACGCAGACAGCGCGGCGCGACACTTGCTGCACGCCGGGTTGATCCAGATTTCCATGCGGAGACCCTACGGCTCCTAGGGCCGCAGAATCTGGCCCCCGTCAACGTGAATCGTCTGCCCGGTCACGTAGTTCGAGTCCGCGGAGGCCAGGAACACCGCGACCGGACCGATGTCGGTGTCGACATCGCCGAAGCGGCCGAGCGGGATCTGCACTTCCAGCTTCTCCCTGATACCGGGCCGCGCCTCGAAGAAGGCCCCCGCGGAGTCGGTGACCATGGTCGGGATGATCGCGTTGACGTACACGCCGTGCCTTCCCCATTCGGCCGCCGCTGTTCGGGTCAGCGACCGCACCGCTTCCTTCGTCGCGTTGTACGCCGCGGTGCCCTTCATCGCGCCGATCCCGTTGCCGGAACCGAAGTTGATGATCTTCCCGCCCCGGTCGCGCATATGCGGGAATACCGCCTGCATCCCATACAGCGTCGACTTGAGCCCGGTCTGGAACGTGTGATCCCAAACCTCTTCGGGAAAGTCCTCGAGCGGGACGTACCCGGGTGAACCTTCTGGCCGCTGCGGCGTCCCGAACGATTGCGCGTTGTTCACCAGCACGTCGACCGTCCCGAAGGTCTCGACTGCGGACGTCACCATGCGCTCGACGTCCGCCCGATCCCCGACATCGACCGTGACACCGAGACCTCGGGCGCCGACCTTCTCGATCTCGGCCACGACGTCGGCGACGGTCGAAGCCGTCCGCGACGCGACCACGACGTCGGCGCCTTCGGCCGCGTACGCCAGGGCGATCGCGCGCCCGATCCCGCGTCCCGCTCCAGTGACAACTGCCACCTTGCCATCGAGCTTCCCCATCGGCTTCCCCTCGTGCGTCCAAGCTGGACCGCGACGCGAACGGCACACCATGCCGCGTCGCCGTGAGCATTTCCGAGGCTCATCCTGCCGCCCGCCCGGTGGGGCTGACATACTGGCCCGATGGAATTGGCCTTCTCGTCTGTGAACACGCTGGACGAACTGGCGCCCGCACCACTCGCACGCGAACTCGAAGACCGTGGGTACGAGTCACTCTGGGTCGGCGGGCACAGCCACATCCCGGTCAACCAGCTGACGCCTTACCCGGCCGGCGAACCGGAGCGGCCGTACTACCGCATCCAGCTCGATCCGCTGGTCGCGCTGACGGCCGCCGCGGCAGTGACCACGCGACTGCGGCTGGCGACCGGCGTGTTGCTGGTGCTGGAGCGCGACCTGTTCACCACGGCCAATGAGATCGCGACCGTCGACCAGATAAGCGGCGGCCGGCTTCTGCTCGGCGTGGGTGTCGGCTGGAACGTCGAGGAACTCGCGAACCATCAGCCCGGGCTGCCGTGGCAACAGCGGTACGCCGCACTGCGGGAGTACGTCGCCGCGTTGCGCGCGCTCGGCACCGAGGAGAAGGCGGAGTACCACGGCGAGTACGTGGACTTCGACCCGGTGTGGAGCGAGCCGAAACCGGTGCAACGTCCGTATCCGCCGGTGCTTCCAGGCGTCGCCGGTCCGATCGGGATCCGACACGCGGCCGAGTGGGGGGACGGTTGGTGCCCGCTCGACATCGGCCTCGGTGGCCTGCGCCGGATCGAGCGCAAGCTGAACGGCTACCGGGAAGCGTGTGCGGAGGCAGGCCGCCCGGCCGGCGAGGTCACGCTGATGGTCTGGGGCGAGCCGGAGCCAGACCTGATACGTCGGTACCGCGATCTCGGCGTCGCTCGTGCCGTGCTCGGCGCCGGGCTGCTCGGCGGGCCGCCGGACGCGACGCTCAGCTACCTCGACAAATACGCCGGTCTGGTGGACGAGTTGCGCTGACCGGTGTCCGCTGGCGGTGACCAACGCGCTTCCGTTGCCAGACCGATCATTCCTGTTGCAGAGTGCTACACTGGTCGTGAGCTCGGTTCACGATTCGGAGGATCGGATGGCCACCACATCGCCCGCCCGCATCGAAGACGACCTGTACGCCTCGGCGAAGCTGGCCGGCGACGCGCAGAGCCGTAGCGCTTCCCAGCAGGTCGCCCACTGGGCGCGTATCGGCCGCGAGATCCAGGCGTCGGCGAGTATCAGCCACCGGGAGATCGTGGCGGTGCTCGCCGGGCGACGCTCGTACGATGGGCTGAACGCGAGGGAGCAAGCCGTCGTCCGGGCCGAGTGGGCTGAGCGAATGGCCGTCTACCGTGAGGATCTGGACCTCGCCGGTCGGTTCGCGGCCGAAGGTCGGACGTGGGTGGAACTCGACGAGGACGGCAACGTCGTCGAGCGAGATCGTCCTGCTCCGAGGTCCGCCCCCCGCGCCCGCGCGCCCCGCCGGGCAGCGCGGGTTCGCTCCGCCAGCTGATGCCGGACCCCGTCATCCACTTGTTGGCGGGACCGAACGGCGCCGGGAAATCGACCCTCTACGAGACCGTCATCGCGCCGGCAACCCACCTCGAGTTCGTGAACGCTGACGTCATCGCCGCCGAGCGCTGGCCCGAACACCGCTCGGAACGGTCCTACGACGCCGCAACCGCTGCCGCCGAACGCCGCCGACAACTGATCGACGCGCGGAAGTCCTTCGTCACCGAGACCGTGTTCTCGCACGACTCGAAGCTCGAACTCGTCCGGTCGGCGACCGCCGCCGGATATCTGGTCTGGCTACATGTCGTCCTGGTCCCCGAGGAACTCGCGGTCGCCCGCGTTCGGAACCGGGTCGCGGTCGGCGGCCACGCTGTCCCGGAGAACAAGGTCCGGGGCCGCTACCAACGGCTCTGGCCACTGGTCACGGCGGCGATCGGCGTCGCCGACCACGCCGTCCTCTACGACAACAGCCGGGCCAGACCGCCATTTCGAGTCGCCGCCGTTTTCGAGCACGGCTTGCTGGTCGGGGTTCCCGACTGGCCCGCATGGACGCCACGTCGGCTGCGGGACATCAGCCGCTGACGGTTGCCGATCAGCGGACCGAGTACGGGGTGGCAGCGGGGATGTCGACGCGGACGGTATCGATCCGACCGACGGCCTCGCCGCGGAAGAACTTCCGGATCTCGGTGCGCGAACTGGTCATGAACAGCGTGTGCCCGTCCGGACCGCCGAGCTCGACGCCGGTCGCCCATCGGTCTTCGGCCTCGATGACGTGGGTGATGCGCCCCCCGTCGATGACACGTACGAAGATGCTTTCGGAGTAACAGCCGATCCAGACGGCGCCCGCAGCGTCGAGGGCGAGTCCGTCCGGGTGCAGGCCGGGCAGGTGAGCAAAAGTGCGTCGTCCCGCGAGCGAACCGTCGGGTTCGATGTCGAACGCCAGAATCTGGTTACCCATCGTCTCGCTCAACAGCAGCCGGCCGTCCGGCGAGACGGCGCAACCGTTCGGAAACGCGATCCCCGTTGCCACCGTGGTGATCTGACCGTCCGCGTCGACACGTATGACCTTTCCGGAGGGCCGTTGGCCCGCCGCGATTTTCGCGCCGACTGCACCGACGTAGGCAACGCCGTCATGGGTGACGACCATGTCGTCGAGGTGGTCTGCCGAAGCACCCAGGTCACTCCGGGGCGTCGCCGTCCCATCGGCCAAGACGAACAAGCGCGCGGAGTTCATCCCCACCACGACAGGCGTCCCGTCGACCTGAAACCCGAGCCCCCCGGGCATGTCGTCGAGCTTGGCAATCGTCGTCAGCTGACCGTCGAGGTCGACGGAGCAGACCCGCCGATCAAGCATGTCCGAGAACCACAAACGGCCGTCGCGCCAGCGCGGCGCCTCGGGGAACCGAAGTCCCGTCAACAGCGGTCGCACGCCGACAGCCGGTTGCCGAGACATGCGGAACCTCCTGCCTGCGGCTGCGACGAGGGACACCCCGACCGAGCCAGCTTAAGTCAACTGAGTAAGCGAGATTGGGTACGCTCGGTGGCCTAGTGAAGGCGGTAGCGAACATGGACGACGGTCTTGAGCAGGAGTTCGCTGCCGTCGACGACGGGCTGCACGCGCCCGGCGACAGCTTCTACGAGAACGAGACGTTCTGGTACTCGTTCTTCGTCCCCGAGCGAAAGATCGGCGCGTGGCTGTATGCCGCGGTCCGCCAGAACGCAGGCGTCACCGCGGGGGGCATGTGGATCTGGGACGACCGCTCGGCGCAGCCGTGGGATTTGCCGTTCTACCAGCAGTTCTCACACCTCAAGCTGCCGTCCGATCACAGTCCGGGGCACATCGCGTTCCCGACCGGCCTGACCGTGGATGTGCGCGAGCCGCTGATGAGTTACGACCTCGCCTACCGCGATCGCAGCCAGGTGGAAGTCGACCTGCAGTTCGACGCGCTCGAGCCGCCGGTCGCCCTGCGCAGCGGTGCCCCGCCGTATCCGCGCGCGCATCATTTCGACCAGACCGGACGAGTGCGCGGGCAGGTCCGGCTGGACGGCGAGGTCATCGCGGTCGATTGCTATGCGATGCGGGACCGCTCGTGGGGACCGCGGATGGAACGCGGGTACCACCGCGTCGGATACACCTGGGCTGCCTGCCCCGAGCTGAGCTACCTGTCCTACACGGCCCCGACCGCGGACAGCGACGAGATCTATGCCGGATACGTTCGTCGAGGTGACCGTGTTTCCCGCCTGGTCGCAGGCAGTCGCCGCATCGAACGTGACCGCACTGACGGCTGGGTCAGGTCCATCGATCTGAGCGCCCGGTGTGAGGACGGGTCGACGCTGGAAGGGCACGCGCAAGCGCTGAGCCACATGATCTTGCCGCACGCGACCGCGGTGTGCGTCAACAGTTCGCTGGTGTGGGAATTCGACGGTCTCGCCGTGCACGGCGAGGACCAGGACGTATGGCCCATGAGCGAGTGGCGTCAACTCCGGGTACCGGGTCGACCCGGATGAGCGCCCCGGCGCGCCCTGCCCCGGCGCTCCCCGCAGAGCTGCTCGGATGGATCGAATCCACCATGACCGGGAAGGTCACGAACGCTGCACGCGTGCCGGGGGGCGGCCGCCGCCAAGCCTGGTACATCGACGTGCGACGCGACGACCGGGTCGACGAGCTGTTCTTGCGCTACGACCCGAAGCGGCCCGGCGACCCTGCCGACCCGTTCACGCTGCATCGCGAGGCCCAGTTCTACCGGGCCCTCGCCGACAGCGACGTGCCCGTCCCCCGGGTCTACGGCGTGCACCCCAAGCACCAGGCGATCTTGTCGTCCCGCACCCCCGGCGTGGCCGCCTTCTCCCGGGTCACTGACGAGCGCGTCCGTCTCACCATTGCCCGAGACTTCATGCGGTGCCTGGCGAACCTGCACCGCGTCGACCCGAAGGTATTGATGCTTCCCGCCGAGCCGCTGCTCGAGGACCTGCGGGCCCTAGTCCACCGGGAGATCGACGTGTGGGAACGGCTCTATCGAACACACGGCAAGCCGGACGCGCTCGCCGAGTTCGGGTTTCGCTACCTGCGCGAGCATGTCCCGGATGTCGGCGGCCCGATCGTGATCGTGCAGGGCGACACCGGTCCCGGCAATTTCCTCTACCGGGGCGACGCGGTGACCGCGGTGCTCGATTGGGAACTCGGCCACTACGGCGATCCGATGGAAGATCTGGGATGGCTCTCGCTACGCGCGGCGCAGGATCCGTTCACCGATCTTGCCGACCGGATCGTCGACTATGCAAAGCAGGTCGACTTCCCCGTCGATTACGGGCGCATCCGGTACTACCGCGTGTTCGCCGAGCTGCGCGTCGTCGTCCTCGGCCTGCAGCGTGCGGAACATCACGACCTTATGGGCGAAGTCGCCGGCGGGCTGATCTTCGGCGCGTTACATCGGCGGCTGTGCATCGAAGCGCTCGCCGATGTTCTCGACGTAGCACTGGACGAGGTACCCCGGCTGGACGCGAGCGTGCACCCGCACGACTGGCTCTACGAGGCAACCCTCGTGCAGATCCAGGACATCATCGTGCCCGGCAGCACGGATCCCTTCGTGGCTGCCCGCAGCAAAGGCATGGCGCGGGTGGTCAAGTACCTGCGCGAGGTCGATCAGCGGGGCGCGGCGCTGGAGCAGGCAGAGCGCGACGACCTGTCCCGGCTCCTCGGCCGCGAGGTCATGGACGTCGCCGCGGCACGCAGCGAACTTGCCCAGCTCGCCAGAGCAGATCAACTCGAACGCACCGCTACGTTGCGCTACCTCGGACGCGTGTCCGCTCGCGAGACGCAGCTGCTCGCGGCTTCGATGGGTTCGCTCGCCGAGCGTCACCTCGACCCGCTCCCCCGCGTTCCTGCCGCTCGACGGGGACGCATCGGCAGTTGAGGTCCGCGCCGACCAAATGGCAGTCTGCTGTCAGTAGTTGGAATCGATTCGATACAGTCAGTTCACGCTCATCGACAGAGGCCGGTGCCCGGTATACGCTCGTGGCAGTGGACTGCCGCTTTAGCGATCTGCCTTGCCCATGACCGTCAACCTCTCCCGGGGATGCCCACTGAGCGCTTGACAAGCGCAAGACCGATGGGAGTCGCATGACCACGGCCCGATCCACCTTCCGGCTTGAAGACGCCCCCATGGCCCGAGATCGCGGAGAGGGATGGCGCTATCTGCGCGCGGCGGGCGATGTCGTGAAGACCCTCAATGGCAGCTACCTGATCACATCGCCTGAAGGTATCCAGTTCGTCCACCGAAACCCGCAGATCTTCTCCTCGGCCCGTGCCTTCGACAGCCTGGCCAGCCCGGTCCCGCTGATTCCGATCGCGATCGACCCACCGGAACACACCCGCTACCGACGGATTCTCGACCCGATGCTCTCGCCGAAGGCCATCAATGGAATGGACGAGGATCTGCGTCGACAAGCCCGCGAACTCATTCTCGACTTCGCTGACCGCGGCGAGTGCAACATCGTTGACGACTTGGGCCGGCTCTACCCGACACAGGTCTTCCTCACGCTGTTCGGGATGCCACTTCAGGACCGCGACCGGTTCATCCACTGGTCCGAGACCATCATCGAGAACGCGGGCAGCAACAGCCAAGTTGTGCCGCCACCCGTGGTGCAGGCCGCGGCGAAGGATCTGTTCGAGTACCTCCAGCAGTGCGTCGATGAGAAGCGCGCCGACCCAGGCGACGACATGCTCAGTCGGGTGCTGTCCCTCGCCGCTGACGATGCCTGGAGCAACGAGGAAGTCCTAGGGCTTTGCTTCATGCTGATCCTCGCCGGCCTCGACACGGTGACCGCGATGATCGGCTTCATGTTCCTGCACCTTGCGGGGCGGCCGGATGTCCGGCGCCGGCTGGTGGCAGACCCGAGCCTGTCACAACCCGTCATCGAAGAAGTCCTGCGGCTTGAGCCAGCGGCTCCGACTACGCCTCGAGTCACGACTCAGGACGTGACAGTGTGCGGCACCCTGATCCCGGCTGGGTCTCCGGTGACGTTGTGCCTCGGCAACGTCAATCGCGATCCGGACCGCTACCGTTCACCCGACGAGCTGAGCGTCGACGATGCCGACACGGGCCATCGCGCCTTCGGGGGCGGTGTTCACCGCTGCCTCGGGTCGCACCTGGCGCGACGCGAGCTGCGCATCGTTGCGGAGGAGTTCCACAAGCTCATCCCGGACTATGAGTTGGCTTCCGATGAGGACCCGCAAATCGTGTGGCCATCCGGGACATTCCACCTGAAGTCGCTGCGGCTCGTATTCCCGCGGCGGGTGACCCCGTGAAAGTCACCATCGACAAGGACCGCTGTAGCGGCCATGGCCGCTGCTACGTGCTCGCACCGGCACTGGTCACCGATGACGCCTTCGGGTACGGCGAGATCGTCGGTGATGGCGACGTCGCACCAGGACAGGAAGAAGCGGCGCGCCATGCCGCCGAAGCGTGCCCTGAACAGGCCTTCACGGTGACCGAGTAGCTGACATCGGACTGTCAGTAAGACAGCGCCGTGGGCGACAGCGAATCCGGCTGGCAGAACTCGCCGCCGCCCCACGCGAGGTCGAGGTGGGACGCATCAGTGGAGGTGGCGGGAATCGAACCCGCGTCCTCCGGTACCAGAACAGGGCTTCTCCGGGCGCAGACCGTGTCCGATTTCTCGCCCCGCCGGTCGCCACGGCACGCCGGCGACGGGTCAAGCCACTGTGAGATTTCCGCTACGGCCCCGTGACCGGGTCGCACCGTGAGCCCCCTGTCGACGCCAGCATCCCGGCCGGAGGCACTCCGGGGCTGACGGCTACCGACCTAGGTCAGGCAGCGAGCGCGTAGTTATCGGCGCTTATTTCTTTTCCAGGGGATGGTTAACGAGCTCGCCCCTGGCATCCTCGGCCCGCTTCCCCTGGCCTGACATCCGAAGTCGAGACCGTTCACCCCCTGGAGCCGGCGTACCGGCCCGGGAGACATGAGACGCGTGCGTCTGGTGTCTCTGTTCAGTTGTCCACCGGTAGCAACGGCGCCGGCACGTCCTATCTTCCCACCCCGGGCAAGCCAGATGTCAGGGCTGCTCAACGCGACGCCGCGCCTAGGTGTCGATCACGTCACTGGCGGCGGGCGCAGCGCCCCCTCGGTTTCGGGAGAGCAGTACCGTATGACTGTCGATATGAGTCGAACGGCACGGCGGTCGAACTGGGTCAACGGCTCCGTCGGTCCGCCTCAGCTGGTGCCGGTGTCGGGTTCATCGCAGCGCCGCGCAGCAGCAGCCGCAACCCGATCTCGAACTGTTCCTCGTCGATCGACAAGAACGCCAGCGGTCCGGACAGGTCGTGCAGTACCCGGTATTCGGACCGATCGAGCCCAGGGTCCGGTTCTTGCCAGTCGGTCGGCCCCGCACCCGCCTCGCGCTGCACACCGGACTCCACGATGACGTATCCGACGGTGTAGTTGAAACAGACGGACCGCAGTCGTTCGGCCCGTTCATGGTCCGTGTCGAAGGCGGCGCGCTCCTGCGCGATCCGGCCGTGTGCGATGCCGACTGCCTCGGTTCGCGCCGTGACCATCCCCGGGTCGGCGGCCAGCAGTTCCACGAAGGCAGGCCTGCCGCGCACCGCGGCACGCAACGCCGCGTAGTACTGCTCGACTTGTTCCAAGCCAGTTTCGGCCGGAAGTTCGGGGAGCTGCCGGTACAGGTCGTCCGCGAGCCGATCGACCAGCGCCTCCAGCAGTTCGGTCTTGCTGCGGAAGTACCAGTAGACGCTGGTGTTCCCTGCACCGAGTTCGCGTGCCAGCACGGGTGTGCTGAGTGCGTCCAAACCGTGGCGCTCGATCAGCAGCAGCGCCGCGTCGAGGATCTCGGTCTCGCTGAGGGAGCCGCGGGCGCGGCGCCCGGTTCGGCGCGAACCGGCCCCGGTCCGGCCAGACCCGCCCGTCATCGCGCACGTCCGCGGTGACGGCTGGCCGCAGGCCTACGCCGGCCTCGCGTCAGGCCGAACTCCTCGCAGATCCCATTCACGATGAGGTTCAGACCGAACCGGAACTCGGTATTGTCCAATTGCCGCGCGCGCCGCCGTGCGTGCTCCTCGTCAGCGCCACCTTGCTCGCCGCGATCTTGGCCGGCGGTCCAACGTCGGTGACCATGGTTGAGGATGACGAACCCACTGGTGTAGTGCGAACACGACATGTACGCCTGTCGCGCCTGCACCGGCGTGAGCCCCGCATCCACGAGCAACTCCAGCCCGGCTTCGATTCGGCGGAACATCGTCTTGGCAACGATCGACCGGGTGAACAGGAGTTCGCTACGGAAGGTGATCAGCTCCCGATATACCGGGACGCGCTCGATGAGGTCTCGATAGGCGAGGAAGTACTCCATCAGCTCGAAGTCCCAGGACTCGTCGCCGATGGGCGGAAGACCCCGGTAGAGCTGCCGTGCGACGCGGTCGGCCAGCGCCTGGAGCAAGTCGTCCTTGCTGCGGAAGTACCAGTAGATGCTCGTGACGCCGGAGTTCAGTTCTTTCGCCACGAGCGACATGCTCAACTCTGCGACACCGTGCTCCCCGACGATCCGCTCCGCGATGTCGACGATCTCGTCCCCGCTGAGGGACCCACGTGCCCGCCGCTTTGAGCGCGGCGGGTCTGCAGCGCCTTTGGCCAACTCCATCCCGTCGCCACCCCAGTCAGGTGACCGGAATCCCGACCTGCACTGTGGCGATCTTGCATCCGTGCGGCCCGGCCCGCCAGGAGTGTCGGACCGCGTCGACAAGAACGGCATCACCGGCCCGGAGCATCGTGCTGCCGTCCTCGAGACCGAGCTCCACCTCGCCCTCGAGCACTAGTCCATAGTCGACCGTCACCGTCGAGTGCATGGGCGTGAACAGGTGCGGACCCATCTCGGTGAGGATCCATTTCGTCGCTGCCGGAGGGAGTTCGAAGGTCGCCTCGTCCACGGCGACGGTCGGGTCTTCGATCCCGGCTTGAGGCTGCTCCGTCAACGACCACAACTCGTGCACCACAGCCTCGTGGTCCGGCACCGTAGCTTGTGACCACGCTCCGTCGACCTTCGCGATCGAGCCCGCCGGCGCATCCGCCTGCTGCGCATGAAACGCGGTCGGCGGCGCACCGTCAGAGACGATGGTCGACTTTCCGAGCGTTCCGACGCCAGTCACTACCCGCCGCACAGGCACTCCCTTCGGTGGAGGCAAGGGTACCGCCGGGACAGCCCTGGCCTCGGGTGCGCGAGTGGGTGTCGGACGGCGAGACACCTCATCCCGGTTCGCTGAACAGCTTCGATATATCCAGATCGGACAGGTCGAGCGTGGCCGCTTGAGCATTCGCACGGGCATGTTCCGCCGTGGTGGCGCCGGGGATCGGGATCACGTGCGGGCCGACCGACAGTTGCCACGCCACCGCGACCACATACGGGCTCACGCCGAGCCTCCGTGCGTACTCGGCGATCCTCGGCCACCGCTGCAGAAGTTCCGAGGCGGGCCGGCCGCCTACGGGGGACCAGGAGAGGAATGCAATATTACGGCCTTCACACTCGGCAACGACGCCGGCGGACTTCTGCACGAACGGCGAGAACTCGTTCTGCACACTGACGATCGGGGCCTCCGCAACCGCTTCCGCGAGCTGCCTGCGTCCGATATTGCTCAAGCCGATCATGCCGATCTTGCCGCTCTGCTGCAGGTCGCGCAGCGCGCCCACCGATTCCGCCAACGGGACCTTCGGGTCCACGCTGTGATACTGGTACAGATCGATCCGGTCGACGCCGAGAGCACACAGACTCCGCTCGCACGCCTTGATCAGACTGCTGGGCCGTCCGTCCGGCACGATCGTGTCGTCATCGAGCCGTTCGTGCCCACCTTTGGTGGCAACCAGGATCTGGTCCCGATCCCCCTTCCACGCGGCGAGAGCCTTTTTGATCAACTCCTCGTTCACACCGAATACGTGCGGCGGCCCATAGACGTCAGCCGTGTCGAGGAGCGTCATCCCCGATTCCAGCGCCGCGAGGATTACCTCCACTCCGCTTTCTACGGTGACGTCTCCGAAGTAGGAGAGTCGTAGGCATCCCAAACCCACCGGGGTCACCCACCGATCGCCGATCCGCCGCCGGTTCTCGTCAACACCCAAGTCGGACGAGTTCTTCACGTTCAGCCCTCTCTGTTGCTGTCGTGACGCGCCCGGGCTGCTCACGCAGCAAGTTCGGCCATGGTGCGCAACAGATCCAGGTCACCCGAGAACATCATGGTGGTGACCGGCGATTCCTTCCATGCCATCAGGTCGTCTCGAATCTTTTCTCTCGGCCCCACCAGGCAGACCTCCTCGACCATCGGTGTCGACACGGCGGCGATTGCTTCCGCGCGCCGACCCGCGAGGAAGTGCTCCTGCACCAAGGAGGCTTCGCGCTCGTATCCCAGCCGACAGAAAGCCTCATGGTGAAAGTTGGCGTCACGAGCACCCATCCCGCCGAGGTAGAGCGCCAGCCCGGGGCGTAGCCGGTCGGCAGCCTCTTCGACATCGTCGCCCATAGCGACCGGCACCATGGCGAGGATCTCGAACGTCTCTGGTCCCCGGCGTGCTCCCGGTCGGGACCAACCTTCCCGCAGTGGGTCTGCGAACAGTTCCTGGTGCTGAGGCGAGTAGAACACCGGTAACCAGCCGTCTGCGATTTCGGCGGCGAGAGCGATGTTCTTCGGCCCTTCGGCGGCGAGGAAGACCGGTGGTCCCGGAGAACGAGGATGGGTGATGAGACGCAGCGGTTTGCCCAACCCGGTCCCTCCGGGCAGCGGGAGCGAGTAGTGCGGACCTGCGCTGGTCACCGGCTCCTCGCGGCGCAGTGCTTGACGCACGATATCCACGTACTCCCGGGTCCGGGCGAGCGGCCGCAGGAATGACTGGCCGTACCAGCCTTCGACGACCTGCGGTCCGGAAACGCCCAGTCCGAGCATGAATCGTCCACCGGACAGGTGGTCGAGCGTCATCGCGGCCATCGCGGTCGCAGTCGGCGTGCGGGCCGAGATCTGCGCGATGCCGGTGCCCAGGCGCAACCGGGACGTGGTGGCGCCCCACCAGGCGAGCGGAGTCAGGGCGTCCGACCCCCAGGCTTCCGAGGCCCATACCGAGTCGAAGCCGAGACCCTCCACCGCACGCAACGTCGGCGCCACATCGACGGGCATCGACGCACCCCAATAGCCCATGTGCCAGCCGAGCTTCACCGGACACCTCCGCCACAGGACATAATCGTGAGCCCTACCGTAGCATTGACCATTGAGCGTGGCTGTCGCTACGTTGGTCCGGTGAACAAGCCGCTAGCCGGGATCCGGGTAGTCGAGGTAGCGCAGTTCGTCTTCGTGCCGTCGTGTGGCGCCGTTCTCGCCGACTGGGGTGCGGAGGTCGTCAAGGTCGAGCACGCAGAGCGGGGTGACCCGCAGCGTGGTATGCGCGGCCTCGGCGGGAATGCGCTACCTGATAACGGCGTGAACCCCGGACTCGAACACGCCAACCGTGGCAAGCGCAGCATCGGGCTCGCCCTCGACAAGCCGGAAGCACTGGACGTGCTGTACCGACTGGTCGCGGATGCCGACGTGTTCCTCACCAACTACCTGCCCGGGCCTCGCCGTCGGCTCAAGATCGATATTGCAGATATCCAGGCGGTCAATCCGAACATCGTTTACGCCCGGGGGTCGAATACCGGCCCCCGGGGCTCGGAGTCGGAGCGGGGCGGGTACGACCTCGGCACTTTCTGGGCCCGCTGCGGTGGCGCACGTGGTGTCACGCCTCCCGAGCTGGGGGCCGCGCTCTTCCAGCCTGCGCCCGCCTACGGCGACACGATCTCCGGGACGATGTTGGCCGGTGGCGTCGCTGCCGCCTTGCTGGCCCGGGAGCGTACCGGCGAGGGTTCCGTCGTCGACATCTCTCTCCTCAGCGCAGGCGCCTGGACACTGGGGATGGCGGTGGACCTATCGCTGGCGTCAGGCGCACCCTGGCGGCCGCTTCCCCTCGGCCGGAACACAGCGCCCGGTAACCCACTGGTCGGTTCATATCGCACTGCGGACGACCGACACATTCAGCTGGTCATGACGACCCCGACCGCGTACCGCGAAGACTTTTTCGTCCGTCTCGGCCGAGAAGACCTCAATGCCGACGCCCGATTTGCGACCGTTGAGGCGCTGATGGCGAACTCCGACGATGCGGCCGCGATCATCGCGACGGAGATCGCGTCCCGGCCACTGGCCTTCTGGGCAGAGCGTTTCGCCACCATGCGGGGGCAGTGGGCCATCGTCCAGGACAGCCTCGAACTGGGGCACGACCACGAGCTGCGCGCAAACGGGCATGTCGTCCCGGTCGCGGGTTCGAGCGGCGTCGAGTACGAGCTCGTCACCAGTCCGGTCCAGTTCGACGAGTCGCCCATCTCCCTCGAGCGCGCCCCGACATTCGCCGAGCAGACCGACGAGATCCTGCGCTCCCTCGGCTTCGACGACGACGAGCTCATCGCACTCAAGATCGCGGGAGCGGTGACGTGACCCCCTCGGGCCGACGCTAGATGGCCGGACGCTGCGAGGTCGGCCAGGTGCTCCTGCACCGGGTACCGCCCGTTCCGGACAAGCACACCGCCTTCTTCTGGGCAAGCGGGGCGGACGGAGTCCTGCGCATCCTGCGTTGCACGGATTGCTGGCACTTCCTCCATCCACCGACTCCCCGTTGCACCCGCTGCCACAGCGAGCGTGTGCAACCTGAGCCGGTGAGCGGTCGCGGCAGGGTCCAGACCTTCACGGTGAATCACCAGGAATGGGTACCCGGCCAGCACCCGTACATCGTCGCGAAGGTGGAACTCCTGGAACAGGAGGGACTCTGCCTCGAGACCAACCTGGTCGAGATCGACGGGGACGATGTCTGCCTCGGGATGCCGGTCGAGGTGGTCTTCGAACCAGGTCCGACCAACATCTGGTACCCGCTGTTTCGCCCGGTGTCGGCATGACCCGACGCGGTGAGCGGGATGCATTCGTCTCCGGGATCGGTCAGTCGGATGTCGGGCGGCGGCTGGCGGCGAGCGGGATCGAGCTGACCGTCCAGGCTGCGCTAGCGGCGATCGTCGATGCCGGCCTGACACCGTCCGACATCGACGGGTTGGCAACCTACCCGGGTGGCATTCCAGGGGCGCCGCCGGGTTTCGCCGGCGCTGGCGCGGTCGAACTACTACACGCGCTGCCGATGCCGGTCAACTGGTACAGCGGCAGTCTCGAAGGGCCCGGCCAGCTGCAGGCGTTCGTGAATGCGTGCCTGGCGGTGAGCGCCGGACTGTGCCGGCATGTGCTCGTCTTCCGCACGGTCACCGAGGCCAGCGCACAGGGCGCCGGGGGACGACGACCACTCGCCGGTGCGGAGGGATTCCGGCAATTCCAGGCCCCCTTCGGCGCGGTCGCGCCCCCTATCTGGGCCGGCCTGCTGGCCCAATATCACGTCGGGACCTTCGGCCTACAGCGCGAGCAGCTCGGTCAGATTGCTGTGAACGGCAGGCGAAACGCTGCCTTGAACCCACACGCGCTGCTGCGCACACCGCTGGCCCTCGCTGCCTACCTGGATGCCCGGATGATTGCCAGTCCGCTGTGCCTGTACGACTGCGATCTACCCTGCGACGGGTCCACTGCGCTCGTCGTCTCGCACGTCGACACGGCGCCGGACGCGAGACACCTGCCCGTGCACGTGAACGCCGTCGGCACCGCAGTGCACGGCCGACCGTCCTGGGACTTGTGGGAGGACCCAGGAAGTTTCCCCGGCGTCGACGCGGCACGGCACCTGTGGTCCCGGACGGAACTCACTCACGCTGACGTCGATCTGGCGCAGTGCTACGACGGGTTCTCCATCCTCACCCTGCTCTGGCTGGAGGCACTCGGCTTCTGCGGTCGGGGCGAAGCGGGCGCGTTCGTCGAGGGTGGCACCCGCATCGCTCGGGACGGTGAACTTCCCCTCAACACCAGCGGCGGTCAGTTGTCCGCCGGACGCCTGCATGGCTTCGGGTTCATTCACGAGGCGGTCGTGCAGTTGCGCGGGAACGGCGCAGCCCGTCAGGTCCCGGATCACCCCGAGGTGGCGGTGGTGGGCATCGGGGGCGGCAGCAACACCGGGGCAATGTTGCTGACCCGAGGCATCCGGTAAGGCGAGCCGGAAGCTCCCAGGATCCGCGCTGAGCGCGCTAGTCCAAGCAGGTCGGCGCCTCGCCCTTCGGGGTGGTCACCTTGCCCGCCTTGACCTGCAGGTACCAGCCGCATGCCTTCTGCGCAGCCGGCTTGCCCTGCGCATAGGTAACCGGAGGCATCAGCCCGTCTGCGTCGTACTGCGCTCCGAGCGCGTACAGGCCGGCGTAGAGATCGCTGCTGGTCGGGGTGTCGCCCAACTGCGCGGCCGCCCTCCCGAACACCACCGCGGCGCTCCATCCCGCGGTCGCGCTGCTGTTCAGTGGCGCGCTCGGCTGGTACTGCTTCATGGCATCGCGGAACTGGACCAGCGCATCGCTGCTGCCCGTCCACGGCGCTGTCTCGCTGAAGAGCCAGGCCCCGTCCCACACCGGGTTCGTCGTCTGCTGCGCAGTCCAGTTCTGCGCATTATTGACGAACACCGGATCGAACCCGTTGGACCGGCAGTTCTCGATGAAACGGATATCGGCCGAGATCTGGGTTCCGGTGAAGACAACCTCGGCACCCTTGTCCTTCAACGACAGGCATTGCGCGGTGTAATCGGGCGCCGCGGTCGCAATGCTGAGGCCACCGGCAAACGAGATGCCGAGCTTCTTGGCACCTTGGGCAGCCAACGTCCCGGCCTGGGCGCACGCCGGCGCCTCCGCGCAGTAGACCACTCCGTAGGACTTCTTGCCGAGCAGGTTGGTGAGGTACTCGGTCATCAGGTCCAAGTTCGGTGCCGTGGCAGCGGTGGGGAAGAAATTCGGGTCGTCCACCCAGGGCTCGCCCACCCCGTTGCCTCCGATCACGGGAACCTTGGCCGCGTCGACGTAGGAGGCCCAGGCACTCTCCAACCCGGACTCGTGCTGGCCGACGATCGCGATCACGTGGTCCTGCTGCACGACGCTCTTCGCCGCTTGCAGCGACTTCGCCGGATCACCCTGGTCGTCCTTGACGATCACGTCGACCGGATGGCCGTTGATGCCGCCGTGCGCATTGGTCATCGCCGCCCAGGCCTGTACTGCCTGCGCGGTCGCCTTGGCCGCCTGCCCGTTGAACCCGCTGTAGGTCCCGATACTGGCGATCTTGATTGGTGACTTGGTCAAACCGGTGACCTGGCTTGCCCCGGTCGATGAGCCTGGACCTGCACCGCTATCCGATGCACCGCTTCCGCACGCCGCGACCGCGAAACAGGCCACCGCCGCAACGAGCGCTCCAGCAGTTCTCCCTCCGAGCCTCACCTGCATGCGGTCCTCTCCCCACCCATTGCGCCCACTCGGGCGACAACGCCGGACAGTACCAGACAATCGTTTGGTTGGTATTGACACGTTCCCGGCGTGCTGGCACCGTTCCGCTCCGTCGCCGCTTCCACCGAGAGGAACGCAGGCTGTGAGCACTCGCCGCGTCGTCACCGGACCGACCTCATCCGCCGACTCCGACGTGGTCATCGATGACCGCGCCCCCTGGCACATCCCGTCGACCGACGGCGGGCCCGCGACGACGTTGGTCTGGACAACGCCGCAAACACCAACCGTGCCGACGGACGGACACGATCCGACCCAGGGCTTCGACGTGGCGCAGATCTTCCCGAACAGGAACGGAACCCGCTTTCTGATCGTCGAGCACCCACCGGGAAGCGGCGTCACCGGTGGCTTCGGCGGGGCCCGCGAGACGACCGAAGCGCTCGGCCTGGATGAATCGGGCATGCACGCCACCGACACCGTCGACTACGCCGTCGTGCTCACCGGTCAGGTGTGCGTGGTGCTCGACGGAGGCAAGGAGATCGTCCTGTCCGCCGGCGACACGCTGGTCCAGAACGGCACCCGCCACAGCTGGCAGAACCGTTCCGACGGCCCTGCCCGGGTGGCCATCGTCATGGTCGGCGCGGACCGCGGCTGAACCGGTGCCCCGGTGCAACCGCGCCCGGCCTCGGCGGTAGGGTCCACCAAACAGTCGTTTGGGTAGGTCGGTGAGAGGCGGCGCGGATCGTGCGTTTCGGAGTGCATCTGCCGCAGTCAGGACGGGCCGCGAGTGGCGAAAACATCGCGCGTTGCGCGCGGCAGGCCGAAGAGCTCGGATTTGCCGACGTCTGGGCGAGCGACCACGTCGCGGTCCCGCACGGCGCCCCTTACCCTCCGTCTTTCATATTCGAACCGCTGCTCTCGCTGACCTGGGCGGCAGCCGCCACGTCCCGCGTCGGGCTCGGCACCAGTGTGTTCTTGCTGCCCCTGCGGCCCGTCCTGGTGTCCTCGAAGCAGCTCGCAACACTCGACCTGTTCTCCGACGGACGGCTCACGGTCGCGGCCGGAACAGGCTGGCTGCGGGACGAGTTCGACGCGCTCGGGGTGGATTTCGCGAGGCGGCAGGACATCACCGACGAGTACGTCGACGCATTGCGCGTCTCGTGGACTCAGCGTCCGTTCGACCTCGACGGAGATTTCACGCAGGCGCACAACCTCGTCATGCTGCCGCAACCTGGACGCGACATCCCGCTGTGGGTGGGGGGAATGGGTCCTCGGGCGATTCGCCGCGCGATCGACAAGGGCGACGGCTGGCACGGTTACGGGCCGGTCGACGAGGTGTGCGCCATCGCCGGCACGCTGCGGCAGGCCCGACCGGACGAGACGTTCGTGTTGTCCAACCGGGTCGACTGGGACGGGCTGTCCACGCCCGGTGACGACATCCGACACGGCATCGAGACCTATGCCGGGGCGGGGCTGCAGCACCTGGTCGCCTGCCCGGCACAATCGAATCTCGACGATTGGTTGCGTTCCGTCGAGGCGCTCGCCCGCGCCTTCGCGTTGATCTGAAAGGCACCAAATGACCCCGGACACAGCAGAATTCGCGGGCAAGGTCGTGTTGGTCACGGCAGCCGCGGGAAGCGGCGTGGGACAGGCGGTCGCGCGCCGGTTCGCGCACGGCGGCGCGGACATCGCCGTCACCGACGTCCACGAGCGCCGTACCGCGCAGGTGGCCGCGTCTATCGCCGCCGACCACCCGGACTCGACCGTGCTCGGCCTGCCCCTGGATGTCGGCGACATCGGGAACATCGACCGCGTCGTCGCCGAGGTGCTCGCACGGTGGGGTCGGGTGGACGTCCTGATCAATAACGCGGCGGTCAACTGGCCCGGACCGATCTGGGACTACCCGCTCGAGCACTACCAGCGGACCTTTGCGGTGAACGTCACCGGCCCGTGGTATCTCGCTCGGCAGCTGATGCCGGCCATGCGCGAGCACGGCGGCGGCGCGATCATCAACGTTACCTCCGGCGCCGTGCAGGACGGCGGTGGTTTCGGGACCGAGCCGGTCTACGCCATCACCAAGGGCGCGCTCGAAACGCTCACTCGTGCACTCGCACACGATGGCGGTCCCTACGGGATCAGGGTGAATTCATTGTCGGTCGGCATCGTCGCCGATTCGAAATTCATGGCCGACCACCCGGATCAGCTCGAAAGATCACTGCCCATGCTGCCGCTCGGCAAGCACGTCGTGGCCACGGATGTCGCCGAGGCTGCGGCGTTCCTGGCCTCGGATGATCGGTCCGGGCGCATCACCGGTGACATCCTGAGCGTCAACGGTGGCGCGGTCATGCGGTTGTGAGCTGACCGCTATCCCGTCAGTCCCCCCAGCAGGATCTTGCTGGTTGCTCCCGCGAGCTCGTCGATGGACCGCCGAGCTCGCGACGTGCGGACCCATCGACGTCCGGTGATCCACACCGCGTCCTGGACCAGCCGCGACGTCAATTCGGCGTCCAGGTCGGGCCGGAACACGCCGCTGCGGACCCCGCGCACCACCACCGAGCGCCAGAGCTTATGGTGACGTTCCTCCGCGGTGCGCAGATAGTCGAACCGCGGCCGGGCCGCGAGGTACTGCCGGTCGTTCATGTAGATCACGGTCGCTTCGGGGTACCGGTCGAACATCTCGAACGACGCGTGGACCATGGCTACGAACTGCTCCGCAGCGTTATCCGTGCCCGACAGCGCATCCCGGTACAGCTGGTCGAGTGCCGATGTCGACCCCCGATGGATCAGATCGACCAGGTCGTCCTTCGAGCGGAAATGGTGGTACAGGCTGCCGCCGAGGATCCCTGCGGCATCGCCGATGTCGCGGATGCTCGTGTGCGCGATCCCGCGTTCCGCGAACAGCCGGGCACCGGTCGCGATGATCTCGGCGCGGCGATCACTCCCGGCAGCCGTGGCGCTCATGTTCGATCCGATCAGATGGGACCCGGGGCTGTACACGTTCGCCCAGAGGGCGCGCCCATGCTACCGAACTCCCCCGCTCGCGGCGCCGGCGAGACGGCGGCCCAAGCCCGCCCGAGGTGTACTCCACCGGACGGTCGCGCGTGCAATCGTGATCCGGTGCGAACGACGGCGGACCACCGATGAGCCAGACCGCAGCCGAGCCGCAGATCGACGCACCTGCGCAGCACCTGAGTCAACGCCGGGTGCTGATCATCATCTCCGCGCTGCTACTCGGCATGTTCCTCGCGGCACTCGACCAGACGGTGGTGGCGACAGCACTGCCCACTATCGCCGGTGACCTGCACGGGCTGTCTCACCTGTCCTGGATCGTCACCGCGTACCTGCTCGCCTCGACGGCCTCGACCCCCCTGTGGGGCAAGCTCGGCGACCTCTACGGTCGCAAGACGTTCTTCCAGGCCGCGATCGTCATCTTCCTCGTCGGATCCGCGCTATCCGGTCTGTCCCAATCCATGCTGGAGCTGATCGTGTTCCGGGCGGTGCAGGGCATCGGCGGCGGCGGCCTGATGATCGGCGCACAGACGATCGTGGCCGACGTGGTTCCGCCGCGCGATCGCGGCCGCTACCAGGGGATCTTCGGCGCGGTGTTCGGCGTGACCAGCGTCATCGGCCCGCTGATCGGCGGGTTCTTCGTCGACAACCTTTCCTGGCGCTGGGTCTTCTACGTCAACCTGCCGGTCGGCGCGGTCGCGCTGCTGGTAGTCGCCGCCGTGCTGCCCAGCCAACTGCGGCGCGCGTCCCATCGGATCGACTACGCCGGCACCGCGCTGCTGGCCGGGGCCGCCACCAGTCTGGTGCTGCTCACGTCACTGGGCGGCACCACCTACGGCTGGTCGTCGGGCCCGATCATCGGTATGGGCGTGGCTGCGGTCGCCCTCACCGTCGTCTTCGTGCTGGTGGAGCGTCGAGCCGCCGAGCCGGTGCTGCCGCTGCACCTGTTCCGCAACCGGGTGTTCTCAGCCTCCAGCGCGATCGGCTTCGTGGTCGGGTTCGCGATGTTCGGTGCGTTGACCTACCTGCCGCAGTACATGCAGATCGTCCGCGGCGTCAGCCCGACCTCGTCCGGATTGCGATTGCTGCCGATGATGGCCGGGCTGCTGCTCACCTCGATCGGCACGGGTCAGTTGATCAGCAGGTGGGGTCGTTACAAGGTGTTCCCGATCATCGGCACCGCGATCATGACCGTCGGGCTCTTCCTCCTGTCCCTGTTGCATCCGACGACGCCGTTCGCACTGACCTCGCTGTACATGTTCGTCCTGGGCGCAGGCATCGGCGGCGCCATGCAGGTCCTGGTCATCGCGGTGCAGAACTCCGTCATGTACGAGGATCTGGGCGCTGCTACCTCGGGCGCGACCTTCTTCCGATCGATCGGCGGGTCGTTCGGGACGGCGGTCTTCGGTGCCATCTTCGCGAACGTGCTGGGCGACCACCTCACGTCTGCCCTGCACGGACTTTCGCTGCCACCGGGCATCACCGCATCGAGCGGCGCCAGCCCCGCCGTCATCGCGAAGCTGCCGGCCGCCGTGCACGCCGCCTACGTCTCCGGCTACGCCGCCTCGCTGCGCGATGTCTTCCTCGTCGCAGTGCCCATCGGCGCGGTCGCGTTCCTGCTGACCTGGACGCTGAAGGAACTGCCGCTTCGCGCCACCACGCGCGCGGTCGATCAGGTGGACCGGCTCGTCCCGACCGCGCGGCCGACGACACGGACCTCGGATCAGGAGATGGAACGAGCGCTGAGCGCGCTGCTGAACCGGGAGCGGCGTCGGGTCGTCTACGGCGAGCTCGTCGACACCGCGGGACTCCCGCTGTCGCCCCGGGCCGGGTGGTTACTACTCCGCGTGGGCGAACACCGCGGCGAGGCCCGCGCGGCGCTCGCCCAGCACTTGCACGTCACGCCGGCCGACCTCGATGGCCGGCTGGACGAGTTGAGCGCGGCCGGCTACCTGTCGCCGGCCGTTGAACCGGACGCACCGCTGGAGCTCACCCCGCGTGGCGTGACGTCCTACGAACGGCTTTTCGTCGCTAGGCAGGCACGGATCGAGCGCTTGCTCGCGGGGTGGGACCCGGCGCACCACCCGGAGCTGCTGCGGCTGCTCGACCGGTTCACGCATGCGCTCGCGGCCAGCGAGGAGCGCCCCCCGGAAGATCTCGAGGTAGGCGTCTAGCTTCCCATATAATGAGATATGCGTCTCAAATAAATAGGCCGTGCGTTACAGTGCGGGTATGGAGCTGCTCGAGTGGGACGCGCACAGCTACGACGCCTTGCCGCTCCCGCACACGCGTTGGGGCGCTGGCGTGCTGGACCGGCTCGCGCTGCAAGGCGACGAGACAGTGCTGGACATCGGTTGCGGCACCGGCCGCGACACGCAGCAACTGCTCCTGCGCCTCCCCCGCGGCCGGGTCTTCGCAGTGGACGGATCGCGGCAGATGTTGGCCGCGCTGCGCGATCGGCTGCCGACCGAGCCCCGGCTCAGCGCGTACCGGGCCGACCTGCGCGAGGACCTCGGGCTGCCCCAGATCGGGGGCCGGACGGTGCCGCTCGATGCCGCGATGAGTGTCGCCACGCTGCACTGGCTGCCGGACCACGAACCGTTGTTCGTGCGCTTACACGAGGCGCTACGCCCGGGCGGGATGTTCGTGGCCGAGTGCGGTGGCGCGGGCAACATCGCGGCGGTGCGCACAGCCGTCGCGGCTGTCGCCGGCTCGGACGGCGCCGAGGTGTGGAACTTCGCCGACGCCGACACCACCGGCAAGCGTCTCGACGCGGTGGGATTCCGCGACGTCGAGACGGCGCTGGTGCCGGATCCGGCGCGGCTCGAGCGCGGCGAACAGCTCGAGGCGTACCTGGCGACGGTGGTGCTCGGCCCGCACGTCCGGGCGCTTCCCGCACCGGAGCGCCGGCCTTTCGTACGCGCTGTCGCCGCACAGCTGGCCGAGCCCGAGATCGACTACGTGCGGCTGCGGATCCGCGCTCGCGCCTGATCATCGGCTCCCGTACCTGGATCGACGCCGTCCCGCGGGAGCGTTGCTAACGTCACGCGGTGTGTCCCACATCCTCGTCACCGGTGGCGCCGGCTACATCGGCGCCCACACGGTTCGCGCCCTGCTCGCCACCGGCCACCGAGTCAGCGTCCTGGACGACCTGTCGGTCGGACACCGCCACAACATCCCGGGTGGGGTGACGCTGCACGAGGTGGACCTCGCCGACGCGCGCGCGACCAGCCGTGCGGTAGCCGAGAGCGGGCCCGACGCGGTGGTGCACTTCGCCGGTGCGACCGAGGCGGGGTTGTCACTGCGCGACCCGGCCCGGTTCTACCGGATCAACGTCGTCGGGTCCTACCACCTCGCGGAAGCGCTGCGCCACAGCGGAACGCCGCCCGTCGTCTACTCCAGTAGCTCCGCGGTATACGGCCAGCCGGACACGGTCCCGATCCGGGAGGACGCGACCAAGGCGCCGACCAGTGTGTACGGGCGCACCAAGCTGGACGCCGAGGGCCTGTTCGCCGCCTACCACGTCGCGTACGGCCTGCGCTCGACCGCGTTGCGGTACTTCAATGCCGCCGGCGCCAGTAGCGACGCCAGCATCGGCGAGGAGCACCCGCACGAGACGCATCTGATTCCGCTGGCCATTCTCGCGGCGCAGCAGGGACGCCCGATGACGCTGTTCGGCACCGACTACCCGACCCCCGACGGCACCTGCATCCGGGACTACGTGCACGTCGAGGATCTCGCTGCCGCGCACGTGCTCGCGGTGGAGGCACTGCTCGCCGGCGCTCCCGGTGATGCTTACAACGTCGGGGTCGGCGCCGGGTTCTCCAACCGAGCCGTGCTTGCCGCAGTCGCACACGTCACCGGCGCCGCACTGGACGTGACCGAGGCGCCACGCCGGGCCGGGGACCCGGCCGAGCTGGTCGCCGACGCCGCCAAGATCACCTCGGCCCTGGGCTGGCGCCCCCGCTTCACCCAACTCGAGCAGATCGTGGCCACGGCGGCGGCCTGGCACGCCACCCAGGGGCCCAAGGCGAGCGCCGCCGCGTCGAAGAAGCCGTAGCCGCCGGCTGCGTCAGCCGGCGGATTGCCCATCGCGATGATCCCGGTCGGGCTGTGTTGCGTCCACGTCCAGGTCCCTAGCCCGGTCCCCAGCAGCTCGAGCCAGGTCACCACCACGAATGCCCCGACGTACACCAGCGGCTGCCGCCCGCGAAGCAGGAACCAGGCGAGGCAGCCGAACCACAGCACCCCCAGCACGTCCAGCCGCGGCGAGAGCGCCAACCCCCACACCGCATACGCCCCGCCGGCGACCAGCACGACCGGGACCAACCAGCGCCCGTACCGGCGCATCCATCCGGACCGGCCGACCGAGAGCGCCGCGAGATACACCAGCCCGTGCCCTGGCGGTACGAACTGCGGCACCCGGGCGAGGAACGCCTGCTCGTGCAGCCGGTAGTCGTACACGTGCAGCAGCCCGGAGAAGGTGAACTCGATCAACGTCGCATAGACCACCACGACCGCAACCTGCGCCCGGGTGAGCGCGCTTTGCCGTCGCAGCAGGGCGAACAGCAGCGCCCACGTGAGCGCCCCGAGACCGCACTGCTGCAGGTATGACGCGTGCCGGTCGGCCAGCAATACCAGCGGTACCCATGCCATCACCAGCGCGGCGACCCTCATCGCGCCCTCCCCGGCCGCTCGCCGCCCGGCGCGGGCTTGCTCAGGACCGCCCCTTCGCCCGCCGACCGGCTGCCACCGCGACTTCGCGCGCGGCGTCCCGGGCAGCCAGCGTCTGCCGCTTGTCGTAGCTCTTCTTGCCCCGTGCCAGCGCGATCTCCACCTTGGCCTTGCCGTCGGAGAAGTACAGCGACAGCGGCACGATGGTGTGACCGCTCTCCTTGGTCTTGCCGATCAGCTTGGCGATCTCGGTGCGGTGCAGCAGCAACTTGCGCTCGCGACGGGGCTCGTGATTGGTCCAAGTCCCTTCGGTGTACTCGGGGATGTGCACCCCGGCCAGCCACACCTCGCCGCCCCGGACGAACGCGTACCCGTCCACCAGCGACGCCCGTCCGGCCCGCAACGACTTCACCTCGGTGCCGACCAGCACCATCCCGGCTTCGAACGTGTCCTCGATGAAGTAGTCGTAGCGCGCCTTCTTGTTGGCCGCGACGAGCTTGCGGCCGGTTTCCTTGACCACGATCAGTTCCGATCCGCGATCAGCGCCTGCAGGATCGCGACGGCGCGCTCGGCGGCCACCTCGGGCGATTCGGTCGGCGCGACCCGTACATCCGGGGTGATCCCCACACCGTCCACCTTGGCGCCGTCCGGGGTGGTGTAGGTCGCCACGGTCAGCTCCAGCACCGAGCCGTCAGACAGGTGCGTCACCTGCTGCACACTGCCCTTGCCGAACGTCTTGCTCCCGACCAGCACCGCCCTCCCCCGGTCGGACAGTGCGCCGCTGAGTACCTCGGCCGCCGACGCGGTGCCGCCGTCCACCAGCACCGCGAGCGGCGTCGTGGTGTCCCCGCCGCGGGACGCGTTCAGCGTCTCGAACGGGACGGACCGCCCCTGCAACGAGACGACCGGCCCGCCGTTCAGGAACACCGACGCGGTACGTACTGCCTCGTCCAACAGCCCACCGGGATTCCCGCGCAGGTCGAGCACGAATGCCTGTACCCCCGTCTTCCGGGCCCGGGCGACGTCCGCGGCGACGTCCGCCCCGACCCCCTTGGCGAAGGTCGCGATTCGGATCCGCTCGATCTGCGGGGTGAGCAGCTGGGTGCTCACCGGAGAAGCCGGCAGGTCCACCCGGGCCAGCGCGACGTCGCGCCGCGCCCCAGAGGTCTCCGCCAGCTGCAGCCGTACGTTGCTGCCGCTGGGACCGCGTAGCGCGGCGGCCACCGCGTCGGTGTCCGCGCCGGCGACACTCTGCCCGTCGACCGCCACGATCTCGTCCCCGACCTGCAGGCCGGCCCTAGCGGCCGGGCTGCCAGCGGTGACGCTAGCCACGACTACCTGCCGGCTGCCGGAGTCCGCACGCCGCAGCCAGATGCCCAGACCGCTGTAACGACCGTCCAGCAACGCCTGCAGCGAGTCGACTGCGCCGGCGTCGTTGCCTACGCCGTAGTACGTCGCCCAGCGGTCATCGAGCTGGGAGAGCATGCCGCGAATCGCCGCGCTGTCGAGCACCGACATCGAGGTGCCCGCATCCGCCTTCGACCGGATC
>DASZVT010000038.1:0-2340 GCA_035546915.1 Mycobacteriales bacterium | reverse complement strand
CACCAGGTCGGGGTCAAGTTCTCCACCAACGGCAGCCGGCTGGACGCCACCGCGGCCCGGCGGATCGCCGGCACCGACTACGTCGACGTACAGATCTCGCTGGACGGGGCGACCGCGGCGGTGAACGATGCGGTTCGCGGTCCCGGCTCGTACGCCGCGGCCGTCGCGGCGATGGACAACCTGGCGGCGGCCGGCTTCCCCAACTTCAAGATCAGCGTCGTGGTGACCCGGGAGAACATCGCCGAGCTGGACGGCTTCCGCGCGATCGCGGACCGGTACGGCGCGACGTTGCGGTTGACCCGGCTCCGCCCGAGCGGACGCGGTGCCGATGTGTGGGACCAGTTGCACCCGACCCAGGCGCAGCAGCGGGAGCTGTACGACTGGCTGGTCGCGCATCCGGACACGCTGACGGGGGACTCGTTCTTCCACCTCTCCGCGCTGGGGGAGCGGCTGCCCGGCCTGAACCTGTGCGGCGCCGGAAAGGTGGTGTGCCTGATCGACCCGATCGGCGACGTCTACGCCTGCCCATTCGTCCTGCACGACAACTTCAAGGCCGGCAACGTCCGTGACGCCGGCGGATTCCCGGCGATCTGGCGAACCTCGGAGCTGTTCACCGAGCTCCGCGAACCGACGAGTGCCGGCGCGTGCAACTCCTGCGGTTCCTACGACGCCTGCCGTGGCGGGTGCATGGCGAGCAAGTTCTTCACCGGCCTGGACCTGGACGACCCGGACCCGGAGTGCGTGCACGGGCACGGCGAGGCGGCGCTGCTGGCCAAGGCAGCGGCCGGTGCCGGCGCGACGAGGCCGGCTCCCGGGCATGGGCACTCGCACGCCGGCGGAGTCCGCCCGGTGGTGGCGCTCAGCCTCGGCCCGACCCGGACCGCGCGTTAGCGGGGTTCGAGTCGGCGCCGGCGGTCCGGGTGGCCGCTAGGCGCGTCCCCACTCGGCCAGTCGGGTCAGGCACTCGTGCAGCAGCGCAGCCAGGTCGTCGGCGTCTCCACCGGCGTCGCGTAGCCATTGCTCGTACGCGGTCACGGCGGCACCTAGCGCGGCGTGCGCGGTGAGTTGGGGGAGCAGGTCCGTGCTGCGCTGATCGGTCCGGGTGGCGACGAAGTCGGCGACAACGTCGCGCCACTCGGCGTAACGCAGCGTCGAGTGCGCTTGCAACGCAGGAACGTGGAGCACGAGTTCCATCCGGCGGCGGTGCTGGGACACCTGGCTCGGCTCGATCCGGTTGTAGCCCACGACGGCGTCACGTAGCACCTCGGCCAGCGGCGCACCGACCGGGGCTGCCGCGAGCTGGCGCCGCATCCGGATGAGGGCGCCCTGCCAGTCGCCCCACACCACGTCGTTCTTGGAGGCGAAGTAGCGGAAGAAAGTCCGGCGGCCGATGCCCGCCGCATGAGCGATGTCGTCGACCGTGGTGGCTTCGAAACCATTGCGGTCGAACAGTGCGAACGCGGCTTTCTCGATCGCCTGCGGACTGCTGACCGGCCGGCGTCCCACCGGCCGGTCAGCACCGGGATCATGCACCTGCACGTGTGCGACCTTGTCACGTTTGCGGTGTCACGTTCGGGGTGTCACGTTCGGGGTGTCAGGTTCGCGGTCCGGATCCGCGGACAGCCCCGTGCCTCCGGTTTATTCGCGGCGCGGACGCCCGCGAGCCGCGAATAAACCGGAGCTGTGCCATCGGCTGCTGTCGGTGATCGCGTCTCGTAGGCGTGGCAGGTGTGACAGGTGTGACAGGCGTGTAACCAGGGTGACTGCGGGAGCCTGGCGCCAGGTCCGGGGACCTGGCACGGCGGCGGACAGGTCGGCCGGCCCGGCGGCCGGGGACGGACCCACCGAGCCCATCGAGCCCCCGAACGGGCTGTTGCCCCGGCGTCGGCCGACGAGGAGCAGCAGCATGCCCCCGGCGAGCGCGAGCAGCGCGAGGGTGAGCTGTTCCCCCGTGTCGTTGCCGGTGTACGGCAGAAGACCGCTGCCGCTGCTGCTGTCGTCTACCACCGGCAGGGTGCTGCCCGAGCTGGTACCCGGGGTCGAGCCCGCGCCACCGGGTGTCGAGCCGGGGCCGCCACCCGGGGTGGTGCCGCCACCGGGGCCCGTCGGCGGGGTGGGCGGATCCACGGTGGTGTCGGTGGAGCAGCCCGCGGCGCGGGCCGCGGCTGAGCAGCTGCCGCCGGAACCGGCCGGAGTGGTGAGGACGTTGGCCAGGTGGCCGTCGCCGGTGTCGGGCCGGTTGACGGTGACGCTGTAGGTGATCGTCACCGGGGTGCCCACGGCAAGCGCCCCGGTCCAGCTGAGGGTGGCGCCCGCGACCGTGGCGCCCCCGGTGGCGTC
>DASZVT010000037.1:0-4007 GCA_035546915.1 Mycobacteriales bacterium | reverse complement strand
TCGGTGGCCGCCCAGCTGGCCGGCATGCACCCGCAGACCCTGCGGACGTACGCCCGGCTGGGCCTGGTCACCCCGGGCAGGGCCGGCCGGGCGCGGCGCTACAGCGCCCGCGACGTCGCCAAGCTGCAGGAGATCGCCCGGCTCTCGCAGCAGGAGGGGGTGGGCCTGGCCGGAATCCGCCGGATCATGATGTTGCAGCAAGAGATCGCGGCGCTGCGCAGCCAGGTGCAATCGCTGACCGCACAGTTGGAATCGGCGGCCGAAACCGCCGCCGCCAACCTGGCTCAAGCGCTCGCCGCGCAGGCGGGCGCGGCGCGCCGGGACCTGGTCCCGGCGCGGTCCCGGCCCGGGCAACAGGTCGTGGTGTGGCAGCGGCGCCGGAGCTGACTCCACCTCCGAACCGGGCTCGCCTCGCCGACCGCGTGAGAACCACTGACACCGAAGGAACTCCTACGAAAGACGAGCGAGATGAACGCAGAGAACCTGACCACCCGTAGCCGCGAAGCGCTCAGCGCCGCGGTCACCCGAGCAGCCAGCAGCGGCAACCCGCAGGTCGAATCCGCACACCTGCTGGCCGCGCTGCTGGCCGACCGGGAAGGCGCCGCGGTCGGCGTGCTGGCTGCGGCGGGCGGCGACCTCGCCGCGGCAGGCCATGGTGTCGACGCGATCATCGCCGCACTGCCCGCGGCGCACGGGGCCAGCACCGGCGCACCCCAGCTGTCGCGGAACCTGCTGGCAGTCCTGGAGGCCGCGGCCGCGCAGGCATCCTCGATGCAGGACGACTATGTCTCGACCGAGCACTTGCTGGTCGCGCTGGCCTCGGACGGAGGCACCGACGTCGCCGGGTTGCTCCCGTCGAAAGACGCCTTGCTGCAGGCCTTCACGGCAGTTCGCGGGAATCGTCGGGTGACCTCGCCCGACCCCGAGTCGTCGTACCAGGCGCTGGAGAAGTACGGCGTCGACCTGACCGAGCGGGCCCGTTCCGGCGAGCTGGATCCGGTGATCGGACGCGATACCGAGATCCGCCGGGTCGTGCAGGTGCTGTCGCGACGGACCAAGAACAACCCGGTGCTGATCGGCGAACCCGGGGTCGGCAAGACCGCCATCGTGGAGGGACTGGCATTGCGGGTGATCGCCGGCGACGTGCCGGAATCCCTGCGGGACAAGCGGATCATCGCGTTGGACCTTGGCGCGATGGTGGCCGGTGCGAAGTACCGCGGTGAGTTCGAGGAGCGGCTCAAGGCGGTCCTCGCGGAGATCAAGGACTCCGAGGGCGAGATCGTCACCTTCATCGACGAACTGCACACGGTCGTCGGCGCGGGCGCGGCGGAAGGCGCGATGGACGCCAGCAACATGCTCAAGCCACTGCTGGCCCGCGGTGAGCTGCGGCTGGTCGGCGCAACCACGCTGGACGAGTACCGCCAGCACATCGAGAAGGACCCGGCGCTGGAACGGCGGTTCGCGCCGGTGCTGGTGGGGGAGCCGAGCGTCGAGGACACCATCGCGATCCTGCGGGGGCTCAAGGGGCGGTACGAGGCGCACCACAAGGTCGCGATCGCGGACGGCGCGTTGGTGGCGGCAGCGACATTGTCGGACCGGTACGTCAGCGGGCGGTTCCTACCGGACAAGGCGATCGACCTGGTGGACGAGGCGGCGTCCCGGTTGCGAATGGAGATCGACTCGCGCCCGGTGGAGATCGACGAGCTGCAGCGGACCGTCGACCGGATGGTGATGGAGGAGATGGCGCTCGCGCGTGAGAGCGACGAGGCGTCGAAGGATCGGTTGCAGGTGCTGCGGTCCGAGCTGGCCGACCGTCGGGAGGAACTCGCTGCTCTGGTCGCCCGCTGGGAGCGGGAGAAGACCGGACTGAACAAGGTCGGCGAGCTCAAGCAGCACCTCGACGATTTGCGTACCCAGGTGGATCGGGCTCAGCGCGACGGCGACTTCGAGACCGCGTCGCGGCTTCTCTATGCGGAGATCCCGGCCGCGGAAGCGGAGCTGGCCGCCGCGGCTGAGTCGGAGAACGCCGGCGACGACGCGTCCAGCGGCGCACCGATGGTGAAGGAGGAGGTCGGCCCCGACGACGTCGCGGACGTGATCGCGGCATGGACCGGCATTCCGGCCGGCCGGCTGCTGGAGAGCGAGAGCGGGAAGCTGCTGCGGATGGAGCAGGTGCTCGCCTCCCGGGTGATCGGACAGTCCGGCCCGGTGCACGCCGTCGCGGACGCGGTCCGCCGCTCGCGGGCGGGAGTGGCCGACCCGGACCGGCCGACCGGTTCGTTCCTGTTCCTCGGGCCGACCGGGGTGGGGAAGACCGAGCTGGCGAAAGCGCTGGCGGAGTTCCTGTTCGACGACGAGCGGGCGATGGTCCGTATCGACATGAGCGAGTACGGCGAGAAGCACTCGGTGGCACGCCTGGTCGGCGCCCCGCCCGGCTACGTCGGTTACGAGGAAGGTGGCCAGCTGACGGAGGCGGTGCGCCGACGCCCGTACAGCGTGATCTTGTTGGACGAGGTGGAGAAGGCACACCCGGATGTGTTCGACGTGCTGCTGCAGGTGCTCGACGACGGCCGGCTCACCGACGGCCAGGGAAGGACGGTGGACTTCCGGTCCACCATCCTGGTACTGACGTCCAACCTCGGGTCGGCGTACATCGCGGATGCGTCGCTCACCCCGGAGCAGCGCCGGGAGGCCGTCCTGGCCGCGGTGCAAGCCGCGTTCAAGCCGGAGTTCGTGAACCGGCTGGACGACGTGCTGGTGTTCGACGCACTGAGCCCGGAAGATCTGGTGGGCGTGGTGGACATCCAGATCCGGCGACTGGCCGACCGGTTGTCGGCGCGTCGGCTCACCCTGGGTGTCACGCCGGCGGCCCGTACCTGGCTGGCCCGGACGGGGTACGACCCGATCTACGGCGCTCGCCCGCTGCGGCGGCTGGTCTCCTCCGCCATCGGTGATCCACTGGCCAAGGCGTTGATCGCCGGTGAAATCCGCGACGGCGACAGCGTGCTCGTCGACGTCGGTGAGGGGGAGCTCGTGGTGAGCAAGGCCGACGTGGACGTCACCGCAGCTTGAGCCTCCCGCCCGGGCCAGCCACTCCCGAGGGGGGCGCGGGACCGGGGCAGACCAGCGCGGGTGGCAGGATCGGGACATGGAGATCCCGACGGTGACGAGCGCGCCGGCCGGTTCGTTCCTGCTCGACGTGCGTGAGGACGACGAGTGGGCCGCCGGGCACGCGCCACAGGCCGTGCACATCCCGCTCGGGGAACTGGTCGCCCGAATCGACGAGGTGCCGCGCGACCGGCAGGTGGTCGCCGTCTGTCACAGCGGCGGACGTTCGGCGCGGGCCACCGCTTTCCTGTGTTCCCAAGGCGTCGACGCCGTCAATTTCGCCGGGGGCATGCTCGCCTGGGCCGCCGCTGGTGCTCCGATGCAGTCCAGCACCGGCGCGCCCCCGGTCGTCTACTGACGGTGGTCACCGGAGCCGGTCGGCCAGCGCTGCTCCCAGCAGATGCCCGGAGAGCCAGGCGGTCTCGACTTTCGGCGTGCCGTAGGCGTCGCCGCAACACCCGATCCCGTCCTCGCTCAGCAGGTACGGCCCACGGCTGCCCTCAAGCGGACGGGCGTACGGCCAGCGGTGCGGCCGGATCGCCTGCGGCGGAGGGAGCCCGAGTAGCCGTGACAAGGCGGATGCCACGCCGGCCGCCGCGGCATCCGGGTGGGCGACCGGCTGGGCGGCGTAACCGCCGGTGCTGTGCGCGACCAGTACCGGCGCCTGGTCACCGCGGCGGCGACCGTCGTGTGCCGCGAAGCTCAGCGTCTCGTCACCGTTGACGAATACGCCGTCCCCGATCCAGTCCGGTACCTCGTCGTAGCGGGCCACCAGCGCAAGCGCCGGCTCCCACCGTTGCATCGCCAACGGGGCGCGGGTCCTGGCGAAGCCGGCATCGAGCAGGGCCAGCGCCTGTGGTGCCGGCATCGCCAGCACCACCGCGTCATAGCGGACCGCG
>DASZVT010000036.1:0-15754 GCA_035546915.1 Mycobacteriales bacterium | reverse complement strand
TAGCACCCGTGCCGCGCATCCGGATGCCGCGGCCCGGCCCGCGGCGGCGAGCGCCACCCGGCCCGGTGCCCCCACCCGGTTGAGTCACGCTGCGTTCGTCACGCACGACACCGCCGCGCTGGCCGACTTCTATACCCGGTTGCTCGGGATGGAACTGGTGAATGCGGTCCTGGACGATCAGATCCCGTCCACCGGCGAGCCGGTGCCGTATTTCCACTCGTTCTTCCGGATGCAGGACGGCTCGACCCTCGCTTTCTTCGAGGCGCCGGAGATGCCCAAGCGCGGACCGGACCCGCACCCGGCGTACGCGACCTTCGAGCACTTCGCGATGCAGGTGGATACCCCGGAGACGGTGGACGCCTGGGCCTCGTGGTTGCGCGCGAACGGCGTGGACGTGCTGGGCCCGGTGGATCACAAGATCATTTACAGCATCTACTTCCACGACCCCGGTGGCCTCCGGCTGGAGATCACCGCGCCGATCTCGCCGCTGTGGAACGACAACGTGGCCGCTGCGCACGAGAGCCTGCGGCAGTGGGAGCAGGTGAAGGAGGACGCCCGGACCAGCGGAACGCCGTTGACCGAGGCGGTCGCCGAACTCGGCCGCCAGCGCAGCCACCGCCGCGGGCGTGACGTCGGCGCCGACGGCACGGATTGACCGAGCCCGAAAAGGACCGAGCCCGCAAAGGATCCGGCATGGACATCCCGAAGATCATCAGCGTCGACGACCACGTCGTCGAGCCGGCGCACGTCTGGCAGACCTGGCTGCCGGAGAAGTACCGGGCGGACGGTCCCCGGGTGGAGCGCCGCGGCATCAGGAAGATCAACTGGACGGGCGCGGCGATCTACAAGGAGGAGTTCGACGACGACTCCCCGGACAAGGTCGACTGCTGGATCTACGGCGATCTGACCTACACCCACAAGCGGATGGTCGCCGCGGTGGGTTACCCGGTCGAAGAGATGACCATGACGCCGATCACCTACGAGGACATGCGTCCGGGCTGTTACGACGTTAAGGAGCGGCTGGCGGACATGGACGCCAACTGGGTCGAGGCGTCGATGTGCTTCCCCACTTTCCCGCGGTTCTGCGGCCAGACCTTCGCCGAGGGCAAGGACAAGGAACTCGGCTTGGCCTGCGTGCAGGCCTACAACGACTGGACGGTCGAGGAGTGGTGCGGCGAATCCGGCGGCCGGTTGATCCCGCTGTGCCTGGTGCCACTGTGGGACGCGGACCTCGCTGCGGCGGAGGTGCGCCGCAACGCGGCGCGCGGCGTGCATGCGGTCGCATTCAGCGAGATGCCGTTCCACCTCGGGTTGCCGACGATCCACACCGGCTACTGGGACCCGTTCTTCCAGGCTTGCGCCGAGACACAGACCACCGTGTGCATGCACATCGGCTCGTCGTCGAAGATGCCGGCGACCTCGGCCGACGCGCCGCCCGCCGTTACGGCCACGCTGGCGTTCGGCAACGCGATGTTCTCGCTCATCGATTTCCTGTTCTCCGGCGTACTGGTGCGCTTTCCGGACCTGCGGCTGTCGTACGCGGAGAGCCAGATCGGCTGGCTGCCGTACACGCTGGAACGGGTCGATGACGTGTGGCATGACAACCAGGGTTGGGCCGGGACGAAGGTGATTCCTGAACCACCGTCGACCTATTACTACAAGCAGGTCTTCGGCTGTTTCTTCAAGGACCAGCACGGCATCGACTCGCTCGCGAAGGTCGGCGTCGACAACGTCACCTTCGAGACCGACTACCCGCACAGCGACTCCACCTGGCCGCGGTCCAAGCAGGTTGCGGAGAAGCTGCTGGCCGGACTGGACGACGAGACGGTCTACAAGATCCTGCGCGGCAACGCGATCCGGATGCTGCACCTGGACCAGTTCGCCCGCTGATCGCCCCGAGCCGGTCTCAGTCCGGCGTGGTCGCCTCGAGGATTGCGCGCAGATGCGCCCGGGTGTCGCCGAACGCATGCTCGAGCAGGTGTGCCCGCTTGAGATAGAGATGCGCATCGCATTCGAACGTGTAGCCCATCCCGCCGTGCAGCTGAATGGCGTCTCGGGCGTTGTGTATCGCGGCCTCGGCCGCGACGATACGGGCCGAGGCGACCTGGAACGCGGCGTCAGGAACGTCGTCGTCGGCGGCGAGCGCCGCGTGCAGCAGTTGTGACCAGGCGGCCTCGGTGCGCACCGCCATGTCCGCGCAGCGATGCTTGACGGCCTGGTTGACTCCGATCGGCTTGCCGAACTGCTCACGGGTCTTCGCGTGCTCGGCGGTCATGTCCCGGGTCGCTTCGGCGATGCCGGTGAGCATCGCGGAGGTCAGGACGAGCGCGCGGCGGTACAGGGCGTCGGTGCTCTCGGCGAGTGCTGCCACCACCGGAGCGCCGGTGAGAGCGACCTCGGCGAGCCGGGCCGCGTCGTCGGCGCAACGGATCGGCGTGGTCGGACCGAGCGCGGCGGTTTCGAGTAACGCCGAGCGGTCCGGTTCGACCAGGAGCACGTGGCTCGCGCCCTCGCCGTCGAGCAGGTCGAAGCGACCCGATACCGCCCGGTCCGCCGAGGGGCCGGTATCCGGTGCGTCGTCCGGCTCGCTGCGACGCACCAGCAGACCGACCGGCTGCTCGCCGCCGAGGATCCCGGCGGCGACCTGTTGGTGCCCCGTGCGGGCCGCGAGCCGGGCCGCGAGCACGCTGGCGATCAACGGTCCGGGGGTGAGGTATCGGCCGACCTCCCGAAACAGCAACGCTTGCTGTGCCAGCCCGTAGCCAGCACCGCCGAGGCTCTCGTCCAGCCCCAGGCCGAACCAGCCGAGGTCGGCGGCGTTCTTCCAGAACTCCGCATCCACCGCGCTCGGTGCGCCGAAGGTTTCCCGCACTTTGGAGACCGGGAATCGGTCGGCCAGGAACGTCGCGACCGACTCGGCGATCTCGCGTTCTTCGTCGTCAGGAAGCAGGTCCATGTCCGTCCTCGTTCAGCGGGGAAGGCCGAGCACGCGCTCGCCGATGATGTTGCGCTGGATCTCGGAGGTACCGCCCCCGATCGTCATGGCGTACGACAGCAAGTACTCGTGGTACCAGGCCTTGCCGTGCACCGGCTGCCAGCGCCACCCCTGCGCACCGAGGATCTCCATCGCCAGCCGGCACACCCGTTGCCGCAGCTCGGAGAAGTACAGCTTGATCATCGAGCCTTCCGGTCCGGGCTGCGGCAGCCGTGCGTTCCGGGATACCGACGCGTACATCATCGAACGCAGCGCGGCCACTTCGGCGCGCGCGGTGGCCAGCTCGCGCGCCATCTCGTCGTCGGCAAGCGCCGGCCGCCGGCCGTCGGGGCCGGTCACCTCGGCCGCGAGCGCGATCACTTCCTCGAGCAAGCTGGCGAGCTGCACCTGCCCGACCGCGAAGCTGGTGCCGCGCTCGAACGACAGCGTGGACATCGCCACGCTCCAGCCGTTCCCGAGGCCGCCGACGACGTTGTGCACCGGGATCCGCACCTCGTCGTAGAACACCTCGCAGAAGTGGCTGCTGTGCTCGATCGTCTCGATCGGCCGGACCGTGATGCCGGGACTGCGCATGTCGCACACGACCCAGGTCAGCCCCTGGTGCCGGCTGCCGTTGCGGTCGGTGCGGACCAGCAGTTCCTGGTAGTCGGCGATGTCTGCGAAGCTGGTCCACAGCTTCTGTCCGGTCACCACCAGTTCGTCCCCGTCGAGTTCTGCGGACGTTCGCAGTCCGGCCAGGTCCGAGCCGGCACCGGGCTCGGAGAACCCCTGGCACCAGACCACGTCACCGCGCAGGATCGGCGCCAGGTGGAATGCCCGCTGCTCCTCGCTGGCCCGGGCCATCAGCGTGGGACCCGCGTGGTACAGGCCGACGAAGCAGCTGTCGAGGTCACGCGCCCCGGTCTTGGCGTACTCCTCGTACCAAATCATCTGCTGCAGCAGCGACGCACCGCGCCCGCCGTACTCCACCGGCCAGGCGACCCCGGCCCAGCCGCCCTCGTACTGCCGCCGCTGCCACTGCGTGTCGTACTCGCGCATTGCGGCGCCACCCTCCGGCCGCGGCGTGTCCGGGTAGTTCTCCCGCAGCCAGGTCCGGGCCTCGTCGCGGAACGCGCGTTCCTCGACCGAGAAATCGAGATTCACAAGGATGCTCTTCCTGGTGGAGTTCCTGGTACATGAATGTCAGATCAGTACGATTCTGCCACGTCCCAGAGTCTTACAGTACGCACGGGACGTGCCATTATGCAGGCTCGCGGTCGCCGACACCGGAGCCAGACGCGACCGGAGACGGAGGTTCTTCCCGATGGCCACCGAGTTGACTCTGGACGACCTGGACGCACTGGCGGCAGATCGGGGTGCCGGCTGGGCGGCGCTGCGGGAAGCCGGCCGGCTGGTGCGTATCGGTGACATCCACTACGTGAGCCATCGCGACGACGTCGAATACGTGCTGCGGCACCACGAGCTGTTCTCCAGCAAACAGGCGTTCGACTCGCTGGGCAGCCCGATGCCGATGCTCCCGATCGCCTACGACCCACCGGAGCACACCCGGTACCGGAAGATCCTGCAGCCGTTCTTCGGTCCTCGGCCGCTGGCTGCGATGCTGCCCGCGCTGCAGGGGCAGATCGCAGACCTGATCGACCCGATCGCAGCCCGCGGTCACTGTGAGGTCAACGCCGAACTCGCGGTGCCGTATCCGTCGCAGGTGTTCCTGTCCCTGTTCGGGTTGCCGCTGGCTGACCGGGACCGGCTGATCGGGTGGAAGAGCGCGGTGATCGCGATGTCCGGACAGGCTGCCGCGCTCGAAGGCGCGGACCTGACCCCGGCGCTGGAGCTGTTCGGCTACCTCAGCGAGCATATCCAGGCCAAGCGTGCGGACCCTGCCGACGATGTGCTGTCCCACCTGCTGACCGGCGAGGACGCGCTCGACGACACCGAGGCACTGGGGCTGGGATTCCTGTTCGTGCTGGCTGGGCTGGACACCGTGACGGCCACCATCGGCTTCGCGTTGCACGCACTCGCCCGCGATCCCGCACTCCGCCACCAGCTGGGGCAGGAGCCGGATCGGCTCGCGGCGTTCGTCGAGGAGGTGGTACGGCTCGAGCCGGCGGCACCATTCCTGCCCCGCGTCACCACCCGGGACGTCGAGCTCGCAGGGGAGACGCTTCCCGCCGGCACCTTGGTCCACGTCTGCGTGGGCGCGGCGAACCGGGATCCGCACGAGAACCCGGGCCCGGATCAGGTGGACCTGCACCGAGCTGTACCGCGACACTGGGGCTTCGGCGGTGGGGCCCACCGCTGTCTGGGTATGCACCTAGCCCGATTGGAGCTGACGCTCGTGCTGAATACCTGGCACGCAAGGATTCCGGAGTACGAGGTCACGCCGGGCACTCGGCCGCGGATCCAGTGGCCGGCGAACACGTTCTCGCTGGAAAGCCTGGAGCTGTCCTTCCCGGCGGATGTCCGGTGAGCGAGGAGCTGCCCCGCGGCGACGAGCGACCCAGTGCTCCGGTGAGCGAGGAGCTTCCTCGGATCCGGGTCGGGATCGTCGGCGTCGGATGGGGCAGCGTCGTCATCACCCCGGCTTTCCGGGCAGTGGACGACTTCGAGGTGCGCGCGATCTGTTCACGCCGGTCTGAGCGCGTTTCCGCAGCGGCCGAAAAACTGGGCATTGCCGAGACGTCCACGCACTGGGAGGAGTTCGTCCGCCGCGACGACCTCGACCTGATCGTGGTCGCGACCCCGACAGATCTGCACCGTGACCAGGCGATCGCGGCATTGGAAGCGGGCAAGCATGTGCTGTGCGAGAAGCCGGTCGCGCTGTCCGGGGCGCAGGCGCGGGAGATGCTGGACGCGGCCGAGCGGGCTGGAACGGCGCACGCGGTGTGCTTCGAGGGGCGCTGGATGCCGGACCGCCTCCGGGTCGGCGAGTTGATCCGGAGGCGTTACCTCGGGGATCCGTATCTGGTCCGCTTCACCAGCACCGCGGACTACTGGCATCCGACCCGGGGACTGCAGTCCGAGTGGATGTACAGCGCCGAGGCCGGTGGCGGGTACTTACGCGGGATGGCTTCGCACGACGTGGATTTCGCCTGTGCGATGTTTGGCGAACCGGTCGCGGTGTGCGCGGACGTACGGACCTCGCTGCCGCGACGCAGTCGTCCAGATGGTGGCGTCCTGGAGGTCACGGCCGACGACACCTCCACCGTGCTGTTGCGGATGGCGGATGGCGGCGTCGTAGTGATCAGCACCTGCGCGACCGCTGCCGGCATGGATCGGCGCACCTTCGAGGCGTATGGCAGCACCGGCACGATCACGCTCGAGGGGACCGTCCAGCCCGATCCGGAGGGCATCCGTATCCGGGCGGCGCGCGCCGGCGACGGCGCGCCCGTCGACGTCCCACTCAGCGACCGTGCGCTACGCAGCGGCGCGGCGCTGCCGGTGCGGCGGGCCGCCCGCGCGATCCAGGCGCTGGCGTTCATGCTCGAGGACTGGGTGCCGACACTCCGCGACGGGGCGCCGTCACAGGTGCCGACGTTCTTCGACGGCTGGCGAACCCAGCGGGTGGTGGACGCCGCCCTGGCGAGTTCGGCTGGTGCTGGCTGGGTGTCGCTCGAGTGAGCGGTCCGGAACTGCAGCTGACTCGCACGGACGGCGTGCTGCGCCTGGTTATCGACCGTCCGAAGCAGCGCAACGCGCTGTCGGCGCAGGTACTGAACGGGATGCAGGAGGCGCTGGGATCACTTGAGCCACAGGACCGGGTGGTGCTCGTGGCCAGTTCCGGGGACGAGGTCTTCTGCTCCGGGGCCGACCTGGCCATGATGTCGCGCGATGCGACCGGGCTGGAGTTGCACGAGGCGCGTGGGGCGCTGCGCCGACTGATCCTGACGATGCGGGCGCTGCCGTTGCCGGTGGTCGGCCGGGTCCAGGGCCGGTGCCTGGCCGGCGGCGTCGGTCTGGCACTCGGCTGCGATCTCGTGGTCGCCTCGGCGCAGGCTCAGTTCGAGCTGCCCGAGGTGAAGCGCGGTCTGTGGCCGTTCATGGTTTCCGGCCTGCTAGCACAGCATGTCTCGCCGAAGATCGCGATGGACATGATGCTGACCGGCGCGCCGATGTCGGCGCAACGTGCCGCGGAACTCGGATTGGTGTCGCGGGTGGTGGACGCCGCCGAACTCGACACTCAGGTCGAGGCGTTGCTGGCACAGCTCGCCGGCTCGGCCCCGGTGGCGATGCGCCGGGGGAAGGCAGCATTCGCCGCGGCCCAGGAGACCGCGCTCGAACCGGCGCTGGAGGCGCTGCAGGCCCAGCTGTCGCTGTTGACGCAGACGGACGACGTGGCCGAGGGGCTAGCCGCGTTCTTCGACAAGCGCGAGCCCCGGTGGACCGGCCGGTGACCGGGTGAAGCGCCGACGCCGCGATCGATGAGCCGTTTTGTGCGCTGCCCGGCCGGCAGTGAACATTGGGGTCCGGCTGGCGCAGCCGGCCTGGCACTGTGGTCGCACTGGGGTCACGGCGCGATGTTGCTGCAGAAGCGGTCGGTGCACAGCCACCAGGGCGGGACCTGGTCCGTGCTCGGTGGCGCGCTCGAACCGGGTGAGGATCCGGTCGCGGCAGCGTTACGGGAGACGGCTGAAGAAGCGGTCGTCGACCTCACCGGGTTGATGGTGCACGGCCTGGTCCCCGGCCCATGTCCCGCGGACCACTGTGGCTGGACGTACACCACCGTCGTGGCATCGGTTTCCGGTGAACCTGCGGTGTCGCCGCACAGCTGGGAGTCGGAGTCGCTGCAGTGGACCCCGCGCGGCGAACTCGAGGCAGCAAACGCCGGTAGCGGCGGTCCGGAACTGCATGCCGGCCTGCGCCGGGTGCTCCCGGCGATCCTGGCCGTCGTAGACGGTCTGCAGGCGCAGCGCTGAGATCGGTACTCCGCGATCTGCCTGTTAAAGACAATCAGATCGCCTATTGACAACATCCGATCGGCGGTTACAGTCGGCTGCGCAAGATCAACGATCAAGGTCGTAGGCCGAGGGGATCGAGCATGAAGAGTCGACGGTTGTCGGTGGCTGGGGCTGGGGCTGGTGTGCTCCTGGTGGTGGGTGTGCTGGCGGGTTGTGGGACGGCACATGAACCTGCTGCTGATCGGGCTGCCGGCGGGTCGTCGCAGCCGGCGGACGCGGGTTTGGGCGGCACGTTGGTCAGTGACGATCATGTGACTGATGTCGCGACCGGGGCACGGGTCGATGGCTTGCAGGACGCGTCGTTGCAGATCTTCAGCGGTCCGGTGGCGTTGCGTTCCGCGGACGGGAACCTGATCGTCTACAACAGTTTCGCGTTAGCGTCGGGGGTTGACCGCAGCTCGCTCGTGCCGGGAAAGACAGTGGGCACGCCGAGTATTCGGGTGCATGACGTGTCGGCCGGCACCGACCGGGTGCTGGCCTCGGGTGCGGGGAGTGTCGCCTGGGCCGGGGGCGGTCGGTTGGCGTACGTGCAGGGTGATCGTGCGAGCTGGGACGGGACCGCGTACCGAGGGCGGGTGATGGTCCGCCCGGATCTGCGTGGCGCGGCGGTGGCGTGGACGCCGACGAGTGACCGTTACACGGTGCTGGCGTGGGCCGGCGGGCGGTTGCTGGTGGAGCGCACGCCGGCGGAGCAGGAGGCAGGCGGGGAATTGTTGGTGTTCGACGGCCCGGGGAAGTCCCGTGTGCTGGGCGGGAATGACACCGAGCTGGTCGGGGTGGATCCGACCGGGACGATCGCGCTGGTCACCACCGGGGACCCGACCGCAGCCGCGGTGACGTACCGGTTGCTGGACCTGGCGACCGGCGCGGAGGCCGGGAAGGTGGACCTGGGTTCGACGGCCGGCACCGGATTGCCGTCACCGTCGTCGGTCGGGGCGTGGAGCGGGGATGCGGTGGTCGTCGGCTACAGCAGCAAGTTCGCCGTCTTCCATTACACGTCCGGCCCGTCGCCGTCGATGACGCTGCAGAAGCTCGTGGCGATCCCGACCAGTGTCGCGCCGTTCATCCGCGACCCCTATTTCGGTAAGGACCACACCCACGTGTTCGGTGTCTCGGTCGATCACCTGCCCACCGCGCAGGGCCCGCATCAGGAACCGAAATTCGACTCCAACTACGTACTACTCGACTGCACGTTCGCAACCGGGACCTGCGTCGCCCGGCCACAACATCAGTCTGCCGACGGCCACGTCCTCGCACCGATCCGCAACCCCAGTCGACCGATCACCGCTGCCAGTGTCCAGGAGGAATCATGAGCGCGATCCGGGGGATCGTCTGCGGCACCCGTCGCAGGCTCGCTTTTCTTTTCGCGGTTGCGATAGCTATTCCACTCCTGTTGCTGTGCCCCTCTCGTGCCGCCGCTGGCACCACCAACTACTTCTGGTTCTACGGTGAGAACACCAGCCAGCAGTACGACGCCCGACTGGAACTGGTGGGCAACTACACCGGGACCGTGTTCTGGAGCGCGCACACCGGCAGCGGGCTCCCCGGCTATTTCGACGACTGCGTCACGAACAAGGGCTGGATTCCCGCCGGCACCGGCGCGATCACCGGCTACAGCTACAACTACCCGGGTACGTCGGTCGTCGGGCCGGTGCTGATCCTCGCCAACCGGCCCTGCCACACCGGGGCGGTCATCCGTACCGAGCTGTTCGTGCACAGCAAATACCCCTGGGTGCCGAACAACTACCAGACCAACGGCTGCATCAAGTCCTGGAGCACCGGCACGCCGTCGACCGCAGGCGGAGCGATCCGCGAGATCGTCGACTATCACGTCTCCTACGGTCAACCGCAATACCTCGTCGTCGGCCCCGCCTGACCGGCGTAGCCACCGCTGTTGATGATCTCGACGTAACGCTCGGCGAACCGGCGCGGCGCGGTGGTCATCGCTCCGACGCTGACAGAACCGGGCGCCCGACGGCGGATGATGGCCCGGTGCCGCCTACGCCGCCCCCGCTGACCCGGCGTCAGCTGCTGTCCGGGCTCGCCGCGTTGAGCGCAGCGGCCGTGACCGGCTGCGGGTCCGGCAGCGCGCACGGCCCGAGCCCGGGCCCGCCGACCACGTCGGCCGGGCCGACCGCCACCGTCGCGCCGCCGGATTGGGATGGCTTGCGCGCGAGCATGCGGGGGACGTTGCTGCGCCCGGCGGACGCGCCGTACGACGCGGCGCGGTTGCTGTTCAACCGCCGTTTCGACGGGATCCGGCCGCAGGCGGTGGCGCAGGCAGCCACGGAACAGGACGTGGTGACCTGCGTCCGCTTCGCCCGCGATCACGACGTTCCGCTGCGAGTCCGCGCCGGTGGTCACTCCTACCTCGGTGCGTCGGCAGGCGACGGGCTCGTCGTCGACCTGCGCCGGCTGGCCGATGTCGCCACCCGCGGCTCCCGGGCCACGATTGGTGGCGGTGCCACCTTGCTGGAGGTATACCGAACTCTGGCAGCCCACGGCGTATCGATCCCGGCCGGGTCGTGCCCGTCGGTCGGGCTGTCCGGCCTGGCGCTGGGCGGCGGTATGGGCGTGGTCGCTCGGCAGTACGGATTGACGTGCGACCGGCTGGTCCGTGCTCGGGTCGTGCTCGCCGACGGCCGGGTGGTGACCGCCGGCACCGACGAGGACGCGGACCTGTTGTGGGCGCTGCGCGGCGGGGGTGGCAACTTCGGGGTGGTGACCGAACTCGAGGTCGACACCCACCCGACCCGCGAGCTCGCTGTCTTCACCTGGAGCTGGTCCTGGACCGACGCGGCTGCCGTGCTGACCGGGTGGCAGCAGTGGGCCGTCGCGCAGCCCGACGCGCTGTGGTCGACCTGCCACCTGTTGGCTACCACGGACGCGAGCGGTCCCACGGTCAGCATCAGCGGGGTCTGTCTCGGCGGTAGTGCCGTGCTGCGGGGTCTGCTGGACGGCCTGCGGTCCGCGGTCGGCCGGGCGCCGCGGCACAGCTACCTGGCCGACAAGGACTATCTCGACACGATGCGGCTGGAGGCGGGCTGCTCGTCGATCTCCGACCAGGCCTGCCAAGTCCGAGACTTCGGTGGGAACGGCGCACTGCCGCGGGACGCGTTCGTCGCGGCGAGCGACGTCTTCGAACGGCCGATCGCGGCCGCCGACGTCGACGCATTGGCGAGCGCTGTCCAGTCCCGCCAGGACGATCCGGCGCTCGGCGTCGGTGGTGTCGGTTTCGACAGCTGGGGTGGCGCGGTCGGCGCCGTCGCGCCAGGGGATACGGCGTTCGTCCACCGCAGAGCACTGTTCGTCGCGCAGTACACGGCTTCCTGGCAGGACCAGGCGGGCAACGGACCGCAGGCGGCGAATCAGGCGTCGTTGCAGGCGATGCGGGCCGCGTTGCGTCCTTCCGCGACCGGGTCGGCCTATCAGAACTACGCCGATCCGACGCTGCCGGATCCACTCCAGGCCTATTACGGCAGTAATCTCCGGCGCCTGCGCCAGTTGAAGAAGCGCTACGATCCGGACCAGTTTTTCCAACTCCCCCAGGGGATCTCGCCCGGCTGAGCTCCTGTCCAGCCTTGTGGACCGCGGATTCCTCCACAGGGCCCGGATCGCCGATCGTGGCGACATGGACGAACGCCTCGAGGTCGTGCCGGACGCGCTGGTCGCCACGGCGATGACGCTGCGCCCGGTGCCGGGTCAGCTCGTCGACCTCGCCACGACGCTCGCCGGTGTCGCCGCCCTTGCTGGGTTCGAGCTCGGCGCGCTGCAGACCGCCGAAGCACTGCAGGCATTTGCCGCCGGGTGGCAGCCGGTGCTGGTCGAACTCGCCCGCCGGGGTGCGTCCCTGGTCGGGCTGCTCGCATCCGCTGGCGGCGACTACAGCGCGATCGACCAGGGGTTGTTCGCGGTGGCCGGCCAGCGGTGAACGGGGCGGAAGCCGTGTCGGCGCTCGCGATCGAAGACGTGCAGGCGAAGCTTGGCGCCCTGGCCGGGCGGATCGAGACGGACGTGGGCGCCGCGCTGGGGCAGGGCGAGGCGACACTGGCACAGCACTGGACCGGGTTCGCGTGGTTGCGGGCCGGCTCCGCGCTGCGGGAGCACGCCGGGGCCGTCGGGATGGTGGCTCAGGTGGTCGCCGCAGTGGGTGCGGCGCTGGGCCCACTGATTGCTGCCGCGGTAGCAGCGGAGGCGGACCGAGCGGCCGCCCAGCGCGCTGCCGCCGGACTGGGACTGGAGGTTGACGGGTTCGAGGTCCGGGTCCGGCCCGATGCTCCGGACCCCACCCTCGCCGCAGCCGGCGCACGCGGGGTCCGGGACCTGCTCGCCGCCGCGGTGGACGTGGTGCGCCGCGCGGATCGGGAATGCGCGCAGGAGCTTGACAGCCTGTCGGCACTCGCCCCTCGGACCCGGGTCGGGCTTGGGCCGGCGCCGCCGGTCCCGCCGCACCTGCCGCCGACGTACGACCCACTGGCGCCGACCAGGGACTCGGACGGCCTGGTCGCACTCGCCGTCGGGTTGCTGGGGGTGACGCTGCGTCGCGCCGCCCAGTCCGGCTGGTCACTGTTCGGACACGGCGTCGGCACGCTCGCTACGGCGCTACGCGACCCTGTCGCGGCGGCGGGAGAACTCGCGCTGCCTCCGCTGGCCCGCGAGGTGACCGCCGCGGTCGCGCTGGCCGAGGAAGCATCGACCGCGACGCCGGGATCGTCGACGGCCGGCTCGCTGACCCGGTTGCTGACCCGGTTGACGTCTGCGGAACCGGGTGGCCTGCCGGTCCGGCTCCTGCAGTTCGACCGCGACGCGGGTGAGATCGCAGAGGTAGTCGGTGATCTCACCTCCGCAGACCAGGTGGTGCTCTTCGTACCCGGAACCGGCTCCGGGCTGGGGAAGTGGGGGAGTACCGAGCGGGCGATCGATGCCATCGCCGCCGCGGTGCGTGTCCAGCCGGGAAGTGACCGGATCGCGGTGATCGGCTGGCACGGCAGTGATTCCCCGCCGGATCTGGTGCACGCGGCGTTGCAGTCGTACGCGAAGGAAGCGGCGCCGCGGCTCGCGGAGTTCATCGCCGGCCTGCAGTTGCGTCCGGGTGTCCGCCTGACCCTCGTCGGGCACAGCTACGGGGGCGTTGTCGCCGGCACGGCGATCCGGGCCGGCGCCCGCCCGGACGCGCTGGTCGGGGTGGCGGCTCCCGGGTTCGGGCCGAAGGTGGACTCGGTCACGGATCTCGCCGACACCCCGACGTATGTCCTGACCCATCCGGGCGACCCGATCGGAGACGTCCAGCCGTTGCAGAGTGCGGTGATCACCGCACTCGCCGTCCCACTCGGCGGGCTGGGGCTGCTCGGTGCCCGCACGCTGGTCGACCGGGTCACCGGCGCCGCCGGGCTCGGGCACCTCGGCGACGACCCGACCTGCGTCACCGGCGCCAAGCGGCTGAGCACCGGGGACGACCACGCCGACCCGCCGCTGCTGCGCACCGACGTCGACCTGCACAGTGATTACTTCGATCCGGGTAGCACGGCGCTCCGGCAGATCGCGCTGGTCGCGCTGGACCGACCCGCAACGCCGTACACCGGCCTGGGCTGCGGCTCGTGACGGGCCCGTGGCATGCGGTCCGGGTCAGCGCGTCCCGGCGCCGAAGCCGCCCCCGGGGAAGCCGCCGCCGAAGCCGCCCGCGGGGAAGCCGCCGCCGAACCCGCTGCCCACGCCGGCGCCGGATCCACCGCGTCCCAGTAGCCCGCCGCGGGTGATCCCGGTGTTACCGCTACTCGGGAGCGGGGTCTTCAGGTCGGCGAGGATGACTTGCTGGCCGGCACTGAGCCCGTGAGTGATCACGACCCGCTCGTCGCTTTGCCGGCCGATGGTGACCACGGTGCGGACCGCCTTGCCGTGCGTGAGTACCTGGACGAAGTGACCGGTTTCGGTCGAGCTCACCGCCGAGACGGGGACGCTGATCGCGTTCTGCACGGTCGCGGTGGCGATGCTGATTGCCGCGGTGGAGCCGTCCCGCAACCCGGTCGTCGGGCCGTCGACGGCGATCGTGACGGCGTAGCTCGTCCCGCCCGTGGTGGTCGGGGCGACGCCGATCTTGGCGACGGTCCCGGTCAACGCCCCATCTCCGCCATCGGGGGAGACCGTCGCGTGTTGTCCGACCTGCAGCTGCGGCAGGTCGGTGACGTCGACGTCGATGCCGACGGTGTACCCGGAAGGCTGGGCGATGATCACCGTGGCGGTGGACGAGCCGGCGGTGACGGACTGGCCGGCAGCCAGGTTCACCGCGAGCACGGTGCCGTTGATCAGTGACGTCAGTGTCGCCTGGCTCAGGTTCTGCTGCGCGAGCGCGACGGCGGCGACGTCGGCGTCGATCTTCGCCTGGTCGGCGGCGAGGGTGGCCGCCGATGCGACACTCGTCGTGCTCGTTCGCCCGGTTCCGGCCGATCCCGACCCTGAACGGCTCGATGCGCTGGTCTGCGACTGCAGCGCGCTCAGGGCTGCGTCGAGTTGCTTCTCGGTGGTCGCGAGGGACTTCTCCTGGTCGGCGATGGCGGACTGCAGACTCGACACGTGATGCAGCGCGTTCAGGCAGGCCGTGCTCCCCGGCCCGGTGTCGGTCGAGCCCCCTCCGGTCGATGGCGCCGTCGGCGAGGCGGTGGCGGATGGCTGGGTCGATGGCTGGGTCGATGGCTGGGTCGATGACCCGGTCGCGCAACTCGACTGCGCAAAGACCAATGCAGCCTGGGCCTGTGTCAGCGCCGCGTCCAGTTCCTGCTGGGCCTGCACGACTGCCTGCTGAAGCGCGCTGATCTGGCCGGTCCCGGACTGGTCGGAGTCGGACGAACTGCCAGTACTGCGGCCGGAGGAAGGAGGCGACGCGGTCACGACGGCCGCGCTGGCCGAGGCGGTTCCGATGGATCCCCCGGAGCCACCGGTGTCCTCCGAGCCGGTGCCGGACTGGCCGGTCTCGTGCTGTTCCAGGGTCAGTCGCGCCTGCGCCAACGTGGACTGGGCCTCGGCGAGAGCCTGGCTCAGCGAGGTGGTGTCCAGCTTGGCCAACTGCTGGCCGGCGGTGACCTGCTGGCCGACCGTGACCGCCACGGAGGCGACCTTCCCGGAAGTGGCGAAGGCAGCGGTCTGCCGAGTCGCCGGGGACGCGGTCCCGGTCGCGGTCAGCGTGGTCGCGACCTGTCCGCGGGTGACGGTTGCGGTGCGGTACGACGGACCGCCGTCGTCGGTCGCGGCGTAGGCACCGACCGCGGCACCCGCCAGCACCGCGACGGCCGCGACCGCGACGACGACCGTGCGAGTGGGCTTACGCATCGCTGCCGGAGCTCCCGCTGTTCGCGTTGCCACCGCCACGCGACCCGAAACCGCCACCGGGACCGCCGGCGAAGCCGCCGAAACCGGCGGTGCAACCGCCGTCGACCGGTGCCGAGACGGCAATCGTGGTGGCGGTGATCGCACCGGTGTCGTCGCTGCTACCCCGCGCCGTGGCGCACTGCCCGACAACCAGCGCGCTGCTCGTTGCCGTACCGGTCTTGGTGTACTTCGTGGCCGAGCCGACGGTCACCGTGTACGTCTTGGTGGCTGGCGCTGCGGTGCTCCCGGCGCCGGCGCTCGGCGCGTTGCTGCCGGCCCGGCGTGCGCCGTCGAAGCCGGTTCCGGACACCGTGATGCTGGATCCGGACACGGCGGTGACCTTGCCGGTCACGAAATCGCCGAGCCGGTTCGCCGCGCCGCCGGACGGAGTCGGGAAAGCACTCGGTCGCGAGTCCCCGCCACGGCCACGGAATCCCTCTGG
>DASZVT010000035.1:0-14687 GCA_035546915.1 Mycobacteriales bacterium | reverse complement strand
TCATGCTGCCTCCTCGTCGACAAACCTTGAGGGCTGACTCCCCCAGTATAGAGCGCCGAGAAACACGCGTGTCAGATATCGCCGTCGGACTCCGCCAGCAGCAGCGCGTCCACTGCGTAGATGCCGTCCTCCGCGACGATCAGTGGGTTGATGTCGACCGAACGCGCCCAGCCGCCGACCCGCTGCCACAGCTCGCTGACACCCAGCAGTGTGGCGATCAGCGGCTCCGGATCCCAGCTGGCCTCGCCCCGTAGCCGGGCGAAGACGGCGGGCCCGGCAACCTCGTCGACCAGCGCCGCGGCCCGAGCGCGATCGAGCGGCAAGCCGCGGCCGGTGACACCGCCGCCGGTCTCGACCTGAACACCACCGCGGCCGAAGAGAACGAACGGCCCGAGGTCGGTCCGCGGCGCGATGCCGGCGAAGGCCTCGCCGTGGCCGATGATCAACTGCTGTACGACCACCGTCTCCGGTTCGCCGTGTTCGCGGGCGATCTGCCGCAGCCGCTGCACCGCCGCTGGCACCTCGGCGGCGGTGACACCCACCACCACCGCGGCCAGCTCGGTACGGTGCGCCACGTCGGCCAGCTTCACCACCAGGCGCTCGCCGAGACCGTGCTCGGCCGGCAGCGCGTCCTCGCTCGGATCGAGCACCCGGTACGGCGCCGGAGTGATGCCGCAGTCGCGCAGCAGCTCCATCGCGGCCGCGAACGGAACCAGGCCGGCAGCGGTGGTGACCGGCGGTGCCGCGTCCCCCACGGCGACAGGTCCGCGCGCCGGGGCGAGCTCAGCAGTCACGAAGCGCGTCATCGCCTCCATGGCCCGGTAGGTCGCGGCTACCCCGCGCAACGCGTACACACCGCCCTCGCGCAGCTGCGGCACCCAGTCCCCCAGCGCGGTGCCCTCCACCGGACTGACCAGCAACGGCGCTGCGCCGGCCGCGGTCGCATACGGCTCCAGGAGCAACCGTGCCCACGCCGCATCCTCGTCCCCGAGCCACCAGCACAACAGCACTGCGTCGAGCTCAGCGGCGGTGGCGTAGCGCCGGAACAGCTCCCGCAGGATCTCCGGGTTGGTCATCACGAACCCGGTCATGTCCAGTGGGTTCAGCGTCGCCGCACCGGGAATCTGTTCGGTGACCCAGTCGCGTAGCTCGTGCAGCGCCGGCAACCGGACTGCCGTCGGCTCGGCGAGGTCGGTCGCCAGCGCCGCGACCCCGCCGGAGCTGGTGATGACGCCCACGTTGCGCATCGGGCGCCACTGCTGTCGGGGCAGCTGTGCGAACAGTTGGGCCTGGTCGAGTAGGTCGTCGATGTCGCGCGCGCTGAGCACCCCGTGCTCGGCGAATGCCAGCTCGTACACCCAGCTCTCGTCGGCGATCGCGCCGGTGTGCGACTGCAGGATTGCCCGCGAGGACGCACTGCGGCCGAGCTTGAGCGCGATGACCGGCACACCCCGCTCGCGGGCGGTACGCACCGCAGCGAAGAAACGCTCCGGCTGCCGGAGCTTCTCCACCACCAGGCAGATCACCGTGGTGGCCGGGTCGTCGGCGAGGAACTCGACATAGTCGGCCAGGTCGCAGACGGCCTCGTTGCCGGACGAGACAGCGACGCCGACCCCGAGCTGACGTTGCGCCGCGGCCGCGAGCGCGGCGCGGACCAGGAACCCACTCTGCGACACCACGCAGACGCCACCCGGCTGCAATGCCAACCGCCCGCCGGTGAACAGGTTGACCTGAAGCGGCACGTTGCGGAAACCGCTGCAGTTCGGGCCCACCACGGCCAACCCGCTCTCGGCCGCGATCGCCGTCACCTCGGCCTGCAGCGCCACGCCGTCCGGTCCGGCCTCGGCGAACCCGCCCGCGGCCAGTACCACGCCGCCGCAGCCCGTGGCCGCCGCCTCGCGCACGACGTCGACCGACCGTGCCGCGTTGACCAGGCACAACACCGCATCCATCGGCTCGCCCAGCGCGGTGAGGTCGTCCGCGGCCGGCCGGTCGTACACGGTGTCCCGACGCGGGTTGACCATCCGGACGTCGATGCCGGCCTCCAGCATCGGCAGGATCGCGTTGTTGGACATGCCGAGCGCGGTGTTCGCGCCGAACACGGCGATCGTCTTGGGCGCGAGCAGCCGTTCCAGGTTCTTGCGGTCCATGCCTCTTCCCGGGACGTCATGGTGAACAGTGGTGTCAGAATAGCCATCGGACGGCAGCGGCCGTCGCGTCGCAGTAACGGAGGACCGGTGGACCTCGACCACATCGCTTACAGCAAGCGCGACGGGATCGCGATCCTGACGCTGCAGCGGCCTGAGGCGTTGAACGTGATCTCGGCCAACCCCGGCGGCACCCGCGACCAGATCCGGTGGGCACTCGCCGACGCGAGCGCTGATCCGGAGGTCGGATGCGTGCTGTTGCACGGCGCCGGTCGTGCGTTCTGCGCCGGCGGTGACCTCACCGGCAACGCGCTGCGGGAGACCGCCCAGGACGAGCTCGACTTCGTCAAGGACGCGGACGAGTTCCACCACGCCGTGCGCAGCTGCCGGGTGCCGGTCGTCGCGGCGGTGCACGGACACTGCCTGGGCGCCGGGCTCTCGCTGGCCACGAGTTGCGACCTGCTGATCGCCGCGGACGATGCCTCGTTCGGGCTCCCTGAGGGCCGGCTGGGGCTGGTCGGAGCCGCCGCGCTGGTACCGCTGATAGGCCGCCAGTGGGCGAAGTTCCTCATCTTCACCGGCGAGCCGGTCGGCGCGCGGCGCGCCGTCGACATCGGCCTCGCACTGACCGTGGTGCCGGCCGCCGAACTGCTGTCCCGGTGCACCGACCTCGCGCAACGGCTGGCCCGGATGCCGCGGGAAGCGCTGGCGCTCAACAAGATGACGGTGGACGCCGTCGCCGACGCCGGTGGGGACGAGGCCGGCCGCCGCGCCGGCCTGGGGCACGACGCGGTGACCCTCGCGATGGCCGACCACGCGTGCGCGCCGGACGGACGGGCGTTCCGGACCATCATCCGAACCGAGGGGATGGCGGCGCTGAAGCAGGCCCGCGCAGCCCAGTACGAGACCCCGTGGTTGCCGGGACGGGACGCGGCGCCCTGACCGGGAGCGCGCGGCACCGGCAAGGCGCGGCGGATCTCTATCCTCACGGTGTGCCACCGCCCGCTATCTCCCGACGCGCCAGTTACGGGCCGAACAGCCCGGTCGTCGGTGCTCGCGGTGCCCGTACCCGCCAGCAACTGCTCGACGTCGCGCTAGCCGTGTTCGCCGAGCGCGGCTTCCACGCGACCCTGGTCGAGGACATCGCCGGTGCCGCCGGGATGTCGCGAGCCGCGCTGTACCAGTACTTCGAGAGCCGCGAGCAGATCGCGATCGAGCTGATCGAGGAGTGCGGCGCCGCGTTGATGCGGGTGGTGCGGCGGCTCGGGCCGTTGGACGCGACCGCGGCCGGTTACGACAACCTGCACTGGTGGCTTGGCGAGTGGAGCTACGTCTACGACAAGTACGCGACGATGTTCGTGCAGTGGGCGCACATCGACTCGCCCAAGGCTGCGTTGCGTCCGCTCATCGCGACCTACGTCGAGAACTACACCGCCCGGCTGGCGCAGCGGCTGCGTGATAGCGACGTCGCTGGCCTCGACCCGGAGCAGACCGCGATCACGCTGATGACGGTGGTCGAGCGGGTGAACTACTACCGGCACACCCAGGGCCTGCCGCTGAGCGAGCAACAACTGATCGACAGCCTCGCGGTGGCGGTACAGCGGGTGCTGTTCCCACAGACCCCCCTGCCGGTGCTGGTCGCGATGGAGCACGAGGGTTCGACCCGGCGGGCTCCGGTCGCGCCGGACCAGGCGACCCTGGTCGCCGACCCGGCTCCGGACCCCGCTCCGGAGCGGTTCGCGCATCTGACCGGCGCAGCCGCGACCAGCGTGCAGCGGCTCCTGCAGGCGGGTGCGGCCGTCTTCGCGGAGTACGGCTTCCGGGATGCCAACGTGCACCAGATCCTGCTACGCGCCGGGCTGTCCCGCCGCACCTTCTACAAGTACTTCGCCAACAAGCAGGACATGCTGGGGGTGCTGACCGAGCGGGCGGAGACGGCGCTCGCGGCCGTGCAACACCAGTTCCCGGTACTTGCCCGACCTGCCCCGGACGGCACGAACCTCACCGCCTGGATCGGCGCCATGCTCGACTTCCAGGATGCCTACTGGGGAGTGTTCCGGTGTTGGCTGGAGGAGGACGCCGATCCGGTGGCGGTGCGCGCCCGGGAAGCCAGCCTGCGCCCGCTGGTGGAGGCATTCACCACCGCGATCAGGGCGCAGCCGCACCCGGACGCGCTCGACCCGGTTGCGGGGGCCTGGATCCTGCTCGCGTTACTCGAACGGCTACCCCACCAGGGGGTCGGCACCCGGTACGCACTCGGCCGGCAGCAGCTCGTCGACATCATCACGACGTTCACCGCCCGAGGCCTGCTCGCCCCGCCAGGCTGACGCGTCAGCCCGCGCCCAGGATCATGGTGCCGTTGCTGCAGAACCAGCCGCCGGTCGCGCTGACGCACGCCAGCCGGGCGTCCGGAACCTGCCGCGGGCCGGCCTCGCCGCGCAACTGCCGGGTCGCCTCGACCAGCAGAAACAACCCGCGCTGGCCCGGGTGGCAGGCGGACAGCCCACCGCCGTCCGGGTTCGTCGGCAGTGCCCCGCCGACTCGCAGCTTGCCGTCGGCGACGAACGGGCCACCCTCCCCTCGGCCACAGAACCCGAGGTCTTCCAAGGTGAGCAGCAGCATCGAGGTGAAGGCGTCGTAGATCCCGAGCACGTCGATGTCGTCGGTGCTCACCCCGGCCCGGTCGAACGCCATCTTCCCGGCCGGCGCCGCCGGTCCGGTGGTGAAGTCGTCCCACTGACTCATCGAGGAGTGCGAAGACGCCTCACCGGTCCCGAGCACCCAGACCGGAGGGTGCGGCAAGTCGGCGAGCCGGTCCTCGGCGACCAACACGGCGGCGGCACCCCCGTCGGAACGCAGGCAGCAGTGCAGCGCGGTGAACGGGTCCGCGATCATCGGACCGGACAGCACGTCCTCGACGGTGATCGGCTCCCGAACCTGCGCCTCCGGGTTGAGCGTCGCGTTGGCCCGGGCCGAGACCGCGATCTCGGCGAGCTGCTCCAGCGTGGTGCCGTACTCGTGCATGTGCCGGCGGGCGGCCATCGCGTACTTCGAGATCAGCGTGTGCCCGTACGGGGCCTCCCACTGAAGTGGCCCGCGCGACCCCCAGTCCAGGCTCGCGGTGCGCAGCTTGTTCCGCAGGTCCGAGCGCGCGGTGGAACCGTACGACAGCAAGATCACGTCGGCGTGCCCCGCGCTGATCGCATCCGCCGCGTGCGCGGCCATCACCTCCCAGGCCGAGCCGCCGACGGAGGTCGAGTCCAGCCAGCGCGGGCGCAAGCCGAGGAACTCCGCCGCCTCCACCGGAGCCAACGTGCCGAGCCCGGTGGAGCCGAACCCGTCCACCTCGGCCGGCGTCAGCCCGGCGTCCGCGACCGCCCGCCGGGCCGCCTGCGCCAACATCCCGTACGGCGTCATCCCGTGGTCCCGGCCCGAGTCGGCCAGCGCCACACCGGCAATCGCCACCCGCCGGCTCACGAGAGCACGATCCGGGTGATCCAGTCCGACATCGCGTCCAGCGCTTGGTCCAGCAACTCCGGGGTCCCCTCGTAGTAGTGCCCGGCACCGGGGATCGCGATCAGCTCACGCGGTGCCGCGGTGGCGGCGTCGTACATCTCCTGTCCCATGTGCGGCAGCACGGTCACGTCGGCGGTGCCGTACTCGATCAGCACCGGAACGGTGATCTGCGGGAGCCAGCGCAACGCGTTGCCGAAGGTGTGGTCCAGTGACCACTGGTTCAGCCAGGACCGCAGCGTGGAGACCCGGCCGATCCCGGCCGGCATGTAGTTGGCTACCTGCGGCGGGCCCCACAACGACACCCCGATCTCCCGGTCGCTCGGGTCGATCGCACCGTCCATGAAGCGCAGGTCGGCGGTGGTGCCGTGCACCACGAAGGGCAGATCGTCGAGCCCGTCCGGCGCGTGTCCGGCCGCAGTCAGCGCGGCCAGCTGTGCTGCCGCCCAGCGGGAGATCCGCCGGTTCCGCTCCACCTGCGCGGCGCGGTACCGGGCGACGAACTCGGCCGAGTACGGCGGCCCGTTGTGCCGGTCATACATGTCCAGCTCGGGATCGCGCTCGAACGGCTGGTGCTCATCCATGATCGCCGGGTCCAGCCACTCCGACGACAGCCGCGCCCGGCTCGGGTGCGCCATGAACATGATCACGCCGTCGGCCGGCTGCAGGTCCGCCTGGGTGAGGTCCGGGCCGCCACCGGGCGGCGCGGACACGCTGGGCTGCTGCGCTTGCGCCTGGTAGTAGGGCACGATCGACGCGCCGCCGGAGTTACCGACCAGCACGACCCGCTGGTAGCCGAGGTCACGCAGGTGCCGGACCATCGCGCCGATGTCGAGCAGGCAGTTCTCCAGCAGCAGCGACGTGTCGTTACCGACGTACCGGGTGGTGAGCCCGACCGCGCCGAACCCACGCTCGGCCAGCCCCGGCAGGGCGTAATGACCGAGGAAGTTGGCGGTCGGGTGACAGAACACGATCGCGGTGTCCCGGGCCGCGTCCCGGCGGCGCATCTCGGCGCCCCAGACCGTGCGCGCGAGCCGTGCCACCCCGGAGTAGATCTCGACCTTGGCATGCGCCACGCTCGGCGCGGCGAGCAGCGTCCGCTCGATCTCAGCCATCGGTCAGCCTCCCAGCGACAGCCCGGCGGCCCGGGTCCCGAACAGCTGGGTATCGATCGTCCGGCCGACTTTGGCCGCGTCCCATGCCTTGCCGCCGTTGCTAGCCGCAGCGGCCGCCGACCAACCCTTGAGCAGCTGCAGGTCCTCGCGCATCGCCCGTAGGCACTGCCCGCTCACCCGCTCAGCCTCCGGGCTGGCGAGCCATGCCACGATCGGCGAGCTCACACCCGGACCGAGCGGGTCGAACTCCTCGCCCTCGCGCTCGTCCGCCTCACGCGGGGTTGCCCCCGGCATCGTCGTCGCCGACAGCCGGGTGATCGCGCCCGGACTGATCGCGTTGACGGTGACGCCGATCCCGGCCAGCTCCAGGCTGAGGGTGAGCGTCAGGCCCATGATCCCGGCCTTCGCCGTGGCGTAGTTGGACTGCCCGAAGTTCCCGAGCAGCCCGGCGCCGGAGACCGTGTTGATGACCCGGCCGTACGTCGTGCCGCCGGCTTCCTTCGCCACCGCCCGCCAGTGCCGAGCCGCCGCCCGGGACGTGAGCCAGCTACCCCGGACGTGCACGTTCATCACCAGGTCGAAGTCGGCGACGTCCATGTTCCAGATCGCCCTGTCCCTGACGATCCCGGCGTTGTTGACCACGATGTCGAGCCGGCCCCACTGCTCGATCCCGCGCGCAACCATCGCGTCCGCGGCGGCCTCGTCGGCGACGTTGCCGAAATCGGCCACCGCCTCCCCGCCGCGAGCGGTGATGATGTCGGCGACGGTTTGGGCGTCACGCCCGGCGCCCTCGCCGCTGACCGACCCACCGAGATCGTTGACCACGACCCGCGCACCGTGCCGGGCAAGTTCCAGGGCATGCGCGCGGCCGATGCCGTGCCCGGCACCGGTGACCAGGGCGACCCGGCCTTCCAAGAGCTGGCTCATGAACAGCATTCCTCCAGTAGTGACAGGCGATCCTGCGCCGACCGCATCAGGCGGGGACGAAGTACGGTGCACTGATCTCGTCGGTGAGGGCGCGGAAGGTCACCTGCAGCGGCATCCCGACGGCGAGCGACGACTCGTCGGTGTCGACGACCTGGGTCATCAGCCGTGGGCCCTCGGCCAGGTCCACCACCGCGGCAACGTACGGCACCTGCTCGGCGAACGGGTGCAGATCGTTGCGATGCACCACCGAGTAGGTGTACAGCGTCGCCTGGCCGCTTGCCTCTTCCCAGCGCACGTTCTCGCTCCAGCAGGTCGGGCAGAACGGCCGCGGGTAGTGATGGGCCTGGCCGCAGTCATCGCAGCGACGGATCAGCAGCCGCCCCTGGGCGGCAGCGTCCCAGAACGGCTGTGTCTCCGGCTCGATCGTGGGCAGGTCGCTGCGGCGCGCGGCAGTGGTCATCGGTCACCAACCCTTGTACTGCGGCGGGCGCCGCTCGAGGAATGCCCGGACGCCCTCACCCGAATCGTGAGCGCCGGTCTGGATCTCCTGGGCCATCGCCTCGGCCAGAAACGCGGAGGCCCGGTCCTGGTCGAGTGAGGCATTCAGCAGCCGCTTGGTCAGCGCATAGGCGCTGGTCGGCCCCGCGGCCAGCCGACCGGCCAACTCGGCGGTCGCCGCGGCCAGTTCTGCGGCCGGCACCACCCGGTTCACCAACCCCAGCTCGCGGGCCTGGGTGGCAGGCAGCTTGTCGCCAAGGAGGGCGAGTTCCTTGGCCCGCTGCAGCCCGATCCGGCGCGGGAGCAGGTAACCGCCGGCCGCGTCCAGCACGAGGCCACGCAGTACGAAGGCTTCGACGAAGCTCGCTTCCTCGGCCGCGACCACGAGATCGCACGCGAACGCGAGGTGGGCGCCCATTCCAGCGGCCGGGCCCTGCACCGACGCGATCACCGGCTTGCCGCAATCCAACACCGCGGCGATCAATCGCTGCGCACCACGCAGCAGGATCCGCATCCCGTCGCCGGTATGCCGATCGCTGCTCTGCTTGCTGATCCCGCCGACGTCGGCGCCGGAGCAGAAATGCCGGCCCTCCGCCCGCAGCACCACTACCCGCACCTCGGGGTCGTCGTCCGCGTCCGCGAGCGCCGCGATGATCGCGTTGCGCTGCTCGGGACGGATCGCGTTCGCCGCCTGCGGCCGATTCAGGGTGAGAGTACGGACGGCGCCCTCGGTGGAGACGAGCAGCTCCGGTGCGCCGCCGGCCGCGGGTGTGCTCACGTCGTGGATCCGTTCTGGGTCGAGTCCTGCTGGGTCAAGTCCTGCTGGGTCGCGGCCTGCTGGGCGAGCTGCTCCCGCAGCACGCGCTTGGGCACCTTCCCGTAGGCATTGCGGGGCAGCGCATCGAGCAGCACGTACCGGCGTGGTCGCTTGTAGGTCGCGAGCTGCTCGCGGCAGTGCGCTTCCCACTGTCCGGTCAGCTCCGGGCTTGCGACAGCCAACGGCCGATCGGGCTGGTCGGCCCGCTCCTCCGGAACGACCACCGCGACCACGAGCTCGCCCCAGGTACGGTCCGGCACACCCACCACCGCGACCTCGCGGACCGCAGGATGCTCGGTCAGCACCGCCTCCACCTCGACCGCGTAGACGTTCGACCCGCCACTGATGATCATGTCCTTGGCGCGGTCCAGCAGGTACACGTACCCGCGCTCGTCCATCCGGCCGAGATCTCCGGTGTGCAGCCATCCATGGCGCAAAGCCGCCGCGGTCTCCGCTGGCCGCTGCCAGTAGCCGGTCATCACCGCTGGGCCGCGCACCACCACTTCGCCGACCTCGCCGGCGGGCAGCTCCCGGTCGTCACCGTCATGGATGCGCACGTCCATGCCGGGGCGTGCAAAACCCGCCGAGGCCAGCCGCTCGGACCGGTCGCCTGCCAGCGCCGACGCGTGGTCCTCCGGCGGTAGAACGGTTGCGGTCATGGGTGTTTCGCCCTGGCCGTAGAGCTGCACCAGGCGCGGCCCGAACACCTCCAGGGCGACCTTCAGGTCCGCCGGTGCGAACGCTGCGCCCCCGTACACGATGTGCCGCAGTCCCGGGAGGTCCGCGCGCCGGCCGGCGAGGTGATCGGTGAGCATCACGATCTGGGTGGGCACCAACCAGGTGCAGGTGACACCGGCGCTGCGCATCAGCGCCAGAATCCCGGCCGGGTCGAACGATCCCGCGGGTGTCAGCACGTGGTGCGCGCCCCGTGCCGTGGTAGCCAGCGCGTGGAAGCCGGCACCATGGGTCAACGGTGCTGCGTGCAGGGTGACCGACCGCTCGTCCATCGGGGTGAGGTCGGCGAGCCAGGACGCAGTGACGAAGTCCAACACCCCGTGGGTGAGGATCGCGCCCTTGGGACGGCCGGTGGTACCGGATGTGTAAAAGAGCCACGCCACGTCGTCACGGTCGACGTCGACTGCGACGCTGCCGCGGCCGGTGGCCCCCTGCACCAGCGACTCGTACTCGGCGAAACCGTCTCGCGGATCCCCCACTGCGATCAGCGCGGTGTCGCCGGTATCGGCTTGCACGGCAACATCCCCCCCTGCTGCGTCGACGACCAGCGCAGCGGCACCGGAATCCTGCAGGTGGTAGGACACCTCGTCCGGGCGGAACTTCGCGTTCAGTGGGACGAACCCGTATCCCGCCTTGAAGCAGGCGAACATCGTCTCCAGCAACTCGGGCGCGTTCGCCAGCAGCACGGCGACGCGATCACCCTGCCGCAGACCTCGATCGGCCAGCGCGTGCGCGAGCGCGTCGCTCCGGTCGTCGAAGTCGGCGTAGGACAGGGTGCGGGCGCCCTGGCTGATCGCCGGCGCCGACGGTATCCGGCGCCGCGCCTGGGTGAGCAGCCGGCCGAGATTCACGTGCCCACCTCTTCGGCCGACCACGCGCGCAGGACGGGTTTGGCCACCTTCCCCATCGCGTTGCGGGGTAGCACGTCGACGACGCTCAGCCGTTCCGGCCACTTGCGCCGGCTCAGCCCGAGGCGGCCCAGGTGCTCGCCGAGTTCGGACAGCGTCGGCGCCGTCGCGCCGGCACGTACCGCGATCACCGCGCAGACGCGTTCGCCGGTGACGGGGTCCGGGACGCCGACCACCGCGCACTCGAGGACGTCAGGGTGCTGGACCAGCAGGTCTTCCACCTCCCGGGCCGAGACGTTCTCCATGTTGCGGATGATCACGTCCTTGACCCGGCCGGTGACGGTGACGTTGCCGGCCGGGTCAAGCCGACCGAGATCCCCGGTACGCAGGTACCCCTCGTCGTCGAACGCGTCCAGGCCGTCGGCCGGGTCGGCGTAACCGAGCATCAAGTGCGGCCCGCGGACCCGCAGTTCGCCCTCCTCGCCCACCCCGCACGGTGTGCCGTCCAGGGCGACGGTCCGCACCTGCATCCCGACCGCCGCGCGCCCCTCGGTGGTCGCGAGCACGTCGTCGCTGTCGCCGATCGCGTTCCAGGCCAGCATTGGACACTCGGTCATGCCGTAGCCCGAGATGATCCCGGCGCCACCGAACACGGCGCGCATCTCGCCGTGCAGCGCCGGGTTCTTCGGGGCCCCGCCGCACTGGAACGCGCGGATCCTGGGGAACAGCGGCGCCAGCTCGGGATGCGCCTGCGCGCAGGCGAGAAACGCGCGGAAGAACGGCTCTCCGATCCCGGTGATCGTGATGTCGTGCTCACGGAAGAACAGTGGCGAGCCGACTGGGTCGAACCGCTCCTGCACGACCTGGCTGGACCCGGACAGCAGGGTGACCAGGAAGTTCACAATGCCGCCGACGTGCGTCACCGGAGCGGGACTGGCCACCACGTCCGACGCCGCCATCGCGACCGCATTCGCGGTGGTACGAGCGGCGTGCAGCACGGCGCGGTCGCCGTGCCGGACCAGCTTGGGCGCGGACGTCGTCCCCGACGTCGAGAACAGCCATCGGGTTTCGCCGTCGGTGCGCCACGGTGCTGGTGTCCCGGCACGACCGGGCAGCGGACTGTGGACGACCTCCGACAGCAGCCCGTCCGGCGTCGTCTCCAGCAGCCGCACCCCCGCAGGGGCCGCCCCGGCAGCGACGACGTTGCGGTACATCGCAGTGAAGTCGTGACCGGACCAGCTGCCTGGGCCGATGAGGAAGTCGGCCCCTGCTTGCCCGGTGATGTGGCCGACCTCGCGCTCCCGCAGGATCATGATCAGCGGGTTCTGGATCGCCCCCATGCCATGCAGCGCCAGCGTGAGCACGAACGACTCGACCCAGTTCGGCAGCTGCCAGGACACGACGTCGCCGGGGCGCACTCCCAACGCGGCCAGCGCATCGCGCCGTGTCTCGGCCGCGCGCAGCAATGCGGCGAAGGTGAGTCGTCGCCCACCGTCGTCCACCGCGAAGACCGCGTCCGGGGTCGCGGCGGCGCGGGCGACCGCGATATCCCACAGGCCGCTGTCGTCACTGCCGATCACGCGCCGGACTCCGCCGGTTGCGCGGTACCGCGGGAGACGATGTTGAAGTACGCGGTGCACACGAGTTCGCCTGTGGCGTCGGTGAAGTCCTGCCGCAGCACCAGCCGCTCGTTCTTCCCCTCAGTCTCGATCGCGTCAACCTTCACGGTCAGCGACAGCACGTCCCCCGGGTGCACCGGCCGGTGGTGGACGAACTGCTGCTCCGCGTGCACCACTCGAGGACGGTCGAGATTCAGCTCCGGGTCGGCGGTCACCGAGCCCCCACCGGCGAGCGACATCACGCTCATCAGATACGTCGGCGGCGCGATCACGTCCCGGTACCCGAGCGCCCGCGCAGCCTCCGGATCGAGATACGCAGGGTTCAGGTCGCCGATGGCGGCCGCGAACTGCCGGATGTGCTCGCGGCCGACCTCGAAGGTGCGGGCGGGCGGGTAGGTCTTGCCGAGGCAGGCTCGGTTGATCGGCATCGGGGCGTGCTCCCGCGGTTCAGCTGGCCGCCGGCACGTTGCCGGTGTACGCCCACAACTCGCGCATCGTCCGGAACACGAGGTTCGGGCTCTGCTCGAATGACTGGTCCTCCACCAACGTCATATGCGGGGTGAGCTCACCGAGCAGCTCGACCGCCACCCGCATCTCCATCCGCGCCAGTGGAGCGCCGAGACACATGTGCACGCCTTTGCCGAAGCTGAGGTGGGTGCGCGCGTTCGGCCGCTCGATGTCGAACGTGTCCGCATCGGGGAACTGCGCATCGTCCCGGTGCGCCGAGACGAAACTCAGGAACAGTTTCGATCCTGCCGGCAGGAAAGTGCCCCCGACCTCCGTGTCCCGGGTGGTGATCCGGCGCCACCCAGCAATGGGGGGGTCGAACCGCAGCATCTCCTCGACGGCGTTCGGCAGCAGCGTCCGGTCCTGCCGGACCGCGTCCCACTGATCCCGGTTCGCCAGCAGGAAACGCAGACCATTGGTGAACAGGTTCGTGGTGCTGTCGTGACCGGCGAGCGCAATCGAATAGACGATGCTCTCGACGTCGTTGCGGGTCACTCCGTGCTCCGGGTCCTCGGCCCAGGCCAGCAAGTCCGTGGTGAAGTTGTCTCGTGGGTTACGCACATGGTCTGCAACGATCTGCGTGCAGTAGTCCCAGAACGCCACCATGTTCTTGGCGACGTCCACCTGCTCCTGCTCGGTCAGGTGCCCGTAGGTGATCAGCACCCGGTTGCGGCACCACGTCTTGAGCATCTCCCAGTCGCGCTCGGGGAATCCCAACAGCATGAAGCCGACGTAACCCGGGAACGGGAAGGCCAGCTGCGCCGAGAGTTCGACCCGCTCGTCCTGCGCGAAGCCCTCGATGAGCTTGCGGGCCTGCGCACGCAGCGCCGGCTCCAGCGACTTGATCCGCTGCGGCGTCAGGCACTTGTGCACCGCCTCCCGCATCGGGGCGTGCCGCGGCGGGTCCGCGTTGGTGAGCGTCGGCACCCGGGAGATCCCCTCGGACATGATCTTCGCCGCGGCCGCGCACGGCGGCCAGACCGGCGATGACGCGATGGCGGCGGCGAACGTATCCCGGTCCAGGAAGATGCGCTGGATATCGTCGTAACGGGTGACGAAGTGCAGGTCGATCTCGGGTACGTAGAAGACCGGTGACTCCTCGCGCAGTCGCGAACTGAGCGGGAATGGGTCTGTCAGAAAAGCCGGGTCGAGGAGGTCGATATCCTCGTGGACCGGACACGCCGCCGTCGTGGTCACCACGTACTCCTTCGTCGAGCCTGTCGGGTCTGACCGTACCGCCCCGGCGATAGCCCGGTCGAGTAGCACGCGGGAAACGCTACCGTCAGATGTCCCAGACGGTAGCGACACCGGAGCACCGGTCGTGACAGATCCTTCATTGACCCACTGTCAACTCAATGACAGACAGTACAGTTAGAAATGCCAAGTAGGCAGAAATCTTGAGTGAAAGGTGCTGCATGTCGCTCGATCTCAAGCTGGTGAACAGCACGTTGGCCGGCTTGCGGTCGCTGCCGATCGCCATCACCACCGTGTCCGGCGGGCGTGCCAACGGGTTGATCTCACTGTCCGGCAACCCCGGCGGTGTCGTCCCGGAAGCCCCCCGGATGACCATCAGCCTGACGAAGTACAACTTCACTCACGACCTGGTGAAATCCTCCGGCGTGTTCGCCCTGCACCTGCTCGCTGCCACCCCGGAACCGGCGCGGGACCACGCGCTGCAGATCATCATGGGGCTAGGCGGCGGTTCGGGTCGTGACGGCGACAAGATCGGACAGTTCCGGACCAAGCCGGGTGTGACCGGGGCCCCGATCCTGCTGGACGCGCTCACCTGCCTGGAAGGGTGCGTGGTGAAGAGCTTGGACTGCGAAGAGAACACGATCTTTCTGGCCGACGTCGTCGGGGCGCAGCAACTCGGTGACGGCAGCCGGTTGACGCTTGCGGAGGCCTGGCGCACGCTACCGCCAGCGTGGATCAAGCAGTACGAGGCCAGCCACCAGGCTCAA
>DASZVT010000034.1:0-2962 GCA_035546915.1 Mycobacteriales bacterium | reverse complement strand
GGAAGTCCGCGCCGTCCCCCTGGGTGGAGACGTAGCCGTAACTGCCCTTCCCGAGGTGGATCGTCAGGTACGCGGTCCCACCCGGCTCGAGGGTGCCGACGCCGCCGGCCAACGTGCCCGGGCACTCGTCGATCGGTGTGTTCTTCCCGAAGCTGCCTGCCACGCACTGGAAGTACGCACCCAGCGGCTGATCGGTCAGCTGCGCGACGGAGAAGTCATGCGGCTTGGTGCCGCCGTTGCGCACCGCGAAGGTGCCACCGGCGGCGAAGGTCGCCGGCACCGTGATCCCGCTGTCCGTCAGCTCGATCGTGCCGTCGGCGCTCGGTGCGGCCGCGGTGGACGCGTCCCCCGCCACGGTGACCTCGCCGAGCATGCCCATCGCCACGTGCGGCATCCCGTCCGGGCCGGGCAGGAAGCAGGTCACGACGTAGTGGCCGGCGGGCAGCTGCGCGGCAACCTGCACCGAACGCTGCGGCCCGACGATCGAGGGCGTGGTGTACTCCGCGTCCGGATTGTCGAGCAGCGCCTGGGCCGCCTGCTCGCCGTCCGGCGACTGCAGCGCGGCCTTCACCTCAGCGAGCGTCTTGCCGGCCTTCAACTTGGACAGGCTCATCTCGTGGGCGTACTTGCCAGTGTTGGTGAAGGTCATCGTCACCAGACCCGGGTGCGGCGAGCCGGTGATGACGTACGCATAGTCCTGCGCCTCGACCTTCAGCTCGTTCGCACCGGCATCCGCCGATGTGGACGCCGCCGGCGTCGAATCCGCGGCGGCGGGCCCGCCGGACCCGACCGGGGACGTCGCGCCGGTCTTGGCGGTCGAACTGCTGCTGCCGCAGGCCGTCAGGCCGGCCAGGCCGACCAGCGCGAGCGCGAGCGCGACGACGCCAGTCGCGGTTCGCAGGCTGGTCAAGGTGCGGGGAAAGCGGTGGGCGTGCACGATGGTCCCCCTTTGGGTCGTTCTCGGTCCGAGCGCAGCCTGGCCATCGGGCTGTCCCGGGCGCACGGGACAGCGGTCCCGACTTTCCGGGCGGGTGCGGCGTGCCGCCGCGGGGGATCGTCGGACCCACGTCGTACCGTCCCGGCATGCGGCTGCTGCATACCTCCGACTGGCACCTCGGTCGCTCGTTGCACCGCGCCGACCTGACCGCTGCGCAGCAGTCGTTCACCGAGCACCTGGTCGCGCTGGTGCGCGCCGAGGCGGTCGATGCGGTCCTGCTCGCCGGCGACGTCTACGACCGCGCGATCCCCCCGCTGGATGCGGTCGCGCTGTTCGACGACACCCTGCACCGGCTCCGCGACGCCGGCGCCCAGGTGGTGCTGATCTCCGGCAACCACGACAGCGCCGCCCGGCTCGGGGTAAACCACCGGCTGCTCGCCCAAGCCGGCGTGCACCTGCGTACTCGGCTGGACGACGCGGCGGTACCGGTCCTGCTCGAGGACGGTGACGGCCCCGTCGCCGTCTACGCGCTGCCATACCTGGAGCCGGACGCGGTCCGGTCCGGGCTGACGGCGGCAGCCGGCCGAGACGTCGGACGCTCGCACCAGGACGTCGTCGCGGCCGCGCTGGAGTTGGTCGCGGCCGATCGAGCGCACCGGCCGCCGGGCCGCAGCGTGCTGATGGCGCACGGTTGGGTGCACGGCGGGGCGAGCAGCGACAGCGAGCGGGACATCACCGTCGGCGGTGTCGGCGCGGTGCCGGTGTCACTGCTCGACGACTGGGAGTACGTCGCACTCGGCCACCTGCACCGGCCACAACAGCTGGGCGAACACGTGCGTTACAGCGGCTCGGCGCTGCCGTACTCGTTCTCCGAGGCGGGCCAACGCAAGGGCAGCTGGCTGGTCGACCTCGGTCCGACGGGGGTACGGGACGTGCAGTTCGTGCAGACGCCGGAGTACCGGCGTCTGTCGACCATCTCCGGCACCGTCGACCAGCTGTTGACCGCCTCTGATTTCGCCCGTTACACCGAGGATTTCTTGGCCGTCACGCTGCTCGACGAGGTCCGGCCGGCGGAGGCGATGGAACGGCTGCGCCGGCGCTTCCCGTTTGTCCTCACGCTGGCCTGGCAGGCACCGGAGGGGAGCTCGTACGAGGGCGGTTACGCGGCGCTGATCCAGGGACGAGGCGACGTGCAGATCGCCACCGACTTCGTCCGGCACACGCGGGGCACCGCCGCCGATCCGGCCGAGCGCGCGCTGCTGGAGGACGCGTTCACCGCGGTCCGTGTCGGCGAGCGCTGATGCGGCCACACCGGCTGACCCTCACTGCGTTCGGGCCGTTCGCGGGCACTGCGGCGGTGGACTTCGAGCCGCTCGCGGACGCCGGCCTCTTCTTGCTGCACGGGGACACCGGCGCGGGCAAGACAACACTGCTCGACGGGATCTGCTATGCCCTGTTCGGCACCGTCCCGGGGCAGCGCGCAGCGGCGAACCGGCTGCGTTCCGACCACGCCGACCCGGCCACAGCGTCCGAGGTAGTGCTGGACACCACGATCGGCGGCCAGCGGCTGCGTATCAGCCGGAAGCCGGCCTGGCAGCGACCGAAGAAGCGTGGCAGCGGCACGACCGAAGAGAAGGCTTCGGTACAGCTGGAACGGATGAGCGCTAACGGCTGGGAGATGGTGAGCACCCGGGGCGATGAGGTCGGGCGCGCGATCGGGGATGCGATCGGGATGACCTCGGAGCAGTTCTTGCAGGTCGTGCTGCTCCCGCAGGGCGGGTTCGCCACCTTCCTGCAGGCGAAGGTCGAGGAACGTGCGGCACTGCTCCAGAAGCTGTTCGGAACCGAGCGGTTCAAGGACGTCGAGCGGTGGCTGCAGGACCAGCGCCGAACCGGCGAGCGGGCGCTGAGCCAGGGGACGCATGCGCTGGACGAGGCCGCGGCCGCGATCGCGCAGGCAGCGGGTATCGGGACGCAGGAGCTGGACGGGACCGAGCCGGACCGGACCGGACCGGATAGCCCCGG
>DASZVT010000033.1:0-9930 GCA_035546915.1 Mycobacteriales bacterium | reverse complement strand
AGCGTCGCCTCACCCGGCGAGTCGTACGGGCCGGGTGGGAAGCCGGTGTGGGTGTAGGTGTTGTACGGATTGCTGTCGTCGTTGCCGCTGTAGCGGACGGTGAACTCGCTGCCCAGCGGCATCCCTGCGGCCAGCCGGTTGTAGAACACCCGCGCCACCTTGGCCGCATCCGCAGGGGCCGCGGATTCCCGCTCGATGATCGACGCGATGGTGACCACCTGCAGTGGGGTGAACCCCAGGTTCTGCGCACCGGCGACCAGATCCACTGCCTGGGCAGTCTGAGCGAAGCGCTTGGTCATCATCGTCAACAGTTCGGTCGCCGTCGCGTTCGGCGGCACATCGTAGGTCGCCGGGAACAGGAAGCCCTCCACGCTCCCGTTCGCATACGCAGGCAAGCCGAGGTCCGACGGCTTCGCGATCGCCGCCTGCAGCTCCGCGGCAGTGATCTTGGTGCCCTTGGACAGCAGCGGCAGCAGTGATTTGAGCGACGTGCCCTCGGGCACCGTGACCCGGTACGAGACCCGCGACGAAGGGTCGAGGATCAGCGTCAGCGCGCCCTCGGCGGACATCTTCTCCCGGAGCGCGTAGAAGCCGGGCTGGATCTGGGCCGCCCGCGCGTCGTTACTCGCGACGTCGACGAAGGCGCCGCTGCTGCGGATCACATCGTGCGCCTTGAGCGTCTTGGCGATCGCCGTGGCGCTGTCGCCCGCCTGCACCTGCACCACCACCCGGCCGGTTCCGGGCCCGGCGTAGTCCGACGTGCTCCCGGTATGCAGCGCCTTACCCACCACGACGGCCCCGACGCCGAGCACGGCGGCCACCACGAGCGCGATGCCGAGCAGCAGTACGACGCGGCCGCGCCGGGTGAGCCGCACCTTCGGCGGCTTCGGCGGACTCTGCAGATCAGCGGGCAGCATCCAGCACTCCCTGCAACAGCGCGACCGCGGCAGCCTGATCCACCACGGCGCGCCGGCCGCGGCCGCGGACGCCGGAACCGGCCAGCGCGCGCTCGGCAACCACCGTGGTCAGCCGCTCGTCCACGAGCTCTACCGGCACCGGCGCCACGAGTACCGCGAGCCGCTCCGCGTACTGCCGCGCCATTGCCACCGAGGCCCCCTCCCGACCGGCAAGAGTACGGGGTAAGCCCACCACCACGCAGCTAGCGGCACGTTCAGTGACGATCCTCGCCACTACCGCGACGTCCCGTGCGGGCACCGTCGCCACCGGCGACGCCAGTACCCGGCGCGGGTCACTCGCAGCCACCCCGACCCGGACCGTCCCGACGTCCACCGCGACCACCACCCCAGCGGCTTCGCCAGGGTTGGGCACGCTGCCGCCGGCGGTCATCCGGCCGGCTGTTCGGCGAGCAAGCCGGGTGCGGCCGTGATGGCATCCGCAACGCCAGCGCCCTTGCCGCCGCCACCTTGCGCGACGTCGTCGCGGCCACCGCCACCGCCACCGACCAGCGGGGCAAGCCCCTTGATCAGCGCACCCGCCTTGACGCCTCGCTCGCGCGCCGCACCGTTGGTCACCGCAACCAGCGCCGCGCGGCCGTCATTCGCGGCGCCGAGCACCACCACCGCCGGCCGCGCCTCCCCCAGCCGACTGCGCACGTCCAGAGCCAGTGACCGCAGGTCATCCGCTCCGGTACCGTCCGGCGCCGCCGCCGCCACCACGGCCAGCCCGTTCACGTCCACGGCCCCGTCGGCGAGCCCTTGCGCACCAGCCAGCACCGCCTGCGCCCGCTCGGCAGCAAGGGCACGTTCCAGTTCCCGGACCCGCGCGGCCAACGCAACGACCCGGTCGGGGACCTGGTCGGCCGGCACGTTGAGCGCATCGGCCAGACCGGCCAGCACGATCCGGTCCCGCGCCGCGCGCCGCATTGCCTCCAGCCCCACCAGGGCCTCGACCCGGCGCACCCCCGCGCCCACACTCGTCTCGCTGGTGATCAGAACCTGGCCGATCTGGGAGGAGTGGGCCACGTGGGTGCCCCCACACAACTCCCGCGACCAGGCACCACCGATCTCGACGACCCGTACGGTCTCGTCGTACTTCTCGCCGAACAGCGCCAGCGCACCGATCTCGCGCGCCTCCGCCAGCGGCATGTAGGTCGCAGTCACGCCGAGATCCGCGCGCAGCGCGCGGGCCGCGACATCCTCCACCAGCTGCAGTTGCTCGGCGGCCACCGCGCTGGGCCAACCGAAGTCGAGCCGCATCCGTCCCGGTGTGTTGTACGAGCCGGTCTGCAACGCCGACGGGCCGAGCACCTCACGCAGCGCGGCGTGCACGACGTGCGTCGCCGAGTGCGCCTGCCGGGCCCCCAGCCGCCACTCGGGGTCCACCGCGGCGAGCAGTGGCTGGCCGACCCGGACCTCGCCAGCGGCGACCCGGACCGTGTGCACGACCAAACCCTTCACCGCGCGCTGGACGTCGAGGACCTCCAGCCGGGTGCCGTCCGGCGCGGTGAGCACACCCTCGTCCGGCGACTGCCCACCGGACTCGGCGTAGAACGGAGTGCGGTCGGTGACCAGCTGCAGCACGTCACCCGCCGGGTCCCCCGCCGCGGCCCCGCCGACCGGCGACCCGCCGCGCAGCAGTCCGCGGACTTCGGCCTCGGTCTGCAACTCGTCGTAGCCGGTGAAAACCGTCGGCCCGATCCGATCGAGCAGGTCGCGGAACACCGAGACGTCCGCCCCCGCCGTCTTCTTCGCAACATTGTCCGCCTTCGCCCGCTGACGCTGCTGCGTCATCAGCTCGCGGAAGCCCCCCTCGTCCACGGTCAGGCCCTGTTCCGCCGCCATTTCCAGGGTGAGGTCGATCGGGAACCCGTACGTGTCGTGCAGGGTGAACGCACGGTCGCCGGACAGCTGCGTACCGCCCGCCGCCTTCGTCTCGCGGACCGCGGTGTCGAGGATCGTGGTGCCGCTGCGCAGCGTCTCCAGGAACGCCTGTTCCTCGGCGTAGGCGTAGGTGGAGATCCGCTCGAAATCTCCGGCGACCTCCGGGTACGAGCCCGCCATGCAGTCGCGCGCCACCGGGAGCAGCGCAGGCAGGCCCGGCTCGCCCAGGCCGAGCAGGCGCAGCGCGCGCACGCTACGGCGCAGCAGCCGGCGCAGCACATACCCGCGCCCCTCGTTGGACGGGGTCACGCCGTCGCCGATCACCATCAAAGCGGAGCGAACGTGGTCGGCGATGATCCGCAACCGGACGTCGTCCTGGTGGTCCGCGCCGTACCGGCGGCCGGTGATCTCGCTGGCCCGCTCCAGCAACGGCCGCACCTGGTCGATCTCGTACAGGTTGTCGACCCCTTGCAGCAGAGTCGCCATCCGTTCCAGTCCCATTCCGGTGTCGATGTTGCGCCGGGGCAGGTCGCCGAGGATTTCGAAGTTGCCCTTGCCGCTGCCCTCCCCTCGGATGCTCTGCATGAACACGAGATTCCAGATTTCGACGTACCGCTCACCGTCGACCGCCGGGCCGCCCTCGCGGCCGTACTCCGGTCCCCGGTCGTAGTTGATCTCGCTGCACGGGCCGCAGGGGCCGGGCACGCCCATCGACCAGAAGTTGTCGGCCATGCCGAGGCGCTGGATTTGCTGCTGCGGGACACCCACGACCCGGTGCCAGATGTCGGCCGCCTCGTCGTCCTCGGTGTAGACCGTGATCCACAGCCGCGACTCGTCGAGGCCGTACCCGCCGTCGGCCAGCGGCTTGGTGACCAGCTCCCAGGCGAGCGGGATCGCCGTCTCCTTGAAGTAGTCGCCGAAGGAGAAGTTGCCGTTCATCTGGAAGAAGCTGGCGTGCCGGCGGGTCTTGCCGACCTCATCGATGTCGAGGGTGCGCAGGCACTTCTGCACGCTGGTTGCCCGCGGCCATGGGGCCGGCTGCTCACCCAGGAAGTACGGCTTGAACGGCACCATGCCCGCATTGACCAACAGCAGCGTCGGATCCGGCGAGATCAGGCTGGCGGACGGGACGACGGCGTGGTCGCGTTCCTCGAAGTGGGTCAGGAAGCGGCGGCGGATCTCGTCGGTGCGCACCGCAACAGTCTCCCAGAGCCGGCCAACCGCGCGCCCACCCCCTGTTGATCATGTGGTTTTTTGCGCGCCACGCCGCAGCATGCCCGGAGACCCTGCATGATCAACGCTGATTTCTCTCGCTCGGGCGGGTGGGACCGTCACGTCTCGTCGAGGCCGAACGAGGTACGTAGCTCCGCCTCGCGTTCCTCGGCGAACGCGCGCACGTCAACCCAGAAGTCGCGCGCCGTGTCGAGTGCCTTCGCGACAAGGGTGTCCGGCGCGAGCTGCGAGGCTGTCTGGCGCAGCGTCCGCGCCACCAGGACCCCGGCGGTGGCACCGAGACCGAGCCAGAACAGCCGTCTCACCGAGCGGCCTTCCGCTCCGCCTTGCGCGCCTTGCGAGCGGCCTTGACCTCACGCTCGACCGCAGCCTTCTCGCGACGACCGGCGGCGCGACGTACTCCGTACGAGAACGCGGCCACCTTGACCAGCGGCCCGCCCAGCGTCGCGCTGAACGCGGTGGTCAGTGCGCGGGCGTTCGTCGTCATGTCCGCGGCATTCGTGGTCACGGTCTCGGCGTTCGCCAGGTTCGTGTTCACATGCCCGACCGTCGTCTGGGTCTGGCCTAGCAGCGGGACCACCTGCTTGATGACGACCTCGGTCTGCAGCGAGCCGATTAGCGAGCCGAGCCGGATCAGCGGTACGGCAATGGCCAACACCAGTACGGCGAAGGCAATCGCAGCGATCAGTCCGGCGATCTCACCGGCGCTCATGAACCGGCCCCACTACGGGAGCGCGAGCCGCAGGCGAGGCCCGCAGCGGAGGGGACGGCGGGATTCCCCCCGAGCCGGCCCCCGAAGCGAGGAAACGAGCCGCAGGCGAGGCCCGCAGCGGAGGGGACGGCGGGGTAGCAGCTCATGCTGCCAGACCCTACCGATCAGTCGGCTTGCTCGTCCCGAAGCACGGCACGCAGCCGCTCCACCCGGTCCACCAGGGGTGCCTCCGCCCCGCGGTCGGTCGGTGCGTAGTAGTCACGGCCGACGAGCGCGTCCGGCGGGTACTGCTGCCGTACGACGTGCCCCGGGTAGTCATGCGCATAGCGGTAGCCCCGACCGTGCTCGAGCCGGGCGGCACCGGGGTAGTGCGCGTCTCGCAAGTGCGGCGGAACGGGACCGCCGAGACCGGCACCGACGTCGGCCGAGGCCGCGTCCATGGCCTGCACCACCGCGTTGCTCTTCGGAGCCAGCGCCAACGCGATAGTGGCCTGGGCGAGCGCCAGCCGGGCCTCCGGCAGGCCCACCATCTCCAAGGTCTGCGCGGCCGCGACAGCGGTCGGCAGTGCGGTCGGCTCGGCCAGCCCGATGTCCTCGGATGCCAGGATCATCAACCGGCGGGCGACGAAACGTGGATCCTCCCCCGCTGTCAGCATCCGGGCGAGGTAGTGCAGCGCCGCGTCCACGTCCGAGCCCCGGACCGACTTGATGAAGGCGCTGATCACGTCGTAGTGCTGGTCACCGGCGCGGTCGTACCGGACCGCGGCTCGGTCCACCGCCTGCTCGAGGACGTCCAGCGCGACCGTGTCGGCACCGGCAGCGAGGGCGGCGCCGGCACCCGCTTCGAGCGCCGTGAGGGCGCGCCGGGCGTCCCCACCGGCGATCCGCAGCAGGTGCGCCCGGGTATCGGCCGGCAGCCGGAGTGCTCCGCGGTAGCCCCGCTCGTCCGCCATCGCGCGATCCACCAGCACGCCGATGTCGTCGTCGGACAGCGGCTCGAGGGTGAGCAGCAGAGAGCGTGACAGCAATGGCGAGACGACGGAGAAGTACGGGTTCTCGGTGGTCGCCGCGACCAACGTCACCCACCGGTTCTCGACGGCGGGCAGCAATGCGTCCTGCTGTGTCTTGGAGAAGCGATGCACTTCGTCCACGAACAGCACGGTCTGGACGCCCTGCAGGCCCAGCGCGTCCCGCGCGTCCTCGATCACGGCACGGACTTCCTTCACGCCGGCGGTCACTGCGGACAACTCCCGGAACCGGCGACCGGTAGCGGTCGCGACCAGGGTCGCCAGCGTGGTCTTGCCGGTGCCCGGCGGCCCCCACAGCAGCAGGCTCGAACTGCCCTGGCCCTGGACCAGCAACCGGAGCGGGGACCCCGGTCCGAGCAGGTGGCGCTGGCCTACGACCTCGTCCAGGTTCCGCGGGCGCAGCCGTACCGCCAGCGGCGCGACGGCAGCCTCCGCCGCCCGTGCCCCGGCGTCGAACAGGCTCTCGGTCACAGCAAGCCCTTGGTCACAGCAAGCACGGTACGTCGCGGCCCCGACGGCGGCGGCCGGACAAGCCTCGCGGCGTGTGCGACATCAGCGTCGTCGGGGCGACGCTCAAGTCGCACAGCCTCCGCGGGCGTCCCATGGCCAGCCGGCGCGTGCGACATCACGGTTGCCAGAACGACGCTCAAGTCGCACAGCCCGGCACCACCACACAGCCCGGCACCACCACACAGCCCGGCACTACCACACAGCCCGGAGGCACGGTCGCCGCTGCTTAGCCCCCGGCCGCCGCAGGCTGCGGCCGCGCGTCGATCCCCGCCTCCCGGCGCTGCACCGGGGTGATCGGCGTCGGCGCACCGGTCAGCGGGTCGTACCCGCCGCCTGTCTTGGGGAACGCGATCACGTCCCGGAGCGAGTCCACACCGGCGAGCAGCATGCATACCCGGTCCCACCCGAAGGCGATCCCGCCGTGCGGTGGCGGACCGTACGCGAACGCGTCCAGCAAGAAGCCGAACTTGTCCCGCGCCTCGGCCTCGTCGATGCCGAGCACCGCGAACACCCGGCGCTGCATCTCGGCCCGGTGGATACGGATCGAGCCGCCGCCGATCTCGTTGCCGTTGCAGACGATGTCGTACGCGTGCGCGAGCGCCTCGCCCGGGGCGTCCTGGAACCGGTCGGCCCATGCCTCGTTCGGTGCGGTGAACGGGTGGTGCACCGCGGTCCAGCCACCTTCGCCATCCGGCTCGAACATCGGTGCGTCGACGACCCACAGGAACGACCACGCATCCGGGTCGGCAAGGTTGCCACGGGCGCCGATCTCGACCCGGGCCGCGCCCAGCAATGCCTGCGCGGCCGCGCGCTCGTCCGCGGCGAAGAAGATGCAGTCCCCGGGCCCCGCCCCGGCCGCCGCGGCCAGCCCGGCGGCTTCCGCCTCGGACAAGTTCTTGGCGACCGGCCCGGTGAGTTCACCCTCCGGTCCGACCAGGACGTACGCGAGCCCCTTCGCGCCACGCGCCTTGGCCCAGTCCTGCCAGCCGTCGAGCTCCTTGCGGGTCTGCGCCGCGCCGCCGGGCATCACTACGGCGCCGACGTACGGCGCCTGGAACACCCGGAAGCCGGTATCGGCGAAGCGCGCGGTCAGTTCGGTGAGCTCCAGCCCGAAGCGCAGGTCCGGCTTGTCGGTACCGAACCGGTCCATCGCCTCCCGGTAGGTCAGGTGCGGGATCCGGCCGACCTGGACACCGAGAACGCCCTCCCACAGTGCCCGGACGACCGCCTCCCCCAGTTCCAGGATGTCGGCCTGCTCGCAGAAGCTCATCTCGATGTCGAGCTGGGTGAACTCCGGCTGCCGGTCCGCCCGGAAGTCCTCGTCCCGGTAGCACCGGGCAATCTGGAAGTAGCGCTCCATGCCGGCCACCATGAGCAGCTGCTTGAACAGCTGCGGCGACTGCGGCAGCGCGTACCAGGAACCGGGCTTGAGCCGTACCGGTACCAGGAAGTCGCGTGCGCCCTCCGGGGTGGACCGGGTCAGCGTCGGCGTCTCGATCTCGACGAAATCACGGTCCGCCAGCAGGTTGCGCGCGATCCGGTTGACCTCGGAGCGCATCCGCAGCGCGGCGGCCGGGCCGCGTCGGCGCAGGTCCAGGTAGCGGTGCCGCAACCTGATCTCCTCGCCGACTTCGAGGTGCTCGTCCAGCTGGAACGGCAGCGGGGCGGACTCGGACAGCACCCGCACCTCGGTCGCGGTCACCTCGATCGCCCCGGTCGGCAGGTCCGGATTCTCGTTCCCCGCTGGTCTGGCGCCCACCGTGCCGGTGACCTGCAGGCAGAACTCGGCCCGCAGTGGGCCGGCCACGTCCGCGTCGCGGATCACCACCTGCGCGATCCCGGAAGCATCCCGCAGGTCGACGAAAGCCACCCCACCGTGATCACGCCGGTGCGCCACCCACCCGGCGAGGGTGACGGTCTCACCGGTGTGCTGCGCACGCAGCGCCCCGGCCTCGTGGGTACGGATCACGCGAGTCGTCCTTTCAGCTCGTCGGTGAGCTGTTCGATGGGCACGGCGACCTGCTCGCCGCTGTTCAGGTCCTTGCAGGCCACGGTGCCGTTCGCCAGGTCGCGTTCGCCCAGCACCACCGCGTAGCGGGCCCCGGACCGGTCGGCGGCCTTCATCGCGCCCTTCAGGCCGCGGTCGCCGTACGAGACATCGGTGGCCACGCCGGCCTGCCGTAGCGCGGCTACGAGTGTCACCGAGCGCCGGCGAGCCTGCTCGCCCAGCGGCACGACGTACACCGCGCAGCGCGCGCCGGATGCCACCTCGATGCCCTCCGCCTCCAGGGCCAGCACGGTACGGTCCACACCCAGTGCCCAGCCGATGCTCGGCAGCGGCGGACCGCCCAATAGCTCCGATAGGCCGTCGTACCGACCGCCGCCCCCCAGTGCGGACTGCGCGCCGAGGCCGTCGTGCACGAACTCGAAGGTGGTCCGGGTGTAGTAGTCGAGCCCGCGGACCAGCCGCGGCGCGTCCTGGTACGGGACTCCGAGGTCGGTCAGGTACTGGCGGACCGCGTCGTGGTGGGCCCGGCACGCCGCGTTCAAGCTGTCGGCGAGCACCGGGGCGGCCTCCAGCGCCTCCTGCAGTTGCGGCCGCTTGTCGTCCAGCACCCGCAACGGGTTGAGGGCGGCCCGTTGGCGGGTCGGTTCGTCCAGCTCCAGGGTGTCCAGGAACGCGACCAGTCTCGACCGGTAGGCCGCGCGCGATTCCCGGTCCCCCAGTGAGTTCAGCAGCAACCGGGTCCGTCGCAGCCCGAGGTCACGGAAGGCCCGGTCGGCCAGCCAGATCAGCTCGGCGTCCAGCGCCGGGTCGTCGCTGCCCAGCGCCTCGGCGCCGACCTGGGCGAAGTGCCGGTAGCGACCCTTCTGCATCCGCTCGTACCGGTAGAACGAGCCGACGTACCAGAGCTTTACCGGCAACTGACCCTGCTGCAGCCCGGCCTCCAGAGCGGCGCGCAGCACCGGCGCGGTGCCTTCCGGACGGAGCGTGATGGACCGGCCGGCACGGTCGTCGAAGCTGTACATCTCCTTGCTGACGACGTCGGTCGACTCGCCGACGCCCCGGGTGAACAGCGCGGTGTCCTCGAACGTCGGTGTCTCGATGTAGCCGTACCCGGCGCGCTGCAAGCCGGCCGCCAGCGCGCCGCGCACAGCCAGGTGGGTACCGCTCATCGGCGGCAGCAGGTCATAGGTGCCCCGGGGGGCACGGTACGTGCTCATCGGAGTCTCCCGCCCTGCCGCGGCCGCCGCATTGCCGGCGGCGACGCCGCCGTCACAGTCCGCGGCCGGTGGGCGGCTGACGCAGCGGGACGCCCCGCTCGACCGATGCCTCGCGCAGGAACGGGTTCGTCTGCCGCTCCTGGCCGATGGTCGTGACCGGACCATGCCCGGAGAGCACCAGGGTCTCGTCCGCAAGAGGCAGGATCACCCGGGCCAGCGAGTCGAGCATGTCCGGGTATGACCCGCCGGGCAGGTCGGTGCGTCCGATCGAGCCGGCGAACAGGACGTCACCGGAGAACAGCACCGGCTCGTCGTCGGGGCCCCCGTCGTCACTGCCGAAGGTGACCGACCCGGCCGTGTGACCGGGCGCCAGCGAGACGGT
>DASZVT010000032.1:0-26027 GCA_035546915.1 Mycobacteriales bacterium | reverse complement strand
CCCCCCCGCCGCGCACAAACCGGAGGCGCGAGGGACCTGCCGGTCAGTCCGCGGCGAGGTCTGCGCCGAGGTTGCCGATATTGGTGACCCGAGCGATCCCGGCGCGGGTGTAGTCGTACCCGGCGAGCGGGTAGCCGTTGGTCAGGAACGCCACCGAGACTTCTGTCTCCGGGTCGTAGAAGCCAAGCTGCGACGCGGCACCGCCATGGCCGAACAGCCGGGACGACCCGGTGACAGGCAGCCAGTTCCCACCGGTGTCCCCGGCCACGGTCACGAACAACCCCATGTTCACCGGCACGCTGCCGCCTCCGTAGAGCTGGTCGCCTTCCGGTGGCATCGAGACCCGGATCCGCGTCGCGTCCTCGATCGTGGACCGAGACCACAGCCCGGAGCAGGCCAGCGCCTGGTAGTGCAGCGCGACATCGGCGGCCGACGCGACGATGCAATGGCTAGGCTCGCCGGCCGCGATGATCCGCGGGTTGTTCAGGTACCACGGTCCCCACGGATCCACCTGCGGGTTCGGGTCGGTGCTGTCGGTCACTGTCATCGGTGCGATGCTTGCGGCCTGATCCGCCTGCGGGACGGCCAGTTGCACGCTCGTCAGTCCCAGCGGTTCCGTGATCACCTCGCGCAGATAGACCGGGAGCGGCAGGCCGGTCAGCCGCTCGACGAACTCGGCGATGAGCCACGCCGCGGACGTCAGGTGGAACTGGAGCAACGTGCCCGGCTCGTACGTCAACCGCCACTTCGCAAAGGCGGCCAGTCGCCCTTCGCGCGATTCCATCGCGGGCAACCCGAGCGGCGCGAACGGGAATCCGGCGGTGTGCGTGAGCACCTGCTCGACGGTGACCGCCTCCTTGCCATTGGTCCCGAACTCCTCGACGACGTCAGCAACCCGGTCCTGCGGGTGCAACAGGTCCTCGTCCATGAGCTTCCATGCGCAGCTGGCGAGCAACGTACGGCCAACTGACTGCAGGATGAATCTCTGCCCGGGCCGTATGGTTCCGAAGGTGTGGTTGGCCACCAGCCGGCCGCGCGCGGCGACCGCGAGCTGGGCTGCGGGCAACGGACCGTGCTCCACCTCCAGCGCCACCCGCCGGACGAGCACGTCCAACCGGGCCGGGTCGACCCCGACCTCCTCCGGATCGACCAGCGCGGTCTGCATCGATGTCACCATCTGGCGTTCCTCCCGAACCTGCGTCGTCTGACCGTCAGCGGCCGCGGACCCGACTCACCGGTTTTAGGATAAGGAATTATCTGCATGCTCCCAGTCGATGCCGGCAACACCAGCAAGCCTTAGACCCCGACAACCGGAGGCCTGCGGCCCAATCGCGCCTCCCGCGGCGCCGCGGCAGTGATCTCGCCGCCGGCGCGGGCACCGAACAGCACCCCGGCAGCGGGCATAATCAAGTGCACTTGATTCAGCCGAAGGGAGCGGCGGTGGCCGTGAAAGCGGACGACGACCTGGTGGACGTGCCAAAGCTGACCGCCTGGCTGCGGCACGAACTGCCTGCGGACGGCGAGGCGACGGTGACCCGGCTCGGCGCCGAAACCGGGATCGGCAACGCCCTCTTCCTGGTCCACTGGGGCGGTCGATCCATGGTGTTGAGGCGCCCGCCCGCGGAACGGATCACCGCGAGCGCCGGGGACACCGACCGTGAGCGCAGGTTGCTGCAGGCACTCGTGGGCACCGGGGTGCGGCACCCGGAATACATCGCCTGGTGCGCCGATCCCGGGGTTATCGGCGCGCCGTTCCTGTTGATGGAACAGGTGGACGGGTTCACTCCGGTAGCGGAGCTGCCAGCGCATCTCGACAACGCCGGGAGCCGGAACCTGCTCGGGCTGGAGGCCACCGACGCGCTCGCCGAGCTCTCGCTGGTGGACTGGCGGGCGGCAGGCCTGGAGGGTTTCGGGAAGCCGGAGGGTTTTCTGGACCGCCAGGTCGGCCGGTGGCTGTGGCAGTTGGACAGCTACGCCAGCCGTGAGCTGCCCGGACTCACCGAGCTCGCCAGTTGGCTGCGGGCTCATACCCCGCGGACCCAGGCCACCGGGATCCTGCACGGTGACTACAGCCTGTTCAACGTCATGTGCGCGCACGACGCCCCGCTGCGGGTGAACGCGATCGTGGACTGGGACACCGCCACCATCGGTGATCCGATCATGGACTTCGGCCATCTCACCGCTCGTTGGGACGAGCCGGGCGAGAAGACCACGCTCGGGTCGGTTGACTTCGCCGACCGGACCGGGCTGACGAAGCGCGCGGACATGGCCGAGCGTTACGCCGGGCGCACTGGCTGGGATCTGTCTGCATTGCCCTACTACCAGGCGGTCTCGCTGTTCAAGCTGGGAGTGATCATGGAGGGGCACTACGCCAAGGGCGTGCGTGACGGGTCCGAAGCGGCGTTGCTGCACGCTGAAACCGGACCCGGCCTGATCCTCGACGCACTCGCCTGCGCGCGGGGGGAGCGCGCATGACCGGGTATCCCGGTGGCGTCAGCTTCGGCCTGACCGGCAAGATCGCGCTGGTCACCGGCGGCAGCCGCGGGACTGCTACGGGGTGCAGGCAGTGTGAGATTAGAGGCTGAGCGCGCAAGGTCTCCCCGTGCCATCGGGGTGCTGCCTCTGGCAAGGGGCGAAGGAGGAAACTTGTTTGCGGCGCGCTACCTCCCCACGTTGACCCCCTTGGCGACGAGCGGCTCACCCCGGACGACCTCGATCGACTCGAGATACGGCGCCACCAACTCGCCAACCGCACCGCCCGCCGCGGCGTGCGCCTTGAGCGCGGCGGAGTCGGTGAACAACTCGAACAGGAAGAGAACCTCCGGCTCCCGGGTGCTACGCGAGACGACGTACACCTCCGTCCCGTTCTCGGCCGCGACCGCGGCCGCCATCTGCTCGGCACACGCGCACAACTGCTCGAACATGCCTGGCTTGGGGGTCATTCGGGTTATCGCCGCAACCTTGCTCATCGTTCCTCCGTCGAGTTGGACCGTCATTGTTCTGCTCGCACGAATCTCCCCCAGGACGCGCGTGGATGTCAGCACCGACGCGCCCCGGAGCCGGCTGCCAGCGGGTACCGTCACGGCATCCGGTCGCACCGCAGGAGGCGTTCGATGCCGACACCGATCAGCTGCATCGGGCTGCAATGACCACGGACGCGGTGCGTGTCGATGTCGCGGACACGGTGGCCACCATCACTTTGGACCGCTCCGAGCGCCGTAACGCCTGGACGCTGGCGATGGGCGGGGAGCTCTCCGACGCGCTGGAGCGGTGCCAGCGCGATGCCACGGTCCGCGCCGTGGTGCTGACCGGCGCGGGCACCGCGTTTTCGGTGGGCGCCGACATGGCCGGCGGCGACCTGCGACACCCGGGCGAGGAGCACCCCGGCGAGACGCCGGAACCCCCAGTGCGCTGCTGGCCGCACACCGTGGACAAGCCGGTGATCGCCGCGTTGAACGGGGACGCCGTCGGCGCCGGGAGCAGCATCGCCATGCTCTGCGATCTCCGGGTGATCGCAGACAGCGCGCGCATGGGCTTCGTCTTCGCCCGCCGTGGCGTGATCGCCGAGATGGGTTCGCACTGGTCGCTGCCCCGCGCGGTCGGTGCGGCGACGGCCCAGGATCTGCTGCTCACCGGCCGCCTCGTCGGTGCCGACGAGGCGGTCCGGCTCGGCCTGTGTCACCAGGCCGAGCCGGCGACTGCGGTACTCGCGACCGCCCGGAATATCGCGGCCGAAATCGCGGAGCGGGTCTCACCGACCTCGGCTGCGATCAGCAAGCGCCTGCTGTGGGAGGACTTCGCCGCGGTATTCGAACAACGGGTGGCCCGGGAGACGGCCCTGCTGGAATGGTGCGTCGACCACGGCGAGGCAACAGAGGGCGTCGAGTCGTTCCTACAGCGCCGGGCACCGCGCTGGCAGCTGAGCGCTCCGGTCGACCTGCCGCACCACCTGCTCTGAACCGCGGCGGGTGCCAGCGCCGGCCGGTGCCTCACCCCTTCGCGGCACCCTCACGTCCGGTCGGCAGCAGTGACTGGTGCCGGCGCAGCCAGGTCAGCTGCCTGCGGACAACCCGCTGCGCCGCCAGCGCATCCCCGGCAGCGATCGCGGCCACCAGTTCGGTGTGCTGCCGGTGCAGCCAGCGGTGGCCGTCCTCACCGGACTCCACGCCGTGTATCCGGGCCAGGTCGCTGATCACGGAGAGGAAGAGTTCCAACACGGGATTGCCCGACAGCCTGCCGATCTCGGTGTGCACGCTGGCGACTTGTTCGCGCCAGTCCGGCACTTCCTCCTCGTGCCGCAGCACCGCCTCCAACGCGGCGATCCCGTCGGCACTGATCTCGGACGCGAGCCGCTCCACCGCGGTCAGCTCCAGCGCCATCCAGACCTCGTAGAAGTCGGCTGGCGCGAAGCCCACGTAATCCAGATACAGGCTGCTGATGTCGCGGACCGCGCTGCGGTCCGGAGCGGTCACCACCAAACCGCCACCGGGGCCCGGCTTCGGCTTCGCGACCCACTTGCTCTCCAGGATCCGCAACGCTTCCCGCAGCACGCTGCGGCTGATGCCGAACCGCTCCATCAGGTGCGCCTCGGAACCGAGCGCCTCTCCGACCGGCCAGCCGCGGGAGACGATCTCGGCCTGGAGCGCGCCGGCGACGCGACCCGCCATGGTGCGCTTGCCCGCCTCGCCGCCTTCCGCCTTGGTCCTCGCAGACCGGGCCGCAGGCCGCCTCGACGCGGCCGCAGCGGACGTAACGCGGGGGCTAGGGCGTGCGGCCCCCCGTTCGGCAGCGCTCACCAGACCCTCGACCTTCTCGCAGCCAGCAAACAGGTAGGCGGGATTCTATGGTGGATCGGCGAGGTAGTAGCGACACCTAGCGCTGGCGCCGGATCACTCGTCTGCCGGCTCATCCGCCACGTGGAATGACGCGGTTGCTACCGCGCCCAGGGCGTCGTCCGCACCGTGGTCGAGCACATCCACCCCGACCACGACGCGGCGCCGGCCAGCCCGGCGGACGTGCGGCACCGCCCAAGCCGGGCCGACCCGGATCGGTCGCAGGTAGTGGATGGTGACGTCTGCGGTTCGGTACTCGGCGCCGGGGATGAGCAGCTGCCCGGCGGCCTGGCCGGCGGCGACGTCGACCAGTGCCGCGACCAGCCCGCCCTCGAGCATGCCGCGGCCGTTGACCACGTCTGCGTGCAGGGCCAACTCGACTGCGGCCTCACCGGCGGGCCCCTGCACCCAGCGCATGCCGAGCCGGTGCAGCAGGTGGGTCTCCGGCAGCCGCGCGAAGTAGACGTTTTCCTGGCTCGGCGACGCGGGGTCTGTCATCGACGCTCACTCCCTATCGGATCACTGCTGTCACCGAACACCGTGACACCCGCGCAGATCGTGCAGCGCACCAGGTCCGCACTCGGTCGTCGGACCGCTTCAGCCGGCGGGACGTGCAGCAACATCAGGTCGGCTTCGGCGCCCGGCGTGACGCGCCGCGGCAACCGACCCGGATCGCGCGGGTCGGTGAGCAGGGACGCGAACGCGGTCGCGGCCGGTACACGTTCGCGCTCGCCTATCACGGTGCCGTCGTCCATGGCCCGGTCGCGCGCGGCGCGGATGGTGACCCACGGGTCCGGGTCCCCGTACGGAGCATCGCTCGAACACGCTACCCGGACACCGGACTCCAGCAGGGACGCGTACGGCCAGAGGTGATCGCGGTCCGGCTCCTCGCTACCGGCCAGGTAGGTCCGACCACGGCGAACCGGCAGCGACGGTTGGGTGACGACCCGGACCTTCAGCCTGGCGAGCGCGGCTGCCTCGGCCGGACCGGCCACGGCAGCATGCTCGACCCGGTCCCCGGACCGGGACCCCGCCGCGGCGAGCGCGTTGAGGGTGAGCACCAGGCCGACCCGGCTGGCGCAGTGCACCGCCACCGCGCGGTCGGCGGCGTGCACCGCCGCGATCCGGGTGGCGAGCGCGTCCGGGTCCGGCAGTGCGTGGTCGGTCACCACGATCTTGTACGGACCGGCGGCGGCGCGCGGCGCGCCGGCCCATCCAATCGGCGCACCGAGCAACAACAGCCGTTGCGACAGCGCCCCGGAGCTCAGCAACTGCAGCGCGACCGGGTCCAGGTCCGGGGTGGCGTCGGTCAGGTGGGTGATCCCGTACGCGGCCAACCGCCGGCCGAGGGCGGCGAGATCCGGGGGCGCTCCGGCGGTCCGCAGCAGGTGATCGCCACGCCACAGCCGACCGGTCGGGTTCCCGGCAGCGTCCCGCTCGACCGCCGGATCGTCCAGGTCCGCGAGTTCCTGCAGCGCGCGCGTGTTGAGAACCCACAACGCGCCGGAGCGGTGCTGCACCCGGAGCGGCCCGCTGCCCGGCGACAGCGCGTCCAGGGCGGTCGCGTCCAGGTCCCCGGTGCAGTCTTCGGACCAGCCGACCGCACGCACCCAGGTACCGGACCCGGCCGCGTCCCGCAGCAGCGCGGTCGCACGGGCCCGGTCCGCTCCGGTCAGGTCCACCGACCCGGCGGCAGCCGCCGCCGCGAGCAGGTGCAGGTGGTGGTCGGCGAAACCAGGCAGCAGTGCGCCGCCGGCGGCATCCACCACGTCTTCGTGCGGGTCCGGGCGCAGTGAACCGATCTGCTCGATCCGGCCGGCGGCGATCCGCACGTCGGTGCTGCGCCCGGCGACGTCGGCGCGTCGGATCAGCACGCCAGCTCCGCGAACACGGCGGCGGTGTCCGCACCGGCCGGTGGCGCCGGCCGCACCGGCACCGGGCGCGCCCACGGCCGGTGCACCGGCAGTGGACCGCCCGGCGTGGCGATCACCCAGTCCCGCCCACTGCGACGTGCCGCCAGCCCAGCCCCGAACGCGCCTGCCGGCGAGAGTGCCTGCGCCAGCGAGGTTTCCACAATCCAGGAACCGTCACCGACGAGGGTGGCCAGGCCGGCCACGGCCGCGCACATCCCGGCCACCGGGTCGGCCAGCGCATCGCCGACCGGCAGGATCACTCCACGCGGGGACCGCACCGCGAGACCAGCGCCTACCGTGACGTCGTCGCCGAACCCGACCCGGTTCGCGTGCGGCCCGGCCGCGTCGTACGCGCGGACCGCCAGCCAGTTGCCGCCGGTGTCGGCGGGGCCGATCCCGAGCTGGCGCAGCGCCCGCGGCCGGGCCGCCTCCAGCACCAGGTCGGCCGCGGTCAGCAGCCGTCGCAGCCGGTCCAGGTCAGCGCGATCCTGCAGATCGAGCAGCACGCTGCGGTGCCCGGCGTGCATCAGGTCGTAGAAGGCACGCGGGCCCTGCCGCGCGCCGTCGAGCCGGCTGCGGGACTCCACCTTCACGACCCGGGCGCCGGTCAGCCCGAGCAGGTTCGCCGCGAGCGGGCCAGCCCACAGCGCGGTCAGATCGACCACCAGCGGAACATCGGTCTCCGTTCGACTTCCCTTGCGGCACAGCCGATACGGCGGCAGCACCGGCGCCTCCTCCGGCAGCGCGGCCGCCGGTATCCCGAGCAACGCGGCGCGGTCGGCGACCTGGACAGCGGGCTGACGGGACGCCCAGCGGCCGATCGCAGCCCACGGCTCGCCGGTCCGCTCGCGCCCCAGCAACGCCGGCACCGCCTCGCGGTCGGCGTCCCGGGCGAGGGTGAGTGCCACGACACCGTCCATCGCGCGCAGCAGATGGGTGCCGCCACCGGCTGAGACCGGGCCGCGGCGGCCGAACCCGGCCAGCGCGGCTCGTTCCCCGAGCAGCCGGCGGCCGTCGAGCTGGACCGGCCGACCAGCCACCGTCGCCAGCGCGCCGAAGGCGAGCAACGCCCCCCCGGCCAGGCTGGCCGCCTCGCCGGGGGGCAGCAGCGGCGGGCCGCTTCGATGACCGGTCAACCACAGCGCCCCGGACACCGCCCAATCGGTCGCCGCGTCACCTCCCAGCCCCGCCAGCTGCGCCCGCGCCCCGGACGGAGCCTGCAGCACTATGCCGTCCAGATCCGGGCCCGCGGCCGGCCGCGTGCCGAGCGCGGCGAGCAGCCGTCCGGCGCAGTGCGCCGCAGGCCCGCCGCCGGCCCACACCGACCATCCGGTCAGCGGCCCGTCACCCGCAGGCTCAGGCCAGCGCATCCGCCAGCCCCCAGACCAACGCGGTCGGTGCGTCGACGGGGATCCCGGTCAGCCCCATCCAGGCAGTACGCCAGCGGCCGATCCGGCGGGTCAGCGACACGGTGCCACCGGCGCCCGGGATCAGCCCGAGGGAGAGTTCGGGCAGCGCAAGCCGGGTGTCCGCGCCGGCCACCACGTGACCGGCGAACGCGGGCAGCTCGCAGCCTGCGCCGTAACAGGCGCCGTGCAGGTACGCCGTGACGCGGTCCGCGACCAGGTCGATGGCGCGCCCGACGCTGCGTTCCAGCCGCAGCGGGTGCGCGGTGGCGGGATCGGGCGTGCTGCCGAACTCGTCCAGGTCGCCGCCCGCACTGAAGTCCTTGCCCACCGCCCGCAACTCCACCCGCAGCGACGGGTCCGCGGCGGCCAGTGCCAGCGCGTCGACGAGCGCGTCCCGGGTCGGCGCGTCCACCGCGTTGCGCCGGCGGGGCCGATCCAGCGTCACGGTGAGCACGTCCGCGCTGCGCTCCAACCGGACCTCGCCCGTCACCCGGGACCGGGGCGTGCCGCGGCGAGCGACCCAACCGGCGAACTCCGGGCCGGCCAGCAGCGTGGAGTAAGCAGCGGACTCCGCGGCCAGCCCGTCCACGACCGGAAGCACGGCGGTCTGCCGCAGCACCCGACCGAGCGTGACGGCGGCACGCGGGGCGGCTGTCGCGGCGCCTACCAGCGCGACCAGTGCCGCCTGTATCGACGGGACCGGCACGGCGCGGGGGTCCGCTGGGTGCGACCCGGCCGCGCCGACCTCCACCAGGGTGAGCGACAGCGCCTCCAGCACCGGCGGCGGAACAGAAGCGGCCGAGTCCGCGCCCACGCCGACGGTGACCGGTATCGCCGCGGCGAGCCGGCTCGCGGCGAGTTCGGCATCGCGGCAGGGCAATGCCGCGGCTTCGGCAAGGTCAACCACCACGACGGGGCGCCGGGGCGCCCCGTCGTGGTTGAGCTCGACGTCGAGCGGCACGCCGGCCACGACCTCCGCGACCGGGATCGCGACCGTCACGCTGCGGTCCGCAAGGACGCTGCCGCCCGCGGCGACCAGCTCAGACGCGCTCGATGATGGTGGCGGTACCCATCCCGCCACCGGTGCACATCGTGATCAGCGCGGTCTGCAGGTCACGCCGCTCCAACTCATCCAACGCGGTCTGGATGAGCATCCCGCCGGTGGCTCCGATGGGGTGTCCGAGCGCGATCGCGCCGCCGTTGACGTTGACCTTCTCCGGGTCGATCTTCAAGTCGCGCATCGTCTTCATGGGAACCGCGGCGAACGCCTCGTTGATCTCCCACAGGTCGATGTCGTCGACCTTCATGCCGGCCCGGGCGAGGCACTTCTGGGACGCGGGGCCGGGGGCGGTGAGCATGATCACCGGCTCGGCACCGGCCAGTGCGGTCTGCACGATCCGGGCGCGCGGCTTCCAGCCCTGTGCCTTCGCGTACTCCGGCGAGGCGAGCAGGAGTGCGGAGGCACCGTCCACGACACCGGAGGAGTTACCCGGGCCGTGTACGTGGTCGATCTCGCCCACCTGCGGGTACACCCGCCGGCACATGTCGTCGAAGGACTCCTCGAAACCGGGCAGCACCTTCGTCCCCATCTCCAGGAAGGACGGGGCGAGCTTGCTCAGCGTCTCTACCGTGGAGCCGGGCCGCGGGAACTCGTCGTGGTCGAGCGCCAGGCTGCCGTCCAGGTCGTAGACCGGGACGACGGAACCGGCGAAGCGCTTCTCCGCTATGGCCTGCGCAGCACGCTCCTGCGAGGTCACGGCGAACGTGTCGACGTCGGTCCGGCTGAAGCCCTCGATGGTGGCGATGAGGTCGGCGCTCACTCCCTGCGGCACCATCGGGTACTTGCTGCGCAGGTTCTCGTTCCCGGCGTCCAGCGTGACCGGGTTGTCGGTCGGCCAGCGCGACATCGACTCCACCCCGGACCCGATCACCAGGTCCTGCTGGCCGGACATGATGCCCATCGCGGCCCACGTGACGGCCGTCTGGCCGGAGCCGCAGAAGCGGTTCAGCGACACGCCCGGGGTCTCCAGCGGCCACCCGGCGGTCAACACCGCGAGGCGGGCGATGTCCGCACCGTGCTCGCCGGTCTGGGTGCCGTTGCCAGCGATGACGTCCTCGACCTCGACCGGGTCGAAGCCGCTCCGGTCACGCAGGGCGTTGAGCACGGTAGCGAGCAACTCCTGCGGGTGGATGTTGTGCAACGAGCCGGTTGCCTTGCCCTTGCCCCGCGGGGTGCGTACCCCGTCGATGATCCAGGCGTCCCGAGCACTCATGACTTTCCCTTCGTCGTTGCCGCCTCTGTGGGCACGGTGCGCCCCAGTTCCGCGAGCAGTTTCTGGCTGTAAGCGATCCGGCCGGTCAGGTCACCTTCGACAAGGGCGAGTGCGGCCTCGGCCATCACCGCATCGCTCTCCAGCGCGAAGCCCTCGACCAGATCGTGCGCGCCGGCGCCGGGGGTGGCGACGTTGTCCCACGGCGAGAGCGCGTTGGCCCGTACCCCGTGGTCGTACCCCTCCGCGGCGAGGGCAGTGGTCACCCGCTCCAGTCCGGCCTTGACCATGCCGTACACGGAGAAGCCCCGCTTCTGCACCTCGTCATAGGGCGGGCCCTCCGCGTGCACGGCGGCCCGGGAGGAGATGTTGAGGATCCAGCCCGAGCCCCGCTCGTACATGCCCGGGAGCACCAGCTGGGTCAGTTCGTACGGCGCCCACAACTGCACTTCGACCATCAGCCGGAAGCGCTTCTCCTGGAAGTCCTGTACCGGGGTCATGTAGCTGACCGCCGCGTTGTTCACCAAGATGTCGATCGGGCCGAGCTGCTGCTGCGCTTCCGCGACGATGCGGTGTCGGTCGTCCTGCTTGGCCAGGTCTCCCTTGATGGCGACCGCCCGGCCGCCGGCGGCAGTGATGTCTGCGATGGTGTCCTGCAGCGATCCCTCGTACCGCGGGTCCGGGTCCAGGGTGCGCGCCATCGCGGCCACCGCGGCTCCCTCGGAGGCCAGCCTCTTGGCGATGGCCGCGCCGATGCCGCGACTCGCGCCGGTGACCAGCGCGATCTTGCCGTCCAGCGATCCCACCGGTGACCTCCTACGGGGTGATGTCCGCCTCGGGCACGGTGTGGCCCTCAGTGGATGAAACCACGCCACGGGTCGGGCCGTTCCCGCGCCCCCGGCGCGCCCGCTCAGGCTTGCGGCAGGTAGACCCGGGCCCCGGCCTCGACGAACTCACGTGACTTGGCCGCCATGCCCTCCTGCGCCTCGGCCGCCGCGCGGATGTCGGCGCTGATCCGCATCGAACAGAAATGCGGTCCGCACATGGAGCAGAAGTGCGCCGTCTTCGCCGGTGCGGCCGGCAGCGTCTCGTCGTGGTACGCCTCGGCGGTCTCCGGATCCATCGCCAACGCGAACTGGTCGGCCCAACGGAACTCAAACCGAGCGTCTGAGAGCGCGTCGTCCCAGGCCTGGGCACCCGGGTGTCCTTTCGCCAGGTCCGCCGCATGGGCTGCGATCTTGTAGGCGATCACGCCGGCCTTGACGTCGTCCCGGTCCGGCAGCCCCAGGTGCTCCTTCGGGGTCACGTAACAGAGCATGGCGGTGCCATACCAGCCGATCATGGCGGCGCCGATCGCGGACGTGATGTGGTCGTACCCAGGCGCCACGTCTGTGGTCAGCGGCCCGAGCGTGTAGAACGGCGCGTCGTGGCACAGCTGCTTCTGCAGGTCCACGTTCTCCTTGATCTTGTGCATCGGGACGTGTCCCGGGCCCTCGATCATCACCTGCACGCCGTGCTCCCAGGCGATCTGGGTCAGCTCACCAAGGGTCGCCAGCTCCGCGAGCTGGGCCTCGTCGTTCGCGTCGGCGATCGACCCCGGCCGCAGCCCGTCGCCGAGCGAGAACGTGACGTCGTACGCCGCGAAGATCTCGCAGATCTCGGCGAAGTGGGTATAGAGGAAGTTCTCCTCGTGGTGCGCCAGGCACCACGCCGCCAGGATCGAGCCGCCGCGGGAGACGATGCCGGTCTTGCGCCGAGCAGTCATCGGGACGTAGCGCAGCAACACCCCGGCGTGCACGGTCATGTAGTCGACGCCCTGCTCACACTGCTCGATCAGGGTGTCCCGGTACGCCTCCCAGGTGAGGTCTTCGGCCTTGCCGTCCACCTTCTCCAGCGCCTGGTAGATCGGCACCGTCCCGATCGGGACCGCACTGTTGCGCACGATCCATTCCCGGGTGGTGTGGATGTTTCGCCCGGTGGACAGGTCCATCACCGTGTCCGCGCCCCAGCGGGTGGCCCAGGTCATCTTCTCGACCTCTTCCTCGATGGAGGAGGTCACCGCAGAGTTGCCGATATTGGCGTTGATCTTCACCAGGAAGCGCTCGCCGATGATCATCGGCTCGATTTCCGGGTGGTTGACGTTGGCCGGAACCACCGCCCGACCGGCGGCGACCTCAGCCCGTACCAGCTCGGGGTCGACCCCTTCGCGGATCGCGATAAACCGCATCTCCTGGGTGATCTCGCCCCGCCGTGCGTACGCAAGCTGCGTGAGCGAACCCCCGGTCGAGCGCAGCGGGCGGCGGGAGGAGGACCGGAACACTGCGTCCAGCGAGTGCAGCGACGTCCCGCCGTCGTCCTCGGGTCGTGGCGTGCGCCCCTCGTACGGCTCGGTGTCGCCGCGCCCTTCGATCCAGCCGGCGCGCAGCCGCGGCAGTCCCAGCCGCACGTCACAGCGCACCTGCGGGTCGGTGTACGGCCCGGAGGTGTCGTAGAGCACCACGCTGTCACCGGTGGACAGCGGGACCTCACGCATCGGGACGCGCAGGCCGTCTCGTTCGAGGTAGGTCTTACGGCTGCCGGGCAGGTGCGCGCCGGTTTGGGGTGACTCGGTTTGGGGTGACTCGGTTTGCAACGACACAGCGCCGTCCTTCCTACGCCGGCATGACCCGGTTCAGGTGTGGCGGTCGGTGGCCATCGCCACCCTCTCAGCCCGTCCGTCGGGCTCCCGCGGAGCGCTTGCCACCCTACTCGCCGCCACGGTGACGGGAAGGTTTCGACCGCTGCGCGCGTTCGGACCACGTGGCCTGCCATGACGCGTCACACTGGTGCGTGCGCCAGAATCCGCGCAGTAGGTCACACTGTTAGTCGACCCCGTTCGCCGACCCGGCTCGCGGCTTCTGGCCGACTGACGCCGCCCTACCCGTGACCGGCCATCCCAGCCGTTCGAAGAGCTACCCGAGGTGCGCCATTCCTGTGAGTACGACCGCCCTTCCGAAGAGCCTCCAGATCGATGAGGTCAAGGACCTCATCGCCCGCGGCAAAGAGGCCGGTTTCCTCACCACCGAGGAGATCGCCAACGGGCTCGCCGCGGCGACGCTGACCCAGGAACAGATGGAGATCATCCTGGGCGCCATCAACGACGAGGGCATCGAGGTCCTCGACACGTCCAAGGACGCGGACGACGAGTTCGGCTCGGACAAGCTCGCCCGCAAGGAGGACGAGCTCGCGGCCCGCAGCGCCGGCACCGGCGACCCGGTGAAGATGTACCTCAAGTCGATCGGCCGGGTCCCGCTGCTGACCGCGATCGAAGAGGTCGACCTGTCCAAGAAGGTCGAGGCCGGCCTGTTCGCGGCCGAGAAGCTCGCCACCGAGAAGAAGACCTCGCCGTCGATGCGACGGGATCTCGAGGTCATCGTCCGCGAGGGCGCCGCCGCCAAGGACAAGCTGGTCGAAGCCAACCTGCGGCTGGTGGTCTCCATCGCCAAGCGGTACGTGGGCCGCGGCATGCTCTTCTTGGACGTGATCCAGGAGGGCAACCTGGGCCTGATCCGCGCGGTCGAGAAGTTCGACTACACCAAGGGCTACAAGTTCTCCACCTACGCCACCTGGTGGATCCGGCAGGCGATCACCCGTGCCATCGCCGACCAGGCCCGCACCATCCGTATCCCGGTGCATATGGTCGAAACGATCAACAAGGTGGTCCGGGTGCAGCGCCAGCTGCTGCAGGACCTGGGCCGCGAGCCGACGATGGAAGAGATCGGCAAGGAGGTCGACCTGCCACCGGAGAAGGTGGAGGAGGTCCTCAAGATCGCGCAGGACCCGGTGTCGCTGGAGACGCCGATCGGCGAAGAGGGCGACAGCCACCTCGGCGACTTCATCGAGGACTCCGACGCGGTGGTCCCGGTGGACGCGGCCAGCTTCATCATGATGCAGGAGCAGCTGGAGTCGGTCCTGCACTCGCTCACCGACCGGGAGAAGAAGGTCGTACAGCTGCGGTTCGGCCTCACCGACGGGCACCCGCGGACGCTGGAGGAGGTCGGGCGCGAGTTCGGCGTCACCCGCGAACGGATCCGCCAGATCGAGTCCAAGACGCTGTCCAAGCTGCGTCACCCGAGCCGGTCGCAGAAGCTGCGGGACTACCTGGAGTAACAGCGCTACCCTTCGCGACGTGCCGGAGGGCTGGCCGAACGTCGGCCGCAGCGAAGAGATCGCACTCGTCGCACGTGCGCTGACCGCGCGTTCGACGCGCTGCGTGCTCATCTCCGGCGCGGCAGGGGTGGGCAAGTCCAGGCTGGCCCGCGAGGCGGCCGCCCGGGCCAGGCAGGACCGTTGGGCCGTCCGGTGGGCGACGGCGACGAGACAGACCCAAGGCATCGCGCTGGGCGCGGTGGCGCACCTGCTGCCCGGCCAGCTGTCCGGTACCGCCCCGCTCGACCGCTTCGAGACCTTCCGCTGGGCACGACGCGTGCTGGGCGAACCGGGCGACCAGCGTGCCGTGACGGTGATTGACGATGCACCGCTGCTCGACGAGCTGAGCGCGGCGCTGGTGCAGCAACTGGTCACATCCGGCAGCGGCAGCACCCTGCTGCTCACCGCGCGCAGCGATGCGATGCCGGAGTGGCTGCGCAGCCTGGCTCGCGACGACGCGGTCGAGCACCTCCGCGTCGAGCCACTGAGCGAGGCGGAAGTCGTCGAGCTGATCGACGCGGTGCTGACCGGTTCGGTCGATCCGGCCACGCACGCCATGCTCTGGGCGCAGACCCGGGGCAACGTGCTGTGGCTGCGTCAGCTGATGCAGGACGGCCTGGACTCGGGCGCACTGGCCAAGCGCAGCGAGGTGTGGGGCTGGCAGGGGCCGCCGAGCGCACCGAGCCTGAACGACGTCCTCCTTTCTCGCCTGGACGGACTGCGCGAGCAGGAGCGAGCCGCCGTGGAACTCGTCGCTTTCGGCGAGCCCCTGCCTGCCCCGGTTGTCGCCGCGCTGGCGCTCGCCGACACCCTGGTGTCCCTGGAGCGCCGCGACCTGGTCGAAGCCGATCCCCGTGGTGGCGTCCGGATGGCGCACCCGCTGCTGGGCAGCCTGCTACGCGATCAGGTCGGCGACTTGGCCGCCACCGCGGTGCGCGGCCGGCTGGTGGCGGCCTTCCAGACCAGCGGCTCCGTACACGGCACGGACGCGTTGCGGGTTGCTCACTGGCAGCTCGAGTCCGGCGACACCAGCTCCCCGGACCGGATGATCGCGGCCGCGCGCCGCGCCCTGACGCTCGACCCGGTGCTGGCCGAGAGGTTCGCCCGCGCGGCCTTGCGCAGCCGGCCGGATGGCGCGGCCCGGTACGCGCTGGCCAGAGCACTGCTCGACCAACGCCGGTGGGCGGAGTCGTCGCAGCTCTACGCGGAACTGCTGGCCGGCCCGCTTCCGCCGAGGCTGCAAGCCGAGGCAACCATGGACTCCGCCTATTTCCTCTTCTGTGCCCAGCAGGACGCGCCGGGCGCGATGGCGCAGTTGCGTTCGGTGGAATCGACGTTCGGTGAATTTCGCGCCCACGCAGCAAGCCTGCGCGCCGCCGTCGCGCTGTTCAGTGGGGCGACCGCCGAGGCACTGAGCGCCGCACTACCGGTCACGACGGAACCGGCCGTCGACCCCCGCGTCCTGCATCTCGCGGCTATCGCCGCGGTCCCCGCGCTGACCGTCGCCGGCCGGGTGGGCGAGGCGATCGCGCTGGCCGAGCGCGCACGTAGCAGCACGGCTCAACACGTCATCGACGCACCCGGAGCCGCGGTCGGGGCGACCACCCGCGAAGCCCAGCTCGGGTGGGAATACGCGTTCGCGCTGCGCTGGGCGGGCCGCATCGACGAAGCACTCGCCGACGCGTCCGCGCGGCTGCATCTCACCGCCGCGGAAACCATGCGTCATCCCGAGTCGTACGGCTTGCGGAACGCCGCCGTGGGCGGCGCCCATCTCGCGGCCGGCGACGCCCAGTCCGCGCTGGATGCGCTACGCGTCGCGGCGTCGGTCCTACGCGATGCGGACCAGGTCGGCATGTTGACGTCCTGCCTGTCCGATCTCGCGCGCGCCGAAGCGTTGACCGGGGACTTGCAGGCTGCCGAGGCATTGCTCGCCGAGGCCACGCAACACCGCAATCCCGCCGTGCACCTGTTCGAGGCAGCGCTCGGGCAGGCCCGTGCCGTCGTCGCGGCGTGCGGGGGCGAGCTCGGTCGCGCTCGCGACGAGGCGTCGGCGGCCGCAGACCTGGCTCGGACGTGGAAGCAGCCGGTGCTGGAGGCGGCCTGTCTGCACCTGCTGACCCGCTTCGGCGGCGCCGCCGACGCGGCGCCGCGGCTGGCCGAGCTCGCCGCGTCGACCGATGCGCAGCTGGTACATGTCTTCGCCGCGGACGCGCAGGCGCGTACCACCGCGGATCCCGATCACCTGGCCGACGTGGCCGCCCGTTTCGCGGCGGCCGGAGCGCGGATGCTCGCCGCGAACACCGCAGCCGCGGCGGCGCGCCACTATCGCCAGGCCGGGCGCGGCGCCGCGGCGAACCGGGCCGGGCAGCGATCGCGAGCATGGTCGGCCCGGTGCCCGGGGACGCCGCTACCGAGCCTGCTGGTCGAACCGGCGGCCTTGACGGCACGCGAGCGGGACGTCGTGGCGCTAGCGCGGCGCGGGCTGACCAACGCACAGATCGCGGAGCGGCTAGTGCTGTCGGCGAGAACGGTCGAGAGCCACCTGCAGCATGCGTACACCAAACTCGGTGTGTCCAGCCGGACCGAGCTCGCCGATATATCCGTCCTGTAAGCGGGGCCAGCGCGGAGCGCACTCCCATCTCCGTAGCGACCTACGGATGCGCGGCCCCGCCGGCCGTACCTACCGTGCGTGGCTTATGACGCGAATATCCCTGCAGCGCACCCTGCTCGCCTGCCTGTGCTGCGCCACGGCCGCGGTCACCGGTTGCGGCGCTTCGCACCCAGCCTCGCAACCCGGTAGCGGGCCGAGCACGGCCGGCGGAGCGGCCTCTGCCAGCCCGGCCGGCGCCGCGACCCCGCGAACGACGCAAGCGAGCAGCGCTGGCGGGGGCAGCGCGGTACCGAGCTGCGAAAGCCTGACTCCCCTCGTGACCACCGCCCTGCACACCACCACGCAGTTGCAGCACCGGCAGGTGAACGGCCCGGTGACCATCTGCCTGTACTCCGACGCGGCCGGCTCGTCGCCGCTTGTCCGGTTCCAGACCGGCCAGTCGGCGGCCGCGTACACCTCGGCCCGGGCGAGATTCGACGCAAACGGCCGGCCAACCACCGATCTACCGGGGCTCGGTGACGCCGCTTACACCTCGGCCGGAAACGCCGTCGCCGCGCCGTCGGTGGTGGTGCTCAAAGGGACGACCGAGCTCCTCGTCACCTCGGCGGGCAGCCTGGCCGACTGCAAGGCCGTCGCTACCGCGATCCTGCCTGCGTTGTGATCCCGTGGACGAGGTCAGCTGATCCGGTTCGAGCTCTGTTGCGGGTCACAGGCCCCAGCAAGCAGCGCGGCAAGCTTGGCTTCCGCCAGCGCAAGCAGGTTGGCCGCGGCGCTGAGATCCACCCCGACCCGGATCGCGATCTCTCCGTCGTCGAGCCCGGAGTCCCGCAGGAACAGCGCGAACCCGTAGACGCCGGGAAGCCGGGCGATCCCGGTACGTCGGTCCACGACGCCCACGGTGGGCCGGGCGCCCGCCGCCCGCATCGGTAACCCGCTACGGAGTTCGGCGCACGTGGAACGACCGGCGGGGCAGCAGCAAATCTCCGTAGCCGACTACCGATGTGCCCTGGTTCCCGCCGCTTTTACGGTCCGGCCATGACTACGACGATGCTGCGGCGGTTTCTGATGGGGTCGGTGCTGTCTGTCCTGGTGTTGCTGGCAGCCGTACTCCTGGCCCTTCCCGGCCGCGCCTCGGCCGCGGTGGCGGCCTACAACCCTCCGACGGTCACCGGGCAGTGCCTGCGAAACGGCGCCCTGGTCCAGTGGACGGTCTTCAACCCGAATACCGTCGACATCAGCGGCAGCTGGACGCAAGGAGCCGGCCCGTCCGGCACCTTCTCGGCCACCGCGAACTCCACCGACACGTTCATCACCCCGACCGGCGACCCGGTCACGATCACCGTGACGACCCCCGCAGGCGTCGCCCTGCCGATCACGTCCGCCGCGGTCACCTGCTCACCGGGCTACCAGCCACCGACCGTCACCGGCAAGTGCTGGCAGCCCCTCCAGGCGGGGCCTCCGACTAACAAGCCGGCACCGTTTTTCGCGTCCTGGACGGTGCACAATCCCAACCCCTACCCGATCACGGTGGTCGAGCTTGCGGTCAAGCCCACGCCGTCTTTCACCAACTCGCTCGACGTACCCGCCCACGACGTCAATTCCTTCACAGGCGGACTTGACTCCGGATCGTCGTCCATCCAGGTGGTGAGCCCGGCGGGTCATCCGGAGGTCATCAGCGCGGCGGCGTTGGACTGCCAACCTCCGCCGTGCACCGGTACGGGATGCGACAGCACGCCGCCGTGCACCGGCTCGGCATGCGCGACCGGCACGGCGTGCGCTCCGCCGGGATGTAGTTCCGGCTCCGATTCCGGTTCCGGTTCCGGTGCCGACCCCGGCTCTGGCGGGCCCGCGATCAGTGCCGCTTCGCGTACACAAGCCGAATCACTTCCGTTCACCGGGTCACAGCTGACACCCGAGGTTCTGCTGGGGTGCCTGCTGCTCGTGTTCGGGGGTGCCCTGCTCGCGGTGTCCCGTCGCCGGGAGCGCTACCAGCCCCGCCACCGCGACTGAGACGCGCACTCATCACGAGCTTCTTGTGTCGAGGCCGTGCAGGAATCGCGCGACCAGCCGGGAGATCTGCGCCGCTACCTGTTGCGGCGGGTCGCGCGCAAGCACGAGGTGCGAGTGTGCCAGCCCGACGACGACATCGACCAGCACCCGTAGGTCGGCCGGATCCACCTCCGGGTAGTGCTCCTGCGCGTACCCGAGCAACGCCTCGTTCGAGCGCTGCAGCAGTGGTTTCGCGCGGGTCGTGAACAGCGGAAGCAGATCGCCGCCGCCGAGCAGTGCCTTCGCGAACGGGTCGTCAGCCGACCGCTGCAGCACCGCCAGGACGCCGGCGGCAGCCGCCGCCGGCAGGTCGTGTGGATGGCGCTCCAGCGCCACGGTGACCGCCCGCAGGATCGCGTCGTTCTCACGCGCGACCAGCGCAGCCAGCAGCCCGTCGCGGGTGCCGAACTCGTGGTACAGCGTCTGCCTGCTCACCCCGACGCGTGCGGCTACCGCCGCCATGGACGTCCGACCTCCGGAGGTGACCGCCCCGAGCGTCGCATCCAGCACCGCGTCCCGGAATTGGGCGCGTGCCCGTGCGGCGTACGAGGTCACGATGCGTACCTTGACAGTTATTACAAACTTGTCAAGAGAACCAACGAATCCAGATTATTGTCAACCAGATGCGGCCGTTCGTCCGGACCTCCGGCGTTCGACATCACCCTTTCGGGCGCGCCAGGAATCCGCACGATCGGCCGAAACAACCAGGGTCGGCAGGCCACCGGGACCCGACCAGACCAGACGAAAGACGGGAACATGGACGAGTCCACGACGGCGACGCCCGGGACGGCCGCCTCCGAGGCCGCGGCGCGGACCCTCGCGATGTCGCTGCTGGCCGCGCACATCCCGCTGACGCTGCTGCTGGACCTGGCGGAGAACTTCGGGCCGCCGTCGGCGCAGATCCTGGCCTCCGAGTCCGAGCCGGTACCCGCCTGGTGGCTGCCCCGGCCATCCGCCGCGGAGAGCAGTTCGAGTTAGCCGAAAGGGACTACCGGCGAATACTCCCGGCGAGCCATGGGATAGAACGGCCGGAGCAGCAACACTGCTGCCTGTGCAGCAACCCGCCCGAGGCAGTCGTGAGCAGGCCACTCTCGATGAGATCGACCTGCTGGCGGAACTGATGATCCTCGCCAACTCCGTCCCGACCGTCGCCGATCGCCGGGCCATCGATGCCGCACTCGGTCTGCCGTGCCACCCCGCGGACTGCCAGCCACAACTCGCCGGCTGACCGGCTGCTCAGTCGCCCGCGTCCGCGCGGGCGATCTCCTCCCGGGGGATGCCCAGCAGGAACAGGACCGCATCCAGGTAGGGCACATTGAGCGCGGCGTCCGCCGCGGCGCGCACCAGCGGCGATGCGTTGAACGCGATGCCGAGGCCGGCGCGCGACAGCATCTCCACGTCGTTCGATCCGTCTCCGACAGCCACGGTCTGATCCAGCGGGATGCCCGCCTCCGCCGCGAAACGTTCCATCGCCGCAGCCTTGCCGGCCCGGCCGATCACCGCCCCCACGATCCGGCCGGTCAGCTTCCCGTCCACGATCTCGAGTTCGTTGGCGGCCGCGAAGTCCAGGCCCAACTCGGCGGCGAGCGGCTCGACGACCTGGCTGAAGCCACCGGAGACGACGCCGACCGTGTAGCCCAGCCGCTGCACTGTGCGCACCAGGGTGCGCGCCCCGGGGGTGAGCTGCAGCGCCGCTCGCACCGCCGCCAGCGCGCTCGCCGGCACCCCCGCCAGCAGCGCGGTCCGCGCCCGCAGCGACGTCTCGAAGTCGACGTCCTGGGTCATCGCCGCGCTGGTGGCCGCGGCCACCTCCTCTCGCGCCCCCGCATACTCGGCGAGCATCTCGATGACCTCGCCCTGGATGAGGGTCGAGTCCACGTCCAGCACCAGCAGCCGCTTGGCTCGGCGCAGCAGCGACGCGGGCGAGACGGCGATATCCACGCCGGCGATGTCGGTGAGCGCGCGGCGCAGCGCATGCGTCTCCCCGCCGGTGACCAGCAGCTCGTACGCCCCGACCGGCCACGCAGCCAGCCGGGAGATCTGCTCGATGTTCGCGCCGCAGCCGGCGACCGTATCCGCGACCGCCTGTAACGCCGCCGGGGTGATCGGTGAACCGAGCAGGACCACGTGGTGACGGTCCGGCGCCCATGGTGCGTCCGGGTCCCCGGGCAACGGGTCGCCGTCCCCGCCGGTGACGCGGACCTCGATCTCGAGCCCGGTAAGAGTGGGCGCCGTCAACGGTCTCGGCGACGCGACCAGCAAGCTCAGGATCAGCCGGCCGTCGATGACGACCTGCTCCACGTCCAGCAGGGCCACCCCGGGCCCGTCGAGGGCGGCCAGCAGTTCCGCGCTCACGCCGGGGCGGTCCCGGCCGGTGATCGTCACCAGGTAGCGGGTCCCCGGCGGCGTCACCGGCAGTGGCGGCTGATCCGGCACCCACGGCTCGGGACCGGACACGGGACCATCGGACACCGGACCATCGGACACGGGACCATCTTGCCGGACCTGGCTGCTCGTGGTCATCGCACGCGGGTCTGCCGCGCCCGCGCAGCCCTTAACGTAGCCGCGGCCGAGTCCGCTCGGACGAGGCGCGGGTCGTGCGGGTCCGCGACCGGCAGGTCCGGGCATACCGCTTCGAGCAGCAGGTCGGCCAGGTGCGGATTCTGCGCCAGCACCGGGCCGTGCAGGTAGCTACCGACGACCAGACCGCGGCCGGTCGGCGCCCATACGCCCTCGTACCCGCGGCCCCGCTCGTCGCGCTGGCCCGCGCCGTTGCCCAGCCCGCGCCGCACGCCGCCCAAGGCGCACACCCCCTCGCCGAGGGTGGTGCGCCCGCTGTGGTTCTCGTAGCCGTAGAGCAGCGGCAGGCCGGTCTCCGGCCGCGGCTGGACCACGAGGTCGCCCACCACCCGCGGCGTTCCCGGCGCGGTGTCGAGGTCGACCAGTCCGGCGCCGTCGTGCAAATGGCCGTCCGTACCCGGGAACCGGGTGCCGATTACCTGCAGACCGGCGCATACGGCGAGCACGACCGCGCCGCCGGCCACCGCACCGGCGAGGTCGCCGCTGCGCACCCCGGCAGCCGCCAGCGCCTGCGGCTCGTCCTCGCCACCACCGAGCAGGTAGACGTCGCAGTCGGACGGCAGCGGCTGGCCGGCCGGCACCGGCACCACCTCGGCCGGCTGGCCGCGCCAGTCGGACCGGGCCTGCAGGATCAGCGCGTTCCCGCCGTCCCCGTACGTGCCGAGCAACTCGGGGTAGATCAGCGCGATCCGCAGCGCTGACGTCGCACTCACGCCGGCTCCTCCTCGATCTCGGTGATCTCGCCGGTGACGAGCAACAGTTCCCGGAACGCGGTGTAGGTCGCCAGTACGTCGATCATGTCGGCGCCCCCTACCGCGTTCGCCGCCGCCACCGGGTCGCGGTGGACCGTGCACGGCACGCCGGCGTACGCCAGTCGGACCGCGACGTCCTCGGCACGTTCGCCGCTGACGTGCACGTCCCGACCGCCGAGCCGCTCCAGCGGCACGTCCCAGAGCCAGGACGGATCCCGGCCGTCGGCGACCCGCGCGTGGAAGTGGATCAATACCGGGCGGGGCTCGGTCGCCTCCAGCAGTTCGAGCATCTCCAGCCAACCGGCCGGGTTCTTGGCCAGTAGCAGCCGGGCGGAGCGGTCGCCGAGCATGACCTCCCGGTATCGGCCCTGCACGTCGCGCACGGCGCCCATCGCGGCGAACGCGGTGGCCGGGTCGATACCGAGCACCCGCGCGCCGGCGGCGGCCATGGCGGCGTTGCCGGCGTTCACGACCCCGGGGAGCCGCAACCGGATCCGGCGCGACCTGCCGTCGATCTCGATCCGGTCCGCGGCGGCGGTGACCACGCTCGGCTCCGGCCGGGCGAGGCCGCAGGACGGGCAAGCCCAGCGTCCGGGACCCCGCTGCAGTAGCGCCGCGCAGGCGGGGCAGACGGCCGCGTCCAGCTCCCAGCGCTGACCTGCAGCGACCCAGACCTGCCGGGCGAAGCCGAGCGCCGCCCAGACGACGAGCGGGTCGTCGACGTTCGCGACCGCCACGGTGTCCGGCAGCTGCGCACCCAGGGAGCGCCACATTCCGGCGATCCGCCGGGTCTCGTTGGACCGGTCGAGTTGGTCGCGGGTCACGTTCAGCAGCAGCACGGCGGCCGGACGCAGCGCCGGCGCGACCTGCGGGAGATAGATCTCGTCCACCTCGATGGCGGCACGGGCGAACCGCGGGGGGGCAGCGAGCGCGGTGACCACGCCCGGCGTCATGTTCGCACCGCCGCCGTTGGTAGCCACCGGCCCCACCGCCGCCAACGCCGCCGCCAGCAGCCGCGTGGTGGTGGTCTTGCCGTTCGTACCGGAGACGGTGGCGATGTCCCGCCCGGCTGCCAGCTCCGCCAGCACCCCCGGGTGCAACTGCAGCGCCACCTTCCCGCCGATCACCTCGCCGGAACCCCGGCCCAGCACGCGCGAGGCTGCCGCGACGAACTGACCGGCCCGTAGCGCCGCCGCGGCGCGCGCGGTCAGCGGGTCACCTGCACGCCGTGCGCGGCGAGCCAGGCGAGCGGGTCAACGGTGTGGTCATTCACGTGTACCTCGAAATGCAGATGCGGGCCGGTGGACTCGCCCTCGGATCCCACCACCGCGATGGGCTGTCCGGCAGCCACCGGACCGCTGGTGACCAGGATCGTGGACATGTGCCCGTAGACGGTACTGACCCCGTCTGCATGCTGCAGGATGACCTCGTTGCCGAACCCGCTGGCCGGCCCCGCGTACTGGACCACGCCGGCGGCCGCGGCATAGATCGGCGTGCCCAGCGGGGCGGCGATGTCGATACCTGCGTGGAACTCGGGCCGGCCCGGGTGCAGCGGGTCGTCGCGGCTGCCGTACGGCGAGCTGATCGGACCGGCTGCCGGTGCCACCCAGGCCAGCCGCCCGTTCGCGGTAGGCACCCGCAACGCCGTCACCGTGTAGCCCACTCCGAGCGCCTTGGTCAGCAATGCAGCAGTCACCACCGGGTCCGATCCGGCCCCGGCCAGGATCACCCCGGAACGGGGCACCAGGCCGAGCGCACCGGAGAGGGCCCGGTCGACCAGCACACCGACGCCGGGCAGTCCGGTCGTGGCGTAGGCGCCGACACGTTCGGCGCGCTGCTGGGCAACCCCGACCGTCGCGACCCCGCCGAGCGGTACGCCGAGCGCCTTGCCGACCGCGTGTGCGACCGCGACGTTGCCGTCCGCCACCGACGCCCACAGCGGGTTCGACTCGGCGGTGCCGGCCGGCGTGTACGCCCGGAACGTGGAAGGGTCCACGCCCACCGCCTCGGTGCTCCCGTCGCCCAGACGCACGCGGGCGGTGTCGATCACCTCGGCGTGCCGGGCCTGCCCGGTGTTCTCGATCTGGTGCAGCTCGGCCGGCGTCAAGGCGTGGGCGGCCGTGACGAGGACGTCCGGCGTGATCCGGGCCGCCAGCGGCGCCACCGACGGCGTCGGTGCCGACGCAGCACGGGCGGGAGCGCTCGGCGGCCCGGTCGCGGGCGGCGGGGCCGGGACCAGGGCGGCGGACCGGCCGTCGCCACCCTGCGCAGCACCGGTCACCGCGACGGTCGTGCCCGCAACTGCGATCGCGACCGCGAGCGCGCCGACCGACACCCGAACGGCTATCCGCGAGGGACGGCCGAGATGCAGCGAACGCATACTCGCGACCTCCCTCCGCGCGCCGGACGATGCGCGCCTACTTGAGTGCTCTCACCTGGTGCAACGCGGGGAGATCACGTCAGTGACGCTCGCGCCCGCGGCCGGCTTCTGCGACGATCGGCGCTGTGCCGGCAGTCGTGACAGGTGAGGGCGAGAGCTTCGCGCTGGTGTGCTTCCGGGAAGACGACCGCTGGCAGGTCGAACTGCTGCCGGAGCGACTGACCGAGGACGTCGGGTCACTGCTGGCGGCAGCGCGCGGCCAGTCCGGCGAGGTGCCGGCGATCGTTCTCGCGAACATCGGTGATGACTTCTTCGTCGTGGCGCGATTCCTGGGTGGCCGGGAGCGGTTGCTGCTGTCCGATGTCACCGCCGCCGCAGTGGACGACCTCGCCCGGCAGGTGTGCGAGCGGCTCGGTGTGGACATCCCGGGTGATGACGACATGGAAGACGTTTGGCCGGCAGGTGACCTGGACATGTTCGACGACCTTGGCATGTCGGCCATGGAGGTCGGCGCGCTGCTCTCCGATCTCGATGCTTACGCCGACGAGCAGTTGCTCGCGCTCGCGCGCCGACTGGGCTTCGGGGAGGCGTTCAGTCAGACGGTCGACGTCGTGCTGCGATGATAGGTGCCGCGCCCCCACCGAAGCCGGCGGTCCGAGGAGGACGAACCACCCGTGAGCTACACCGCGACGGCGCTGTGTCGTACCGGCAGCAACTGGGTCGGCCATGACGTCGACCTCGACGAGACCGAGGACATCGACGGGCTGATCGACCTGTTGCGGGAACTCCAAGGGTCGGCGCAGTTGCTGATCCTGTTCCTCGAAGAGGACGACGAGTACGTCGCGGTGGTGCGGCTGACCGGCGACGACGACGCGCAGGTCTTCGTCTCCGACTCGCGGGTGCTGTTCAGCCGAAGTGTTGCCGCGCGCGTGCTCGGCGAGGACCTCGCGGTCCCGGAATCCAACGAGGACGACGAGGACGACGAGTCCGGGCGGCCGGAGGTCCAGCCGGCCGGCGAGGTCGGCTTGCTGGTAGACCTCGGG
>DASZVT010000031.1:0-9828 GCA_035546915.1 Mycobacteriales bacterium | reverse complement strand
TTGACGACGACGGTGACCCCGCGATATCGCGGGGTCACCGTCGTCGTATCGGGAAATGCTGCGATCAGCTGAGCGGGAAGGGCTTGACACCCGTCAGGCAGATCGGCTTGTAGCCCTTGGGGGCGGTGAGCTTGCCGCCCGAAACCTGCGCGTACCAGGCGCACAGGCCTTGCTGCATCGGCTTGCCCTTGGTGTAGGTGACCGGGGTGACCATGCCACCGAGGTCGAAGTTCGGGCCGAGCGCGTACAGGCCGTCGTAGACGGTCTGGGAGGTGACGTCGCCGGTGGCGCCGTTGTCGAACGCCTTGTCCAGTGCGGCCTTGAACAGCAGGCCGGAGATCCAGCCAGCGGTACCGCTGGCGTTCAGGATCGCGTCCGGTGCGTACTGCTTCATCGCCGCGAGGTACTCCGCGGTGCCGGGTCCGTCACCGAACCACAGTGGCGCATCCGAGGCGAGCACCGCGCCCTCCCAGACCGGATTGCTGGTCGCGTTCGCTTTCCAGTTCTGCGGGTTGTCGATGTACAGCGGCGAGTATCCCTGTGACTTGCACTGCTGGATGAACCGCTCCGACACGTCCAGGCTGCTCGCGGTGAACACCGCTTCGGTACCGTCGTTCTTCATCTGTTGGCACTGTGCCGCGTAACTGGTCGCCGAAGCGGCGATGCCCAAACCTGTCGGGTGCCGCAGGCCGAGCTGCTGCGTGTAGTACGAACTCAGTTTGTCCGCTTGCTTGCAGGCCGGGAACTCGGCGCAGTAGACCTCGGAGAACGACGTCTTGCCGAACAGCTTGGCGGCGTTCGCATACGCGTGGTCCCCGTTGACACCGGTGTTGCCGATCGGGAAGAAGTTCGGGTCGGTGTTGTAGGTGGCGCCGGTGGCGACGCCGCCCACCACCGGGACGTTCTTGCTGTCGATGTACTTGGCCCACGCGGCGTCCAGGCCGGACTCGTGGTTGCCGACCAGCGCGACGACGTGGTCGTTCTCGACCAGGTCCTTGACCATGGCGACGGACTTGGCCGCGTCAGCCTGGTCGTCCTTCACGATCACCTGGACCGGGTGGCCGTGGATGCCGCCCTGGGCGTTGACGTATTTCGCCCACGCCGTCAGGGTGTCGGCGGTCGCCTTGGAAGTGTCACCCGCGACACCGGAATACTGGCCGATGGTGCCGATCTTGATCGGCGTGCCGGTCGCTCCGGCGCTCGATCCCGATCCGCCACCCCCCGAACCGGTTGAGGGCTCGCTGCTGGAACCACCGCCGCTGCTGCCACAGGCAGCTAGCGCGACCGCCGCCGCGGCGACGATCACTCCGGCGCGGATTCCCGCAACCCGCTTGCGGCGGCCAGCACTTGTCCGGTCAGGTCGGCTCAATCTCAGCACGCGCCCACTCCTTCACCAGCTGTACGGGAGCACTGCGCATCCCGTGAATGTGACGCCGATCACGGCGCCGGCGGCACGGTACTGAAACGCGCCTTCTCCGTAAAGCACCTGCAGTAACTTTTCGGTCACGAAACCTGGCGACGAGCGCGGCGGAACCGGGCATCGGCGCGGACAAACTAGTATCCTGTTCGAAATGCTCGAGCAGGAGGGGCGATGAAGTCCGCCGCGCGGGTGGCCCGGGAGATAGAGGCCGACATCAGCGGCCGGGGCTGGCCGGCCGGCGAGGTACTGGGCTCCGAGGCAGTGCTGATGGATCGCTACGCGGTGGGCCGAGGGACGGTGCGGGAAGCGGTCCGGATCCTGGAGGACCGGCAGCTGGTCCGCCCCCGCGAGGGTCGCAGCGGTGGCCTGGTGATCACCGCGCCGGGCATCGAAGGTGTCGCGGCCGCGGTGCGGGTCTTCCTGTGGCACGGTCAAGTTCGGCCCGAGCACCTGCACGAGCTCTGGTCGGCATTGCTCGCTACTGCGGTCGGCGACCTGGCGCGGTCAATGGACGCCGGCGCGGCCGCCGTGGTGGCGGAGCTACGCGCCGGCATTGCTGACCAGCCCGCAGCGGCCCACTGGTCACCGGTCGGCCTGCACGCCGCGATCCTGCGGTGCTGGGAGAACCCGCCGGCGGTGCTGGTGCTGCATGCCGCACTTGCGTCCTGGCAGCCGGCGGTGACCGGACGAAACGCGGTACGGCGCGCCCGCGGCGCGCACGACCGGCTGCTGCGCGCCATCGCCCGGGGAGACGTCGCGGCGGCCCACGCCGAGGTGCACGACTTCTTCACGTCGTACCCCCCGGCCGAGTTGGGCGAGCTCGACCTCGGTGTCGAGACAAACAGGGATCCCCAGCCCGGCAGGCAGAAACTCGGGCGACGGGTGGCCGAAGGCATGCTCCGGGAGATCAGGAGCCGGGGCTGGCCGGTGGGCGAGTTGCTGGGTACCGAGCGGGACCTGCAAATGCGACTGGGGGTGAGCCGGGCCGCGCTGCGCGAGGGGGTACGGCTGCTGGAGAGCTGGTCCGCCGTCGAGGCACGGCGCGGCAACCGCGGTGGACTGGTGATCGTCGCGCCGGACCCCACCGCGCTGCGCGACGCGGCCCGGGCCTGGCTCGACCACGCCGGGACCAGCCGACAGGCGATCTTCGCGGTGCGGGCGCCGCTGGAAGTCCTCGCGGTACGTGGTCTGCTGACCGCAGCGAGTCCGGATGCGGTGGCGCGGCTTCGGCAGGTGCTGGTCGCGGAGGAGCGGACCGGCCCGGCCTTCGTCACCGGCGGCCCGGACGCGCAGCGGCCGAGCCTGTCCACCGAGATCGCCCGGCTGTCCGGTAACCCGGCGCTCGCGCTGTTCGTGCCGGTCCTGGTCGACCTGGTCCGGGCGCGTGGCCTGCAGGTGCGCCAGCCGGAGGCCGGCGCCCGTTGGGTTGCGCACCAGCACCGCGCGCTGGTGGCCGCCATCGAGCAGCGCGACGCGGAGCGGGCGGAGCTCTTGACGCGCCGGTACATCGCGGCGGTGGAGCAGGTCGCCCCGGCCGACCGGCCGATGGCGGGGATCAACTAGGCTACTGTTCGAAACCGCTCCGCATCGACCGCTGGGAGACACCGTGCCAGAGCTGCGCGACGCCCTTCGTTACGACGGCAAGCGCGTGATCGTCACCGGAGCCGCGTCGGGCATCGGCGCCGCCGCCACCGAGCTGCTGGTCGGGCTCGGTGCCCAGGTGCACGCGGTGGATCTGCGTGAGACTCCGGTCGCAGGGGTTGCGGCCCGGCACACGGTGGACCTGGCGAACGACCGGCAGGTGCTGGACCTGGTCGACGCGGTCGGCGGCGAGATCCACGCCCTGTTCAACTGCGCCGGCATCCCCGGCACCTTCGACCCGCAGCAGGTCCTCGCGGTGAACTTCATCGGGCTGCGGTTGCTCACCGAGACGGTGCTGCCACTGATGCCGGCCGGCAGTGCGGTCTGCTGTGTCGGCTCGACCTCGGGGGTGTCCTGGCAACGGCACATCCCGTTGCTCAACGAATTGCTCGAGACCCCGGACGCCGACGCGGCCCGTGCCTGGGGCGTCAAGAACCTGGAACGGGGTGGCTACCCGTACGACTTCTCCAAGGAAGCGGTGAATGCCTACGTCGCGGCCCGCGCTGTTACCAGCATCAGCGCCGGGGTGCGCCTGACCGGGATCAACCCGGGTGGGACCAAGACCGCGGCCACCCCGGACTTCACCAAGGTGATGAAGGCCAAGGAGGGCGGCCTGGACGCGCTGCGCGCCTACCCGAAACTGCTGGGCCGGCTGGCTGATCCGGTCGAACAGGCCTGGCCGATGGTCTTCCTGAACAGCGAGCTGGCGAGCTTCGTCAACGGCACCAGCCTGTTCGTCGACGCCGGTCTGACCGGTGGCCTGTTCGCCGAGTTGTACGACCCGGCAGTCGCCAAGGGCTTCCGGTGGAAGTCCCTGTCCTCGGAAGCGGAATGATCTGACATGAGCGCCAAGCCTGCGACCACCAAGCGGTACGACCGCGACGACCTGTTCATCGGGGGCCGGTTCGTAGCCCCGGCGACCAAGGCGACATTGGACGTCACCAGTCCCAGCACCGAAGAGGTCGTGGCGCGGGTTCCGATGGGATCCGTGCAGGACGTCGACGCCGCGGTGGCCGCCGCTCGTCAGGCATTCGACCAAGGGGACTGGCCTCGGCGGACGCCGGCCGAGCGCGCTGCGGTGGTGCGCGCGGTCGCGGACGCGCTCGATGCCCGGTCCAGCGAGATCGCCGAGGTCATCACGACCGAGATGGGCGCGCCGGTGGCGTTCTGTGCCGCCGACCACGTGGTGATCCCGATCGCCGCGCTCCGCTACTACGCCGACCTGGCCGAGCACCACGAGTTCGTCCAGACGCGGACGGTGGGACGCGGCTCGAGCCAGGTCTGGCACGAGCCACTCGGTGTGGTCGCCGCGATCGTGCCCTGGAACGCACCACTGCGCTCGATCATGAACAAGCTCGCCCCGGCACTGGTGGCCGGCTGCTCGATCATCGTGAAAGCCGCACCGGAGACTCCGCTGGATGGGTACCTGCTGGCGGAGGCGCTGCAGGCAGCCGGTGTCCCCGACGGTGTGGTGAGCATCGTGGCCGGCGACGCGGAGGTGGGCGATCACCTCGTCGGCCATCCCGGGATCGACAAAGTCGTGTTCACCGGCAGTACCCGCGCCGGCAAGGCGATTATGGCCCGCTGCAGCGAGCGGCTCACCCCGCTCACCCTGGAACTCGGCGGGAAGTCGGCCGCGATCGTGCTCGACGACGCCGACTTCGACTGGAGCATCAAGCGGCTGGTGCCGATGGCGATCGGGAACACCGGCCAGTCCTGTATGGCCCAGACCCGGATGCTGGTGTCCGCCGACCGGCACGACGAGTTCGTCGAGAAGTTCGCGGCAGCGATGGCGAAGTGGCCGGTTGGCGACCCGTGGCAGCCGGAGACGCTGGTCGGGCCGCTGGTCTCCGCCCGACAGCGTGACCGGGTACTCGGCTATCTCGACATCGCGACTTCCGAAGGCGCCAGGGTCGCCGTCGGCGGTGGCCGGCCGGCCGGCTTGACAACGGGCTACTACGTCGAGCCCACCGTCTTCACCGGGGTCACCTCCGACATGCGGATCGCCCGCGAGGAGGTGTTCGGGCCGGTTGTCGTGGTCCAAGCCTACCGGGATCTCGACGATGCGGTGCGGATCGCGAACGACTCCGAATACGGCCTGGCCGGCTCGGTCTGGACCGCGGATCAGGAGGTCGGTCTGGCGGTCGCCGGCCGGGTGCGGGTCGGCGGCTTCCGGGTCAACGGCGCGGCTCAGGCACTCGACGCGCCGTTCGGCGGGGTCAAGAGCAGCGGGTTCGGGCGCGAGTACGGGCCGGAGGGCCTGATGTCGTTCCTGAACGTCAAGGCAGTCGCCGCACGATTCTGACCCAGACCCGGTCGGAGGCGACGACCGTGCCGCCGGTCAGCGGGCCTGGAAGTTCGGCGACCGCCGCTCGCCGTAGGCGGTGACGCCCTCGCGGTAGTCGTCGGTCTTGCGTAGCTCGCGCTGCGCGGTGTGCTCTCGTAGCGTGGCCTTGCCCATCCGCTCGGCCAGGTCGCCGCGCATGGTGCTGCGGATCTCCCGCACTGCCAGTGGTGCCGACGCGGCGATCGAGGCGGCGAGCTCGTGGGCCACCGCGAAGACCTGGTCCGCCGGGACGAGCCGGTCCAGCAGCCCGATCCGCAGCGCTTCCTCACCACCGACCCGGCGGCCGGTGTAGAGCAGGTCCAGCGCCGCCTGTTGCCCGACGATGTCCGGCAGTGTGACGGTGAGGCCGAAGCCGTGGTGCATGCCCAGCAGCGAGAAGTTCGCCGCGAAACGGGCCTCCGGAGCGCCGACCCGGAAGTCGGCGACCGTCGCCAGGCCCAGGCCGCCACCGATCGCGGCGCCCTGCACGGCCGCCACCACCGGCACGTGGCAACCGGCCAGCCGGACCGCCTGCTCGTACAGCGGGTTCTGGGCACCCTTGGCGGTCGAGATCAGGTCCTCCTCGGTGGCGCCGAGCTTGGCGCCGGCGCAGAAGTGCTTGCCCTCGCCACGCAGCACGATCACCCGGCACTCGGGAACCCGGTCGAGCGACTCGAACGCGTCCCCGAGCGCACTGACCAACTCGAGGTCGAAGAAGTTGTTCGGCGGCCGGGAGAACGTCACCGTGGCGATGTGATCATCGAGGCTGACCTCGACACCGTCGAGGCCGGTAGGGATCTGCGCGGCGTGCTCGCTCGTACTCGTCATGCGGACGAGGTTACCGCGCCGGTGATGGGCGCCGGCCGCGGACGGAACGGTCGGCGAAGCGTCTTGTCGAAAATAATGCATCTGTAATATATTCGAGCGGTGCTCAAGGACGCAGGTGCGCCGGTGACGACCGTCGGCCACCGCGGCCACCGCGGCCAGCCGCCGCCGGAAGCACACGAGGGATACGCGGCAGGCCGGGCCACCAAGGAATTGCTGATCACCACCGCGCAGCGGCTGTTCGCCGAGCGCGGCATCGACGCGGTCTCGCTGCGCGAGGTGGCCACCACCGCCGGCACCCGTAACACCGCGGCCGCGCAGTACTACTTCGGTGACAAGGAAGCGCTGGTGCTGGCGATCTTTCGCCGGCATACGGCGGATATCACCGCGCGCCGGCTGGTGCTGCTGGAGCGCGCGGTGCACGCGGCGGACCCGCTGCGCGCCACCGTGGAAGCCATCGTCAGCCCGCTCGCCGACCAGCTCGACGGCAACGGATTCCTGATCTTCCTGGCTCGCTGCCAGAGCGACCACGTCCGCTACGACGGGGTGCTCGGCGCGGATGTGAACGGGTCGTTCCTGCGGGCCCGCCAGGAGCTGCGCCACCTGCTGCCCGATCTGCCGGATGGGCTCTTCCGGCGTCGTTTCGACCTGGTCACCAAGCTCGTGGTGACCGCGCTCGCCGGTGTCCAGTGGCGAGCGGTCAAGTCCGGCCACGGATCCCACGACGTGGAGGCGATCGTCGTCGACCTCGTCGACATCGCGTGCGGCATGTTGCTCGCGCCCTCGTCCCGACCCCCGTCCCCAAGGAGAAAGGCGCCTCATGACCGCGCTTGAGGAACTGCTCGACCTGACCAAGGCTCCGGACCCGATCCGGCATAGCCTCGATGCCGCCGACCTGGAGGACCTGCAGCTCGCCGCGGCGAACGAACGGCTGGAGGGTCAGCGGCCGCAGATCCCGGTGCTCGACCAGCGCTGCGACGAGGTCGGCATCACCACCATCAAGTCGCGCGAGGACCTCGTTCCGCTGCTGTTCAGCCATGCGACGTACAAGAGCTACCCGGCCTCGTTCGTGAGCAAGGGACAGTGGGACCGGCTGTCGCTGTGGCTGGAAACGGTCACCACGCCCAAGATCAGCGACGTGGACGTGTCGGACGTCACCGACGTCGACGGCTGGCTGGAGCGGCTCAAGGAGCACGGCTACCACCTCGTCGCCACCAGCGGCACGACCGGCAAGAACTCGTTCCTGCTCATGGACGACGCCGACGTGGCGATGTCGCAGGGCATGTCGCTCGCCTTCGTCGGATACCCGCAGGTCATCCCGGCGCGTAACGACCGGCCGATCGTGCTGCTGGTCCCGGGCAACGCACCGATGCGGTACTGCTACGGGTTCAAGGCCTACACCCGGGCCTTCGCCCGCCCGGGCGCGTCGCACACCCTCACCGACGAGCCGATGCGAGTGAGCGACAACATCCGGGCGGCGGCGCTGCGCAAGGCGATGGCCGACGGATCGATCACGCCCGCCGAGCTGGCCGCGGCCGGCGCCGAGGACGAACAGCGTCGGATCCGGATGGACGCGGCGATCCGGCGGATCACCGACATCGTGCTCGGCTACCGGGACGAGCCGCAGTACGTGCTCGGACCCTGGTCGACGTGGTGGCGGCTCATGGAGCTGGCCCGCGAGAAGGGCATCCCGGACGGCTCGTTCCACCCGGGGACGGTCGCGTCGATCACCGGCGGTCTCAAGGGCATGACGCTGCCGCCGGACTACCAGGAGCAGATGGCCCGCTTCCTCGGTGACGTCCAGCGTCCCAAGCTGTACTCGATGTCGGAGTATTCGACGGTCGCGCCGATGTGCGAGGCCGGGATGTACCACGTCGCGCCGTGGATGACGCTGCTCATGCTCGACGAGAGCGGTGAGCGGCTGGTCGAGCCCGGCGCTGATGGCTGGGTGACGGGCCGTGTCGCGTTCTACGATCCGGGCTGGCAGAGCCGCTGGGGCGGCATCGTCAGCGGTGACCAGGCCGTCGCGAGTTACACCGCGCCGTGCGAATGTGGCCGGCCGGGTCCGATCATCCAGGACTCGATCCAGCGCTACAGCGAGCTCAGCGGCGGGGCGGACGACAAGCTCACCTGCGGCGGCACTATCGAGCAGTACATCCGCGGGGTGGTCGGCGCATGACCGCCGCTGACACCGCAGTCCTGCCCGTCTGGCATGTCCTTCAGGGTGTTCCGCGCGCTGGTACGGACGCCGTGTACGGACCGGCCGGCGGCCAGCAGTTCGCGACGCCGCGGCTCGAGCTCGACGAGTTGGTCTGGTCGCGGCTCGAACCCGGACCCGCGTTCGACCTGCCCGCGGCCGAGATCATCGACCTGCTGGTGGCCACCGGGAAGGCGCTCCGCGACGACACCTTCGGCCATCTCGCCGAGGCCCGGGAGTCGCTCACCGCGACCGCGCCGCACAATGCCCGGATCTTCGAACGCGCCTACGCCGACCTGTGGCAGCTGTTCGACCGGGACCGGATCGAGTTCCAGCTGGACAACGAGCTCGGCGGCGCCGCGGTGGTGGACGGCTGGGTGCCGCGCCGCGGCCACGACGGGCGCACCACCCAGGTGCGCGCGTTCCCGCCGCGGCTGGTGCACATCCTGGCCGGCAACGCCCCTGGGCTCGGCCCGTCGTCGATCGTGCGCTGCGCGCTGACCAAGGGCGTGCACCTGTTCAAGTTGCCGTCCAACGACCTGTTCACCACGACGGCGGTGCTGCGCACGATGGCGGTGCTGTTCCCCGGTCACCCGGTGGTGCGCTCGTTCTCGGCGGCGTATTGGCGCGGCGGTGACACCGCGGTGGAAAGCATCCTGTTCCGTCCGCAGTTCTTCGACAAGCTGATCGCCTGGGGTGGCGAGGCGACGATCCGCGGTGCGCTGCAGTACATCGGGCCCGGTTTCGAGCTCGTGTCCTTCGACCCGAAGACCTCGATCTCGTTCATCGGGCGCGAGGTGTTCGGCTCCGACGAGACGATCGCCGAGGCCGCGGACGCGGCCGCGACGGACGCCACCCTCTACAACCAGGAGGCCTGCGTCTCGTCCCGGTTCCAGTACATCGAGGGCGGGCTGGCCGACATCGACCGCTACTGCGAGGCGCTTGCCGGCCGACTCGGCGTCGAGCGCCGTACCGCCTCGGCCACCGGTGTCCCGGTCCCGGTGGACGTTCGGGAGGAGCTGGAGGTGCTCCGGCAGATGCCGAAGCTCTACCGGCTGTGGGGCAACTACGACGGCACCGGCTTGGTGATCCGCTCCGACGAGCCGATCGACCTGCATCCCAGCGGGAAGATCGTCAACGTGGTCCCGGTCGAGTCGCTGCGGGACGCCGTGCGCTACGCCGACGTCGCGACCCAGACCGTCGGTGTCTACCCGCCGGAGCGCAAGGCCGAGGTCCGCGACGCGCTCGCCTCGGCCGGGGTGCAGCGGGTGGTCCCGCTCGGCGGTGCCGGGCAGATGGCGGTCGGTTTCCCGCACGACGGCTTCATCCCGCTGCACCGTTTCATGCGCTGGGTCAACGACGAGGGCTGACGAGGTCAAGACGCCGGAACGCCGCCACGCGCCCAGCGCGGGCGGCGTT
>DASZVT010000030.1:0-3143 GCA_035546915.1 Mycobacteriales bacterium | reverse complement strand
CTCCGCACCGGTCAGTACCTCGCGCTCCCACTCCGGCATCGGTTCGGCGTTCGGGTCGGCATCCGCACCAGCATCACCGGCCTGCGCGGCGGCCCGCTGCAGCAGGCCCTCCGCGACGGCGTCCGCAATCACCCGGGTGAGCAGCTCGGCGGACCGAATCGCGTCGTCATTGGCCGGGATCGGGTAGTCGACCAGGTCCGGATCGCAGTTGGTGTCGAGCAACGCGACGACCGGGATGCCCAGCTTGCGTGCCTCGTCGACGGCGATGTGTTCCTTGTTGGTGTCCACGATCCAGACGGCACTGGGGACCTTGGTCATGTCCCGGATACCACCGAGAGTCCGGTCCAGCTTGATCCGCTCACGGGACAGCACCAGCTGTTCCTTCTTGGTGAGCACGTTGGTGCCACCTGTGAGTTCGATCTGCTCCAGTTCCTTCAACCGCTGCAGCCGCTTGAACACGGTGGAGAAGTTGGTGAGCATGCCGCCGAGCCAGCGCTCCTTCACGAACGGCATACCGACCCGCTTGGCCTGGGTCTCGATAGCCTCCTGCGCCTGCCGCTTGGTCCCGACGAACAGGATCGAGCCGCCATGCGCGACCGTTTCACGCACGAACTCGTATGCCCGGTCGATGTAGGTGAGCGACTGCTGCAGGTCGATGATGTAGATACCGTTGCGCTCGGTGAAGATGTAACGCTTCATCTTCGGGTTCCAGCGCTTGGTCTGGTGGCCGAAGTGCGCGCCGCTCTCGAGCAGTTCCTTCATCGTGACGACAGGGCGGTTCGCCATGCCAGCCTCTTTCTCGTGCCCGAAGGCACGCGTCCGGTTCTCACGCGCGGCCGGGCGGCCGTGCATGCCTGACGCCCTGCTCGTGCGGAAGCCGTGGGATCTGAACCCGCGGACCGGACCGGCCGAGCCCCGCACCGAGGGGAGCGGGAAAGAGCGTGCGAAGTCGGTTCGGGAAGCCCGAACCGCTGACGGCAAGTGTACGCCGACGGCCGCGAGCGACGACCAGGGGCCGACCGGCATCCCCAGTCCGTGCGCGCAATCCCCAGATCCGGTGACCGCCCGGCATGCCGGCGGCCGGACGGCCACCCTCGAAACGTGCCTGCTTCTCGCCTCCCGGCCGCTTTCCGGCGGCGGCTCGCGTCGCCTCGGGACACCGCGCGCCGCGCTGCACTCGCGCTGGGTGGCGTGGCCTTACTCGTGCTTGCCGGCCCCGGCGTGCAGGCTGGCGCAGGTCACGCGCCCCGAGCCGTCGCACCGATCGCGCCGATCGCTGTCGTCCGGCCGTTCACACCACCTGTCACCGCGTACGGACCCGGCCATCGCGGCGTCGACCTCGCGGCCCCGGCCGGCACCCCGGTGCACGCCGCGCTGGGTGGAACCGTCGTCTTCGCCGGTGATCTGGCGGGTCGAGGCGTGGTCAGCGTGGCGGTGACCGGTGGCCGGCACGTGACCTACGAGCCGCTCGAGGCCGTGGTGCGGGCCGGAGAGGCGGTGCAGGCCGGGCAGTTGCTCGGTTACCTCACGGCGGGGCACCCGGGCTGCCCGGTCGCGGCATGCCTGCACTGGGGACTGTTCTTCACGACAGGTGACGACCGGGTCTACCTCGACCCGCTGACACTGCTGGGGCAAGGCGTGGTGCGTCTCCTGCCCTGGCAGGGCGAACCGGTGGCGTGATGCGAGAACTCAGACCTTCGGCTCCGCGAGCTTGCCCCGTAGCTGGAGCACCGCCTTGGTGTGCATCTGACAGATCCGGCTCTCGGTCACGCCCAATACCTGGCCGATCTCTGCCAGCGTCAGCCCCTCGTAGTAGTAGAGCGTGACGACGATCTTCTCCCGCTCTGGCAGCGTGTTGATGGCGCCGGCCAGCAGGAACTTCGTCTCCTCCGATTCGAACGCCATCACCGGATCCTCGGCCCTGGTGTCCTCCAGCGTGTCGACCAGGCTGACCCGGTCGCCGCGCTCACCGCCGGCGCCCAGCAACTCGTCCAGCGCGACGACGTTGACGAAGCTCACCTGGTTGAAGATCTGGTGCAACTCGGTCAAGCCGATACCGAGTTCGGCTGCGACCTCCGCCTCGGTCGGCGTTCGGTGCAGCTTCGCTTCCAGCGTGGCGTACGCCTTCTCGACGGCGCGCGCCTTCGAACGCACCGACCTCGGGATCCAGTCGATCGCCCGAAGCTCGTCGATGATGGCGCCCTTGATCCGGCTGATCGCGTAGGTCTCGAACTTGATGGCGCGGCTGAGGTCGAACTTCTCGATGGCGTCGATGAGCCCGAAGATGCCGTACGAGACGAGGTCGGCCTGCTCGATGTTGGGAGGCAAACCGGTACCGACGCGGCCTGCCACGTACTTGACCAACGGCGAGTAGTGCAGGATCAGTTGCTCACGCAGCCGCCGGTCAGCCGTCGCCTTGTACTCCTGCCAGATCACCGCTACCTCGGCGGCGGCCTGTGCCTTGGCCGCCTGCTGCTGCTCGCGCGCGCTCGCAGCGTCGCCGGACGCTGCATCGTCGGTGGCTACCTGGCGGGCGGCGGAGGACCGCTGGCTCGGACTCATCGGGACATCCCGGCGCACCCACGTGGTCCGGCGGGAACGCCGTCACGCGCGCGGATGTGCGGTCTCATACACAGCCCTCAGTCGTTCGGCGGACACATGGGTGTAAATCTGCGTCGTTGCGAGCGTAGCGTGCCCGAGCAGCTCCTGAACCCAGCGCAGATCCGCTCCCCCTTCGAGCAGATGGGTGGCCGCGCTGTGGCGCAGCCCGTGCGGCCCGAGACCCGCCAGCCCGGCCCGCTCCCCGCGCTGATGTACGAGGCTACGCACGGCGCGGGCGTCGATCCGGCCGCCCCGGCGGCCGAGGAACAGCGCGCTGCCCGAGCGGTCGTTCGCCAGCACGCGCCTCCCCCGATCGGTCCACCGGTGCAGCGCCTCCTCGGCAGGCACCCCGTAGGGCACGGCGCGCTCCTTGTCTCCCTTGCCGATCACGCGGACCAGGCGCCGACTCGAATCCACCGCAGCGAGGTCCAAGCCGCACAGCTCCGCCACCCGGACGCCGGTGGCATAGAGCATTTCCAGGATCGCGACGTCCCGGAGCTCCACGGCGAGCGCTGCGTCGTCGGCTGCCGTCGGCGGGGGCA